>JALFFZ010000159.1 GCA_022777585.1 Bacteroidales bacterium | reverse complement strand
TCCGAAACTGCCTGTCTCTGAGGTGGAATAGACGCCGGGGATGTTCCTGATCATTTCCGGGAAGGTCCTTCCGGGCGCATTTTCCCTGAGCTTGTCCTGATTGATGTCCGTGAGGCGGAGAGAGGAGATTGCGGCGTTTGCAATGCTTGCGGAAATGCTTGATCCGTCAAGTGCAATGGTTGCTGTTGTGTCGGTCTGTGCGCCTGCCGCTGCAGGCAAGACCAATGCCGCTGCAATGAGTGACAATGACTTGTGCATAGTCAGTTTGTGAGTTTGAGTGAAACAATAAACTACAAATCTGACAGGGTATGTTCCTCCATTCCCGTTGCCGGAAACGAGGTGCATCTTCTTCCATCCGGACTTTACCGTCGGTGCCGTAGTTTCAACGGCTCAGCCATCTGCAATATGATTTCGGACATACTGCCGATGGGTCGCGGACTATACCGCCGGTTGGGACTTTCACCCGACCCTGAAGATTCAGGGCGCAAATGTATGGAAAAGTTTCTGTTATTTCAAGTCAATGCTTTCCGACAGCTTGCGGATTTCATTCTCCAGGTCTTCGGCAATGCCGAGTTCGTGACCGCTCCGGGCTTCTATCCATCTCAGCACTTCAAGCTGGATTCTGCTGATTCTCAATTTGATGCGCGGATAATCGCCAATGAGCTCAAGCATCTTGGCGTTCATTGAATAGAGTCTGTCAAGAAGATGTTCATAATTTTTCAGGACGGTGGCCGCATCTGCGTATCCGGAGGCCAGGGTTTCCAGCTCCTGAGGATGTTCCATGGCGGCTTTCCTTGCCTTTGCCAGGGTGTCCTCGCAAATGGTCAGCATTGTATCCGTGTCGAGTTCCTTCCTGTTGCAATCCCTGTATTCCGGAGTCACGATTTCCGGGTCATCGTACAGGCAATCCTCCTCTATCTCCGGCTCGTCATAATCCCCGTCGGCGAATTGCTGCTCGTAAATTGGCAGATAGAACTCCTCGATGACGGCGGCATGACCGGTCAGATGACCGGTCTTATACCCTCGTATCAGGCATTCGAGCGTGTCTGCGCCAAGAATATATGCGCGGTATGCACATTCATAGCCGAACTCTTCATCATATTTCTCCGGGGCTGTACCATCCTCGAGAATCATCCGGCTGAGGCATTCGAAACTGATGGCCGACCGCAGGAGAGCTCCTCTTGAATACCATTGGAACGCTTTGTCAAAATCCTGTCCGAAACCGTACTTCCCGTCCTCATGGTATGAACCGAGCAGGTATGCCGCCTGGCCTTCTCCCATCATGGAAGCAAGCGAAAGCTGGCTCTCCATAAAGTCCCGTATTTCATTTCTCCTCTCATTGTCCAGGGCTTCGTAAATGTCATCAGTAAGCAGACAGGCGGCCTCCAGATAGGCTGATGCCGCACCTGCATCCTGACCGAGGCTCATAAGTTCCGAAAACCTTTCCCCATTAACGACATTGCCGTCTTCATCGCAGCAGGTCAGCACCGCCAGCAGGAAGAACGACTCGCTGTCTCCCTTCTTCGCCGCAGTTTCATAGTCCCTGGCGGCATCCTCTTTCATCCCGAGGGTTTCCTCAGCCTGTGCCTTGAGGCGGTAGTAGTACGGGTCCGGCTCGTCAGTCTGACTGCCGAGATACTCTTCAATGAGTTCGAGGGCCCTGCCGGGGTTGGCCGTCACGTAATCCGAGCCGAAAATCATTTCATGCAATCTGAATTGCGCGGCCCTCTCGCTGCCTTCCTCAAGGGCCTGCTCCAGATAACGGCGGAATTTCCTGTTGTCCACTTCTCCAAGGTCACCGTCGCGGTACATGAATGCCAGCTGCATGCGGGCATCGGCAATCCCGGCGTTCAATGCGAGGCCGTAGTATTTCTCGCAAATCTCGCTGGAACCGGCTTCGAGGGCAAGTGTGTCGTGAAGGCGGGCGAAAGCATACTGCATGTATGGATTCCCATTGTCGGCGAGTTCCTTGATTCTGTCAATGTCCTCGTGGAGCTGGACAATGTGGTTCTGCACATTTGCGATGCGGAGGAACATTTTCTGGCTGTAGCTGTCTGTCATCACATTATCGGCTGCTGCCCAGAATGCCTCGGCGGATTTGTATGTGCAGTACAATTTCTGAAGATCGGCTTGCATGGCTCTTTGAAAATAAGGTGATTATCTCAAAGATATGCAAATAATTCTGCATATGACAAAAATACTTGAGAAATCAAGTCTTTTCAGTGGGAGCAGAGGGAGTCGAACCCCCGACCCTGGCACGCCAGGGTCTTAACTTCATGTGTTGAACCTTCCACGCTGGAGGTCGATTTCGTGGACGGTTCGATGTCCAGGGCTGGACCTTCCACGCTTAGGGCCTGAATCATGGACAGTGCGGGTATCAGGTGTTGAACCTTCCACGCTGAAGGTCGATATCGCGGACGGTTCGATGTCCAAAGCTGGACCTTCCATGCTTAGGGCCTGAATCATGGACAGTTCGGGTATCATGTGTTGGACCCTCCACGCTGGAGGTCGATATCGCGGATGGTTCCATTCTCCAAGACCTAACCGTCCACGCTAATGCCCCATATCGTGGATGGTTCGGGGTTCAGGGCTGAACCTTCCACGTTAATGCCCCATATCGTGGACGGTTCAGTATCCAGGCGCGAACCTTCCACACTTAGGGCCTGAATCGCGGATGGTTCGGGATCCATGTGTTGAACCATCCACGCTGGAGGTCGATATCGCGGACGGTCCCGTTTATTATTGATTCTCAGCTATTTGCGCCGTTATACTCGGCCTGACCGGGAATCTTTTCGCAACGGAACATTCTGTTATTGTCCTGATTCATAAGATGCCCGGTCAAAGCCGTGCGTGACGTAGGAGCAAAGCCTGGCATGACGAAAAAATCCAGGTATGAGAGATGCTAAGTTGATCGAGACGAAGCCGTTTCAGGGGCTTGAAATTTTGTCAATGTGAAAGAGCCAAGCCCGGAAGCCGTCACAAAGCGGGCGGAGCGAGCCAACGGCGGAGCTCGCGCAGCCTGCTTTGAGCAGCCGGATGGCGTATATTCCGGCTGCGTTGACGCCATACCGACCACGTGCACTTTTGTTACTCAATCCATCCACGATATGAGGCATAAGTCTGAATGTCTGTTTATCCTTCGCGTGGAGATACTTGCTGAATAATGTTCTCGTGACATTCATCTGCACACCCACCCTATGGTTCTACGTAGCTGTGGGGCATGTAGGCGGTGCCGATGGACACAATTCCTTTCCATTGGGACACCCTGGATGCTCCACAATGCCTTAGAATGACATGTCTCTGTCCAGATGAATGTCACGAGGATTTGGTTCTGAGGCGTGTTATTGCATTTGTTTCCGATCAATGCCAATGACAACACCGCCGCCGGAATCAACGCACTCCGGCGGCTGAAGGTCAAGCGCTGCGGGGAGCTCGCCTAAAGGCTCTCCTCGCACTTGACTTTTGCCTATTTATGCGTGGCCATTCGTGCAATTTATTCATCCAGATGCATATCTGCGGGACCGCTCGTGTATTTCATCCAGGCGAGGAATTTCAGCGTGGTCGTTCGTGCAAACCTGACAGTCAATATGCCACTACGGATACTTGTAGTACACAGGTTTCCCCCCCCCCTGACCCTTAACTTCTAACCCCAAGTCGCTGCGCGACAGCCCCCAGGGGCATGCCGAAACAGCTCTCTGACCTGTTTCGGGCATCTCAGTCCTGCGTTCCCTTCGGAAACTCCGTCCTCCGATGCGCGGTTGATGCGGTATAATTGACAAAAATGGTTGGTGATCATGACAAAAGTGGTTGGTGAACGAGCTCGTTCACCAACCACTTTTAGCAATGTAAACATCTCCTTATTTTTTGGACTTCTTTTCGTCATTGAAGTACAGATACCATTTGATAAAGTTGTCCACACGAGTCTCTGATAACCCTCGGTGCAGTCTAAGCTGATCTTTGACATGCCCAAAGAAAGATTCCAAGGCATTTGTGGTCTTGGGTAGTCCTGGATGTTTGATGAACTCAAACAGATTGGGAATGGCCCTACGAAGATGAACGTATGCTTTTCTCAGATCATTCCTGACAAAGTATGTCCTTGTAGAGTTTGGCAGACATGCTTTCTCGCATACATACTCTTCGTTTTCTTCAACCCAAAGGTTATATCTGCTGAGCCACCACATCATGTCATTATGTGTCCTGATATCACTTAGACCCATTATGAGACTCTTCAGCATTCTTCCTTCCGGAGTACGAGGATGTAAAGTTATAGACGAGAGGCATTCACGCTGTACGTGAACTATGCACCGCTGGCGGGGAATATCCGGATAGACATACTCTACAGCCCGGATGATGTTGTCGCCTCCGTCCGTTGTGATACCTGTCACATTATACCCCATGGATCTTATATTAATAAGGTCTGAGGCTATCTCGTCATCATCCTCTGACCAGGTAAACCTGTAATAGATGGTTCTCTTCAGGTTCTCAGCACGGTAAACGATCAGACAATGACCACAGTAGTATGTCCCGTCAATCAGAAGGAAGATAGGAGTACTTGTGTTGATGTGCCAAGTCGGATATTCGTCCAGATACTCGTCAAACCACCGATGGAGCTGCCGAGAACTATATCCGCTGATCTCGGCTATGTCTTCAACTGTCATCTTTCCTAAGACCCACTTCTTGAACCAGATGAACCTGTTTGATTTGGAGATTTCCTTGCGTCTTGCAGAAAATAGGGATTGACAGTTCCTGCACTTATAGCGCTGGACGCCTTTGCGTACACCCCATTTTAACGCGTCTAAAGACCCACAACTGGGGCAGCGTAAACGCCTTCTTATTTTTGGATTATCACTCATTAGATGAAACCGTTTTCATCTAATTTATGTAAGTGTATGAATATAATCAAGTTACAACGGTTTCACCAACCGTTTTTGTCAATTATATCCAATTATATCGGTTCGACCGTATATAACAAAAAAAGACTTGATTTCTCAAGTCTTTTCAGTGGGAGCAGAGGGAGTCGAACCCCCGACCCTCTGCTTGTAAGGCAGACGCTCTGAACCAACTGAGCTATGCTCCCAAACTTGCTCCTGAACCAGGACTTGAACCTGGGACCCTCTGATTAACAGTCAGATGCTCTAACCAACTGAGCTATTCAGGAATTTACCCGCATTTTTGTTTCGGGATTGCAAAGGTACAACAAAAAGATTTGTTTGCAAATTTTTTTCGCATTTTTTTGCTAACTTTGTAAAGATTTTTTGAGGGTGTTGTGGCTACTGTGGCTTCATCTTTTTGATAAGTGGTTGAATTACAATTTATTGCAGAATCTTGCTATGGATATCGATCTTTTGGCTAAAATGATAAGGGATGTCGTTCTTGAGAAGGATGAAGTGGCGTTGCCTGGTCTTGGGATGTTCATAGCTGACTTTGTGCCGGCAAGTTTCTCGGACAAGGGCTATACAATCAACCCTCCGTACAAGCGGCTTTCATTCCGCCAGAAGGATAATCCGGATGACAGGACCATCGTGAAGTTATATGCCGAGGCGAACAATATCGGCGAAGATACCGCTGAACATTTCGTCAATGATTTTCTTTCCGGCCTCAAGGATATTCTGATGGTCAGAAAGTCGGTGGTTCTCCCAGGGCTCGGCAGGCTCAGGGCTACTAAAGAGAACAATTTCTTCTTCATCGCTGACGAGAATCTGGATATTTATCCGGAGGGATTCGGGCTTGAGCCGGTATCACTCAAGACTCATCAGGAGACGGTTTCCGAGGTTGCCGAGACAATGGCCGGGTTGAGATCGATATTGGCACCGGAGCAGGCAGAGGAGCCGGCCCTGGCGCAGGAACCGGTCCTGGAACCGGTGGCGGCATCGGAATCCGTTCAGGAGCCCGCCCCTGAAGTCATTCAGGAGGCGGAGCCGGAAGTCGCAACTGAGACTGAGGTGGCGCCGGAACCCGCACCTGAAGTCGAACCCGCACTTGAAGTCGAATCCGCACCTGAAGTCGAACCTGCATCAGAAGTCGAGCCCGGGCCGGAAGCCCTGCCGGAACCGGTGCAGGAGGCCGTTCCGGAGACCGCCTCCGAGACTGTTCCGGAAACCTCACAGGAGATTGTCCCTGAAACCGTTCTGGAGTCTGTCTGTGAATCCGTTGCCGGCCAGCCTGCAGACAATCAGTCCGGAGGCTCCAGCTTCTGGAAGACATTCAGAATCATTGCCGTAACCATTGTCATTCTCGCAATTATCTCCCTCGCCGCATTCATCATTCTCTCCAGAGTGGCGCCGGATTTCATTGACACAATCCTCTATTCCCCTGAGGAACTGGAGATTGTCAGGAAAATGACGGCGGCCGCCTTTACCCTGCGTTAGGCCCTCACGCTCCCAATGTGCAGAACAGACTCACCAGGAGCGGCACGGAAAAGTCCACGACGAATCCGTGGAATATTGAAATCAGGACGAACTTCTCGCCACAGCAGCTGGAAATGATGGGGAGGGTGGTGTCGGCTGTTGTCGCACCTCCGGAAACTATCGGTGCCAGAGGGCCTGCGATTCGGGCGATGAAGGGTGCGCAGAGCAGGGTGAAAACTTCCCTTATTATATTGGAAATCAATGCAATAGTTCCGAGATGAGGCCCGCGGCTGCTGGAAATCAGCACGCTTGATAGGGAATAGTAGCCGAAGCCGGAGCCTACGGCCAGGACATCGGCGATGCCGTAGCCGAGGAAGAGATTGACAATAATGCAGCCTGCGTATGTGCCGAGGATAGTCGCAAGTGGGAGGAGGGCAATGCGGGGATTCATTGACTTGATGGAGTCGGCCAGTTCAGGATTGCCCCCTACGCTCATTCCGACCATCATCATCAATATGCACAGGGACCAGAAACCAAGTTTGTGAACAATGCTGGAGTCCGAGAGCAATCCGCTGAGTCCCAATGCTATACCGGCAATGAAGAATCCGAGTATGACCAGGCTCCCGCCCATTCCGCTCCAGATGGAGACGCCTTTCCCTGATGTATGTTCCGTAACCGGCATCCGCCCGGCTTCCGTAGATTCGGCCCCCTTTCTCTCCGTCCTGCCTCCCATATTCTTCCATAACAGCCAGGCCAATGCGCAGCTGCCGGCAATCCCTCCCATGCTGAGCACCGCGGCCGCCAGACCGATGGACGGCAGCGCCCTGATTACCTCCCTGTCGCTCCCGGTCTCCCAGCCGAGAAACAGAAGCAGCAGCCAGGTTACCGCAATAATGGGCTTCTGGAGCCCTTTTATCCGGAGCAACCGCCCTGAAACCATTCCTGCGGCCATGCAAGCTATAACCTTAAACATCCCGTGTCTCTATTATCAGTTGCAATTAACGGCGGCAAAGATAGGTATCTTCGGGCAAAATAGGAACATCGTGGGAAATATTGTAATAAAGTGTAAGAAAATGTAAAAGTTTTGCTATATTTGCCGATAATAGCGTGAAAGGCAAAATTTATGAACACATTTATCGGCGAATATACGGTGAAGATTGACGACAAAGGGAGGATGGTATTCCCTTCGGCGTTCAAGTCGCTTATGTCAGCCGATGGAGATATGAGGTTCGTCATAAAGAAAGACATTTTCGAGGACTGCCTTGAGATGTACACCTTTGAGGAATGGGAGCGTCAGAGCTCCGAAGTCAAGTCCAGACTGAATTTCTTCAACAGGGATCACGCTATGTTTTGGAGGGAATATATGCGTGACCGCGCGATTGTGGAGCCTGACGGCAAGGTCGGCAGGATTTCCGTCCCGAAGAAACTTCTGGAAGCCATAGGTGTAAACAAAGAGGTAGTGTTCTCGGGCAATGACTACAAGATCGAAATCTGGGCCAGGGAGAAATTCGAAGAGGCCCGCATTTCGAATGAACAGTATATCAGTCTGGCCGGGATGCTCTCTCAGTAGAGACGGAGGTCCTGAATGTCGGAATATCATACACCGGTGCTTCTCAATGAGAGTGTTTCGGCTCTCATCACCAATATCCAAGGTACATACGTAGATGCCACTTTCGGAGGTGGCGGCCACACTTCGGAGATCCTTTCACGCTTGTCTCCGGAGGGCAGGGTCGTCGCCTTCGATCGTGACAGTGACGCTATAGGAAACAGAATAGATGACAGTCGTCTGACCCTTGTCAGGACGGATTTCCGCTACATCCGGAATCAAATCATGCTGGATGCCTGGAACGCGGGCAATGACCCCGCAGAGGCCGGGGTGGACGGGGTTCTGGCGGATCTCGGAGTGTCATCCCACCAGTTCGACACGGCTGAGAGAGGGTTCTCATTCAGGTTCGAGGCCCCTCTGGATATGAGGATGAACACTGAGGCTTCGCTTACAGCGGCTGACGTGGTGAACACCTATCCGAGAGAGGAAATCGAGAGAATTCTCAGGCTTTACGGTGAGGTTGACAATCCGGGCAGGATTGCGAGGCTCATTGAGTCGGGCAGGGCGGCAGCGGCCATCAGGACGACAGGGGATCTTGACAAATGCATTGCCCCGGCTGTCCCGGAGTTCCAGAGCCACAAGATTCTGGCGAAAATTTACCAGGCCTTGCGCATTGAAGTGAATCACGAGATGCGTTCTCTTGAAAAGTTCCTTTCCGGCGCGGCCGAAGCGCTCCTCCCGGGAGGCAGGCTCGTTGTCATCACCTACCATTCCCTTGAGGACAGGATGGTCAAGAACTTCATCAAGGCAGGCAATATCAGGGGTGAGGTGGAGAAGGATTTCTACGGCAATGTCAACGCCCCTCTGCGGGCTGTCAACAGGAAACCGGTTCTTCCGTCCGAGGAGGAGATTTCTTCCAATACCAGGGCGAGGAGCGCGAAGCTGAGAATTGCAGAGAAAATTGGGGAGGACGAGGTATGAGTTTCAGGAAAATTATGATATTCCTCGGCCAGGTGTTCAAGTCCATCCTTGAGGGAAAGCTCCTTATGAGGCTCGGCGCGGAGAAACTCTTTCCGTATTTCCTCTACGTTTTCGTGCTTTTCTGGCTTGCGATTCTTTTTGACATGGCATCGGAGAATGTAATCGCAAGGGCTGAGAAGAACAGGGCCGTGATTAAGGAACTGTCAATCAAGCATGCGCAGAAGATGGTGATTCTCAAGGGATTCGACAGGGCGAGTACCGTGGATGCCCTTCTGGATGGCCTCAATTCGGGGGTAGGGGTGCCGGAGAAGCCGGCCGTGGTAATCGACAAGAGGAGGAGATGATGGTGAGAAACAAGGAGAATATAAAGAAAACCGACAGGGAGGGATTCCTGCTCTGGCTTCTCTACATCGTCTTCATCATTGCTTCCGTCGCTGTGATTCTGAGGGTGATTTATCTGCAGAATACCTTCGTGGACAGCGACCCGTACATTGCGAAGTACTATATGAACAAGAGTACGAGGCAGCCGATTGAGCCGAGAAGGGGAGACATCATATCGTCGGAAGGAAGGCTTCTTGCCACTTCCATTCCGATGTACCAGATTTTTATGGACTGCACTGTCAGAAAGCAGGAGTTCATTGACTATGGCAAGACAAAGGGACGTGAGAAGGGAGAGGCGAAGGAGAATGAGTGGAGGGCCAAGGCTCGCGAGCTGTCGAAAAGCCTTGCCGCCGCAGTTCCTGAGAAGAGTGCCGACGGATGGTACAAGTCCATTGTCGCCGGCAGGGAGAAAGGCAATACCTATATGAAGGTCAGCGGTCTGGTGGACCATGCCACAATGCTGAAATTCAGGCAGATGCCTTTGTTCTGCGAAGGAGGAAACAAGGGCGGGATCATTGTCGTGAACAGGGACAAGAGGAGTTATCCATACGGGTCACTTGCCCGCAGGGTAATAGGATATGTAGAGGATGGCAAGACAGCTAAGGGATTGGAGGGGGCATACGACTACTATCTCCACGGCAGCAGCGGCTACAGATGGATGAGAAAGAGTGACAAGGCAATGATTCTCGACAAGGACAGCAGCTGGGTCAATGCGACTGACGGCTATGATGTCAGGACAACAATCAACATTGACCTTCAGGATATTGCGGACAAGTCGCTGAGGTCCAGGATTACGGACCAGCCGGATATCGAGGGTGGCTGCGTGATGGTGATGGATGTTGAGACCGGAGCTATCTGCACTATGGTGAACCTGTTGAGGGACTCGGTTTCGAAGGCATTGGGGGAGACCTACAATCTGGCAATTGGACGAAAGGGCAATCCGGGTTCAGTGTTCAAGACTGCAATCCTGATGAGCGTGATGGAGGATGCCGGAGTCAAGCTCTCGGACGAGATACCGACAGACGGGGGAGATGTGAAGATTGCAAAAATCAAGGCTGACGATCACGTCAGGGATTATGAGCGGAGGACCGGAAAGAAGACGATGTCGGTGAGGAAAGGATATGAGATGTCATCGAACTACATATTCCAGAGACTGGTGAAGGACAACTACGCTTCCGAGCCGAAAAAACTGATCGACAACCTTTATCGCTATCGTCTCGGCGAAGCCTTTGACTTTGACCTTCAGGGCCTTGCAACACCGGTGCTGCCTTCTCCGGATTCCAGGTACTGGACAATGACAGACCTTGCTTCAGTAGCGATTGGATATGCGGTGGCGGAGACCCCGCTCCACATATTGACATTCTACAATGCCATCGCCAACAAGGGGAGGATGATGCGCCCTTATATCGTGGAGTCGGTGGAGAAAGACGGGAAGGTTATCAAGAAGAAAGGCCCGTCGGTGCTGAATGGAGCTGTATGCTCAAGGGCGGTTGCCGACAGCCTGACCAGCGGACTTCTTTCCATTACTTCGGAAGGTACGGCGGCTAGGCTCAAGGATGCCAGACTCAGGGTTGCCGGAAAGACAGGAACGGCCTGGGTATATATGGACCCGACGCAGGCCAGCAAGACAGATCCGTTCAAGGACAGGGAGGGAAGGCGCAAATATCAGGCGACTTTCGTGGGATTTTTCCCGGCGGAGCAGCCGAAATATACGGCAATTGTGGTGCTTTATTCCTATCCTACAAGCAAGGCCGTTTTCGGAGGTTCAATCCCTGCGGCCGTGTACAAGGATATTGTGGACAACCTCTATGTGATGGACGGCACATTCCGGGAGGTTTACGGGGATAAGTCCCAGATGCCGGACATCAAGGTGGACAAACCGGTCACGTCCCGGGACGGAAGGGTGCCGAACGTGATGGGGATGGGGCTGAAAGATGCCCTCTTTGCCATCGAGAATGATGGCTACAGATGCTCATATTCGGGTTGCGGACACGTGGTTTCACAGAGCCCGGCACAGGGTACGGCATTGAAGACAGGAGAAACAGTTACATTGAAATTACAATAGAATGATATTGAAGGACATTATATCACAGTGCAAGGCGGTCGAGGTTTCCGGCCCGTCCGGAATAGCCGTGACGGCGGTCTGCAGCGATTCCAGGAAGGTGATTCCCGGCGCGGCCTTCATTGCGGTACGCGGTTTTGCGGGCGATGGACATGAATTCATTGCCTCGGCCATCGAAAAAGGTGCCTCAGCCGTATTGTACGAGGATGAGGAGGCTCTCCGGGAGCAGCTGGAAGGTCTTGATCCTTCCCTCCGGGAGAAAGTGGCGTTTGTACGTGTCCCTGATTCGAGATATGCGGTGGCGATGGCGGCGGACGCCTTTTACGGGCATCCTTCCCGTTTCCTGACCCTTGTCGGCATCACCGGAACCAACGGCAAGACCACTACGGTGACATTGCTGTACCATCTCTTCACGAATCTCGGCTACAGGTGCGGACTGCTCTCCACAATTGCCAACTATGTGGGTGACAGGATGCTGGAGACAGCAAACACGACTGCGGACCCGATCACCATCAATTCCCTGATGAGGGAGATGGTGGACGAGGGCTGCGAATACTGTTTCATGGAGGTCAGCTCAATCGGAATGGAGCAGGAGCGTGTGACCGGTCTGGATTTCAATATAGGAATCTTCTCCAACCTCACTCACGACCATCTGGACTATCACAAGACCTTCGCCGAGTATCTCCGTTGCAAGAAACTCTTCTTCGACAGACTCCCGGCAGGTGCCTATGCGGTTACCAATGCTGATGACCGGAACGGAATGGTGATGGTGCAGAACACTGCAGCAAAGGTGGTTACCTACTCCTGCAGGAGCATTGCGGATCATACCTGCCGCATTGTGGAGGAAAGTTTCGACGGCATGCAGCTCAGGATTGACGGCAGGGAAGTGTGGACCAGGCTTATCGGCCAGCACAATGCCTACAATCTCCTGGCAATCTACACGGCGGCCGTCATCTGCGGGGCCACTGAGGACGAGGCCTTGCTCCAGATCAGCAGCCTGGAATCCGCCAAGGGCAGGCTGGAGACACTCAGAGGCCCGAAAGACATTACAGTGATAATCGATTACGCCCACACTCCGGATGCGATGGAGAATGTTCTCCGTACCCTCAGGGAGATCGGGCCGAAGAAGAATATCGTCTGTCTCTTCGGATGCGGAGGAGACAGGGACAAGACCAAGAGACCTGAGATGGCAGCCGTTGCGGAGAAGTACTCCGACAGGGTTTTCGTTACTTCGGACAACAGCAGGACCGAGAGGACCGAGGATATCCTGGAGGATATCAGGAAGGGATTCAGCCCGGAGGGACTTGCCAGGGCATTGTTCATCGCGGACAGGAAGGAGGCAATCAGGGCGGCAGTTACACTTTCCCCGGCAGGCTCAGTCATCCTGCTTGCGGGCAAGGGACACGAGACATATCAGATAATAGGTACCGAGCATAGACATTTTGACGAAAGGGAGATTGTCAGCGAGGTCTTCAAAACGATGGGACAATTATGATTTATGCACTTTTCCAGGCATTGAAGGAATACGACATTCCGGGACAGGGCCTTATGACTTATCTGTCATTCAGGGCCATGCTCGGTTGTGTCACCGCCATGCTCATATCCCTTTTCGTGGGAAGAAGAATCATCCGCTGGCTGCAGAGGAAGCAGATCGGGGAGACAATCCGTGACCTCGGCCTTGAGGGACAGATGCAGAAGAAGGGCACTCCTACAATGGGCGGAGTCATCATTCTGCTCGCCATCATTGTGCCGGTGCTGCTTTTCTGCGACCTGACCAACATTTATACCCAGCTCCTGCTTCTCACCACCCTCTGGTGTGGCGGAATGGGCTTTGTCGATGACTATATCAAGGTCTTCAGGCACGACAAGGAAGGAATGAGCGAGAAGATGAAGCTCATTCTCCAGATTGCCCTCGGCTTCGTGGTAGGCCTCACGGTATGCTTCAGTGACCAGATTGTCGTTAGGGAGAAGGTTGAGGTCAAGCCTGAGCAGACCCTCAATGTGGACACCGAGACCCTTGTCGAGGACAGCGTCTGGGAAATGGAGAATGTGGTCAAGAGCACCAAGACCACAATTCCTTTCATCAAGGACCATGAGTTCGACTACAAGGCTTTCTCTCCTTTCAAGGGCGCCTGGGGCTGGTATTGCAAGTGGGCAATCTACGTGCTGATGATTGTCATTGTCATTACCGCCTGCTCCAACGGAACCAATCTCACTGACGGAATGGACGGCCTTGCCGCAGGAACATCAGCAATTGTCGGTGTGGTGATAGGAATCCTCGCCTGGCTCAGCGGCAATATCCTCAATTCGGAATATCTCAACATAATGTTCATTCCGGGTACCGGAGAGGTGGCAATCTTCATGGCCATCTTCGTGGGTGCCCTCTGCGGTTTCCTGTGGTACAATTCATACCCTGCCCAGGTGTTCATGGGCGATACAGGAAGCCTTGCCGTCGGAGGAATCATCGGTGTAAGCGCCATCCTCATAAGGAAGGAGCTCCTGCTGCCGATTCTCTGCGGAGTATTCTTCGTGGAGAGCCTCTCGGTACTGATGCAGAGATTTTATTTCAAATACACGAAACATAAATACGGAGCCGGCCGCAGGATTTTCAGGATGGCGCCTCTTCACCATCATTATCAGAAGATTGACGTTCCTGCCCTCATTAGCTGGCCTTCACACCCAATCCCGGAAGCAAAGATTGTCGCCCGCTTCTGGCTGGTTGAGCTTATATTGGCTGTGGCGACATTGGCATTGTTGAAAATCAGATAGTTATGAATAATCGTATTGTTGTTCTTGGAGGAGGAGAAAGCGGTGTTGGTGCCGCAGTTCTCGCAAAGGTCAAGGGCTTTGACGTTTTCCTTTCCGACAAGGGTAAGATTGAGGACAAGTATGTGGAAATGCTCGAGCAATGGGAAATCCCTTTCGAGCAGGGCGGTCATACAGAGGATTTGATTCTCAATGCTTCCGAGGTCATCAAAAGCCCGGGCATCCCGTCCACAGTGCCTCTCGTGAAGAAAATCGAGGCGGCCGGAATCGGTATTGTCTCCGAGATTGAGTTCGCTGGCCGTTATGACAATGCGAAGAAAATATGCATTACCGGAAGCAATGGCAAGACCACCACTACCTCATTGATTTACTATCTCCTTCAGGAGGCGGGGCTCAATGTGGGTCTCGGCGGCAATATCGGCAAGAGCTACGCGCTTCAGGTCGCTACCGAGCATTATGATTATTATGTTCTGGAAATCAGCAGTTTCCAGCTGGACAACTGCTATGAGTTCAGGCCTGATATTGCCGTGATTACCAACATTACTCCAGACCACCTCGACAGGTATGGCTACGACATGGAGAACTACGTGAGGGCCAAGTTCCGCATTATCAGGAACTTGAGGCCTGAAGACTGCTTCATCTTCGACTCGGATGACGAAATCACCATCAACCATCTCGACAAAATCGTCACTGAGGCCAAGAAACTGCCTTTCACCCAGAAGGACAAGGTGGAGCAGGGCGCCTACATTGAGGATGACCGCATCATCGTCAAGTATGAGGATGAGGAATGCGACATTTTCCTGAAGGAACTTGCACTCGGAGGCATTCACAATGTTTACAATTCAATGGCTGCCGCTCTTGCTGCAAAGGCCACCGGCATTGACAATGCTGTAATCCGCGAGTCTCTCGAGACATTCAAGCCGATCGAACACAGGCTGGAGCCGGTGATGAGTGTCGGGGGAGTGCTGTATATCAATGATTCCAAGGCCACCAATGTGGATGCTGCCTGGTATGCTCTCGAATGCCAGACCCGCCCGGTAGTGTGGATTGTGGGTGGAACCGACAAGGGCAATGACTACAAGGTCCTGGAGTCACTTGTCAGGGAGAAGGTCAAGGCAATCGTATGCCTCGGAGTGGATAACAGCAAGATTCACGAGGCTTTCGAGTCTGTTGTGGGCAAGGAGAACATCAAGGATACAATGTCGGCCGAGGAAGCCGTGAGGACATCGGCAGGATTTGCCGGGGACGGGGACGTCGTCCTCCTCAGCCCATGCTGCGCAAGCTTCGACCTCTTCACCTGCTATGAAGACAGGGGAGAGCAGTTCAAGGCTGCCGTTAGAAAGCTGTAATGCATTGATTGACAATGGCTAAATCGACGGGGAAACATAAGGCGCTCAGGTTCAGCGACCTGATAGACAAGCTTGAAGGCGACAAAATCATCTGGATTATCGTCTTCGCCATAATCGTGTTCTCCATTGTCGGAATGGCCTCGTCAACCTCGCTTCTCGCCAGACTCAACGGGACTTCGAGGCTTGACTATGCCATCAAGCAGGTCTATGTCGCCCTCAGCGGACTGGCAGTGATATGGGCCATATACAAGTTCGGAAAGGTGGGCTTCCTGAAATTCTTCGCGAAGTTCGGTTTCATTGCCTCGGTATTTCTTCTGGTCCTGCTGGACTCTCATTTCGACAAGATTCCTTTCCTGAAGCCAATCGAAACCTACAGGGGTTCCGGGACCTGGAGAACAATAGTGATGTTCGGTGTCCCGGTCATGGTGTATGAGGTGGTCAAGGTGGCGATGGTCATGTACCTTGCCTGGGCTCTCCAGGCATTGAAGAACAAGGAGACACAACTTGCCGACAAGCTCGCTAATTTCGGCTGGCTCCGCTTCCTTTCAAGCGAGGAGGGCAGGGTAATGTTCTACCTCGGGGCTCCGATGGTCATTGTCTTCCTTCTGGAACTTGCCGGAAGTAACTCCAGTGCCATATTCCTGGGACTTGTGATGGGCTTCACGGTCATTGTCGGGAACATGAAGTGGAAATACATTTCCCATCTTCTGATTGCCGGAGTCATTGCCCTCGGCCTGGTTTTCGGACTGCAGAAGCTCACAGGATGGAAATTCCTTACCAGGGTGACGACTGCGATTTCCCGTGTCAGCGATTTTCACGGCGATCCGATTGAGGAACTGCACAAGCTCGAACCGGGGACATTGGCATTCCAGCAGGTTCTTGACGGCTCGAAACAGGTAATCAGCGCCAAGGTTGCCGTAAGCACGGGCGGCCTTCTGGGAAAAGGTCCCGGAAAGAGTACCCAGAGATATATCGTGTCGGTGATGTACGAGGACTATATGTACAGCTTCATCATAGAGGAGTATGGTCTGGTGGGCGGAATACTTATACTCATGCTCTACGGCACGCTGCTGGCGAGGGGCTCGATCATAGTCAGGAACTGTGACACTGTCTTTGCCAAATGCGCCGTGGCAGGCCTCGTCGCCCTCATTTCCTGCCAGGCCCTGCTGCACATTCTCGTCAATGTTGACCTTATGCCGATGACGGGGCAGAACCTTCCGATGATAAGTCACGGAAACAGTTCGTTCCTCTGCTTCTGCGTAGCCTTCGGTATCATCCTGTCAATCAGCCGCATGGCGAAGAAGAAGATTGCAAGGGAGACGGCCGAGGAAATGATGAATGCGCATTTCGGCACAGGAGATGAAAAGAGTGACACCTTAAATGATTTGGACGATTTTGAAAGTCAGGACTGATAGTTATGAGTAAATACAGACAATTGAGAATACTGATCAGCGGTGGAGGTACGGGAGGTCATATTTTCCCGGCCATATCCATTGCGGATGAGATGCGCAGGCTCAATCCGGACAGCGAAATACTGTTTGTCGGGGCCGAGGGCAAGATGGAAATGGAGAAGGTCCCTGCTGCGGGCTACAGGATTGTGGGCTTGCCGGTTGTCGGCCTCCAGCGCCAGCTCAATCTCAAGAATATCATAAACGACCTCAAGGCTCCTTTCAAGATTCTCAGGAGCATTTCCAAGGCCGGGGACATAATCAGGGACTTCCATCCTGATGTTGCTGTAGGTGTCGGGGGATATGCCAGCGCGCCCTTGCTCTGGTCGGCCCAGAGACACGGTGTCCCGACATTGATTCAGGAACAGAACGGATTCGCCGGCCTTACCAACAAAATCCTCGGAAAGAAGGCCGATGTGATTTGTGTGGCATACGAGGGAATGGAGAGATTCTTCCCGGCTGACAGAATCGTGATGACAGGCAATCCGATCAGGAAGGGGATAGTCCCTGCAACTGAGGAAATGAGAAAGGCCGGAATGGAGTTTTACGGACTGGACCCGGCCCGCAAGCATATTCTGATAGTCGGAGGCAGCCTCGGAAGCGGCACTCTGAACAGGTCAATGATGAAATGGATTGACAATGGTTGCCCGGGTGGGGAGAATGTCGAGATAATCTGGCAGTGCGGGAAGTACTACAAGGCTCAGGTTGAGGCGTTTATGGCCAATGCCGGGGAGAAATGCGGAAATATTCATTGGAATGATTTCATTTCCAGGATGGACCTGGCGTATGCTGTATCCGACCTTATGATTTCACGCTCGGGCGCAAGTACCGTATCGGAACTCTGCGCTGTAGGCAAGGCAGCCCTCTTCGTGCCCTCCCCTAATGTGGCGGAGGACCATCAGACACATAATGCAATGGCTCTGGTCAGGAAGGATGCGGCAGCCCTCGTCAAGGATTCCGATGCTCCTGAAGTATTGATGTCCAAGGCATTGGAACTTGTATCGGACTCTGCGGCAATTGCCCGTATGGAAGAGAATATTTCCGCTCTTGCCCTTCCTGACGCGGCATTCCGAATCGCGGAGAAGATTTATGAACTTGTTGACAGGAGGAATCAGAATGGCTGATTATTCACATATTTATCTTATCGGTATCGGCGGAATAGGTATGAGTGCCATTGCCAGATACTACAGATTCAAGGGCTACGAGGTCTCGGGCTATGACAAGACCCCGTCCGATTTGACTGCGGAACTGCAGAAGGAGGGCATCAGCATTCATTTCGAAGACCGGCCGGACCTCATTCCGGAGGATGTCGGGGGCACACTGGTGATTTATACTCCGGCAATCCCGGAATCTCTCGGTGAGATGGTCAAGGTGAGGGAGAATGGCTATAAGTTGCTGAAGCGCTCCAGGATTCTGGGAGAAATTACCAGAGGGAAGCGTTGCCTGGCAGTGGCCGGAACACACGGAAAGACCACCACGAGCACATTGACAGCCCATATCCTGACAGACAGCGGAGTCGGCTGCACGGCCTTCCTCGGCGGCATTTCCAAGAATTACGGGACCAATCTCCTGATGAGCCACAGCGACGCGGTGGTGGCCGAGGCGGACGAGTTTGACAGGTCTTTCCTCCAGCTTTACCCTGAGGTGGCCGTCATTACCGCAATTGATGCCGACCATCTGGACATCTATGGCGACATAAGCCACGTTCGGCAGGCATTCAAGGATTTCGCATCCCAGGTCAGCGGAAGGGTGATTGCCAAATACGGAATCGACATCAATGCCGAGGATACCGGGGCGGAGGTCCTTACCTATCATCTGGACAATCCTGAGGCCGATTTCCATTCTGAGAATGCCTCTCCTGACAATCTGGGGTACTTTTCCTTCGACCTGGTTTATCCGGGAGGTGTCATCAGGGATGTGAAATGCGGAGTACCCGGCTGGGTCAATGTGGAGAACAGCATTGCCGCTGCCGCCATATGCCTGAGCTACGGACTTGAGCCTGAGGCAATCAGGAAGGCAATCGGCACATTCTCCGGAGTGAGGAGACGCCTCGACCTTCATTTGAATACGCCGGGCCTCTCATACATTGACGATTACGCCCATCATCCGAAGGAACTTGCTACGGCAATAAGCTCGATGAGGGACATCTTCCCGGGCCGGAAGATCACTGCCGTGTTCCAGCCTCATCTCTATACCAGGACACGTGATTTCGCGGAAGGTTTCGCAGAGGCCTTGAGCGGGGTGGACAAACTCATCCTCCTGGACATTTATCCTGCAAGGGAGGAGCCGATTCCCGGTGTTGACTCAGGCATTATCTTCGACAAGGTGACTGCACCGGAGAAGGTTATGCTCCGAAGGGAGGAACTTATGGAGTATCTTGAAACAGAACCCCTTGATGTGCTTGTGACATTCGGGGCGGGAAACATTGACAGATTTGTTGAACCTATAACAAAGATGCTTGAGGCGAGATTGTAGATGAACAGACTTTGGAAATATGCCCTGGTGACGGTCTTCCTGATAGCCGTGCTGGTATTCCTGACTTTCCTTGACAGGAGGGAGGCCAAAGAGTACCATAGCCGTACCTGTGGCGGTGTCAGGGTGGAGTTCGAGGCCGGGGTGGACAAGTCTTTCATCACGGAGGAGGATGTGAAGGGATATATTTCCAAAGGATACGGGGATTGCTCGGGGAAGCGCCTGGAAGACATTGACCTTCAGAAAATCGAGGAGGTGCTGAATGCCAGGGGACCGATTCTGCGGGCGGACGCCTATGTCACCAAGGACGGGTATCTGAATGTGATCATTTCACAGCGCCGTCCCGTGGTCAGGCTCATTTCCGGCTCCGGCAGCTGGTATGCGGATGCGTCCGGATTCATATTCCCGACACAGAGGAATTATACCTCGAGGGTACCTGTGGTTGACGGCAGGATTCCGCTCAGGATTACTGCCGGATTCAAGGGAGTGCCGGAGAGCGAAGCGGAGAAGTCCTGGATGAATGGGGTGCTGGAACTGGTGAACTTTCTTGCGGACAACAGGGGCTGGTCCGACTCGATATCCCAGATTCATGTTGACACCCGGGGCAGGCTGGTTCTTGTGCCCGGAAAGGGCAGGGAGAGATTCATAATCGGGCGTCCGGAAGAGTTCCGTGAGAAGTTCGAGAAGATAGAGGATTATTACAGATATGTCAGAAGCAGGAAGGATGAGGGTTATTATTCCACTGTGGACGTATCATACGCAGGACAGATTGTTTGTAGAAAATAAGAGAAAACGGGAAATATTATGAATACACTCAATGAAGACACTGAGAGATATCTGGCGGTGATTGACCTCGGAACAAGCAAGACGGCTCTGGCCGTTGCCAAGGTTCTCGGGGACAATATCCAGATTCTGTTTTACAGGACGGCTCCTTCTGCCGGTATGAGGAACAGTGCTGTCCTTAATATTGCCAAGGTGGAAAAAGTTGTCCGCGGACTTGTGTCAGATGCGGAGAATGAGCTCAAAATCAAGATTCTCCAGGTGGCTGTGGGCCTTCCGAGATGCGATGTCCAGCAGAGGATGGCCTCAGGGGAGTTCCCGAGGGCTGATGCGGACGAGTGCATCACTGAGGATGAAATCAGGATGCTGAAGGAAATGGCAATGGATGACAGCAAGCTTGACAGACCTGAGAATGAGATGATATATGGCGCTGTTGCCCAGTCATTTGCAACACCTGAATATATTCAGCTCAGCGAGAATGACATCGTGGGAATGGTCAGCCCGTCCTTTACCGGAAACTTCAAGATTTTCATTGGCAAGAGGAGCAGCGTGAACTCTCTTTACAAGGTGTTCTCTGACCTTGGAATTGCCATTGTGAGGACATATTTCAGTCCTATTGCGACGGCCAGGGCTGTCCTGACGGACGAGGAACTGCAGAACGGTGTCGCCCTGATTGACCTTGGCGCCGGCGCCACCTCGGTGTCCATCTATATCGACAGAATCCTTACGCATTATTCCGCAATTCCTTTCGGAGGCGATGTGGTCACTTCGGACATAAGGTCGGAATGCACGATTTCGGACCTGCTTGCGGAAAACATCAAGAAGGCATTCGGCGGCTGTCTGCCGGACAAGCTTCAGACGCTTGGGGAAAAGATAATACAGGTCGAGACCGACAGCAGCAATATCTCCAACCAGATTCCGGTGAGGTATCTTTCCCAGATTATCACTGCGAGGGAGCAGGAAATCCTGGACGCTATGCTCTATTTCATACAGACGAGCGGACTCTCGGAGTATCTCCGCAAGGGTGTGGTCATTACCGGAGGCGGTGCGGAAATGCTGCACATCGGCAATTTCCTGAGGGACATTTCCGGATACACGGTAAGGACAGGATATCCTAAGGGCGGTTTCGTGGCTACCGGCTGCGAGGGCATCCTGAGCACTGACGCAGTTTGTACCGCCGGAATGGTTCTCCTTGCAAAGGAGGATAACTTGAATTGCTGCGCTGTTGCCGACGAGGCTGAAGTGGAAGTGGCTGAGGAAGAACCGGTTGTGGCAGAGGAACCTGCTGCTGTGGAGACGGTTGAGGAAGTGGCTGAGACTGAGGAAGTTCCGGAGGAGAGAGAGGAGGAACCGGTTGAAGAAGAGAAGAAGGAAGACGGGGGGAAGAAGGAAAAGAAGTCCAGGGACGGCATTTTCAGCAGGGTGCGCTGGAAAGTTGCCAATATGTTCAATGAGATGGATAATGAGAATGTATAAATACGGCAGGCTATGACAGACTATATCAGTGATACCAATATTGTGACCCCTACTGACTGGGAGCAGCAGAAGACAATGATAAAGGTCATCGGTGTCGGCGGCGGAGGCTGCAATGCCGTAACCTATATGTACAGGCAGAAGATTCAGGGATGCGGATTCATTGTCTGCAATACTGATTCCCAGGCCCTTTTCAAGAGTGATGTGCCGATAAAGCTTCAGCTCGGCAACGGACTCGGAGCCGGTACGGATCCGGATGTGGCCAGGAAGGCGGCGATTGACAGTCAGGATGAGATTCTGGCCAGGATTACCGAGGGCGGGACGAGGATGCTTTTCATCACTGCCGGACTCGGAGGAGGCACCGGTACGGGAGCTTCCCCGGTAATTGCGAGGCTGGCCAAGGAAAACGGCATTCTTACGGTGGCTGTTGTGACCCTGCCTTTCCGCAATGAGGGCCGTCTGGCATTGTCAAAGGCAGCGGACGGCATTCACGAACTCGAGAGGAATGTGGACAGCCTTCTCATAATCAACAATGAGAAACTCTATGCCTATTTCGGGGACGAGCTTGTGCAGAATGCCTTCCCTAAGGCTGACGAGGTGCTTGCCACCGCCGTAAGGGGCATCATTGAAATCATCAACAAGCCGGGCTACATCAATGTGGATTTCCAGGATGTCGTGACAATGATGAAGAACAGCGGAATGGCCCTGATGGGCTGCGGATGGGGAAGCGGAAAGGATCGTATCGAAAAGGCTGTGACACAGGCACTTGAGTCACCGCTTCTGAACGATTTTGACCTTTCTACAGCCAAGAATCTCCTTATCAATGTCACTGCGGCCAACAATGAGAACGGCCTCAAGATGCAGCAGTTCGGCGCCATTACCGACCTCATTACCGAGAGGACAGGACTGGTGGACAAGTCCAAGAGGGGGCTGATATGGTTCGACGACCCGAATGCGGACGATACAATCAGCATCACTGTCATTGCCACGGGATTCAAGAAGACTCTTACCGAACTCACCGGGGATGATTTGAGCAAGCTGATTATCATTGGCAGGGACTTTACCTACAAGGGGAGGGACCTGGAAGCCGGCTGTGAAATCCAGCTCCGGGAGGAGACATACGTCAACAAAATCAGTTACAATACGACCGAGAACGTGCCTCATTTCAGCTATGCCGAAAAGCCGGCTCTCGTTGTCAGCAGCTCGCAGGAAATCAGCGATCTGACCAACAAGGCGGCAATCCGGAGGTCAATGAAGCACAGCAAGCAGGCTGAGTAATGTTCTTGCCGGGCGGAATTCTTGCGTAATAGAATGAAACGTAGTAATTTTGCCGTGCTGAAACAGACATATCATTATGGAAAGAAGAACAAGAGTAAGATTTGCGCCGTCACCTACCGGTCCTCTCCACATGGGAGGCGTCCGGACGGCTCTCTATAACTATCTGTACGCCAAGCAGAACGGTGGAGACTTCATCATCCGCATCGAGGATACCGACTCCCACAGATTCGTGCCTGGCGCCGAGAAATACATCATTGAGGCTCTCAACTGGTGCGGCATCCATCCTGACGAGGGCGTTGACGAGAATGGCAATGTCGTCGAGGTGGCCTCGGAGAAGCATCCTCACGCCCCATACAGGCAGTCCCAGCGCAAGGGCATCTACCGCAGCTATGCTGACCAGCTCATTGCCAACGGCTATGCCTACTATGCTTTCGACACTGCCGAGGAACTTGAGGCGAAGAGGACGGCTGCGGAGTCCGCAGGAGGCACCTTCATCTACAACCAGAAGACGAGGATGGAGCTTCGCAATTCCCTCACCCTGCCTGAGGATGAGGTAAGGAACCTCCTCGAGACGACCGACACATGGACCATAAGGTTCAAGATGCCGGAGAATGTCGTTGTGAAGATGGACGATCTGATTCGCGGACACATCGAGGTGAATACCGACACCCTTGACGACAAGGTGCTCTGGAAGAGGGCCGACGAACTGCCTACATACCACCTCGCCAATATCGTGGACGACCATCTCATGGAAATCAGCGAGGTCATCAGGGGAGAGGAGTGGCTGCCTTCATTGCCGCTCCACTATATGCTCTACAAGGCATTCGGCTGGGAGGATACCATGCCGCGCTTTGCACATCTCTCCCTCCTTCTCAAACCGGACGGAAAGGGCAAGCTCAGCAAGCGTGACGGTGACCGTCTCGGCTTCCCGGTATTCCCTCTGAAGTGGGTCAATGCTGCCGGAGAGGAGTCCAGAGGCTATCGTGAGGACGGATATTTCCCGGAGGCATTCGTGAATATGCTCGCCATGCTCGGCTGGAATCCGGGCGATGACAGGGAGCTTTTCACGATGGACGAGCTCATAGGGGCATTCTCGCTCGACCGTGTCATCAAATCCGGAGCAAGATTCAATCCTGACAAGGCCAGATGGTACAATAAGGAATATCTCCGCACCAAGTCCGATGAGGAGGTGACCGGGATGTTCATCCCGATGCTTGAGTCGCACGGTTTCAATGTCGTGGGCTGTCCGGCCTGCGCATTGACTGCAGGGGCGGAGTTTGCCGGCAAAGGCATTGATTTCAAGAATCATATCGTTACGCGTGAATACGTTGCAGAGGTGGTTTCCCTCGTAAGGGAGAGGGCGACCTTTGTCAAGGATATCTGGGAGATTGCTGCCTGCCTCTTCCTTTCGCCTGCCGACTATGCGGCTTTCGGAGTCAAGGCCGGAGGTCCTGAAATCCAGAAGCCGGTGGACCCTCGGAGGGCTGCAGACCCGAGAGTGAAGGTGTTCGACGACAGTCTGACCGCCCCGTTCCTTGCCAAGGATGTGGACAAGTTCTGGAAAGAGGATAACTGCACTCCTGCATTCCAGGCTCAGGAGCACGTCTGCGCATCGGGCTGCGCCTTCACAAAGGAAAGCATTGAGCCTGTGCTTGAGGATTATATCCGTGAGCAGGGCTGGCCTATGGGCAAGGTGATGAACTGCATCCGCCTGGCCCTGACCGGTGCTTCGAGCGGACTCGGCATTGCAGACATCCTTTCCTTTATCGGAAGCAGGGAGTTCGCTGCCAGGATGGCCTTTGCGGCGGAGCGTCTCGGAAAATAATTTAATTGACCAGGATATATGAAAATCGGAATCTGCAGCGACCACGCAGGCGTGGACTACAAGACCAGGCTCATCCCTTATCTCGAGAAGAAGGGCTATGAGGTTGTCAACTTCGGTACAGACACGACCGACAGTATGGATTATCCGGATGTCGCCCATCCTCTCGCGGAGGCCGTGGAGAAGGGTGAGGTGGATTGCGGCATCGCAATGTGCGGAACCGGCAACGGTATGGCAATGACATTGAACAAGCACCGCGGAATCCGCGCCGGCCTTGCCTGGGGAACGGAAATCGCCCGTCTCGTCAAGGCTCACAACAATGCCAATGTCCTCGTGATGCCAGCCCGCTTTGTCTCCTACAGGATGATTCAGATGATGACGATGACCTGGCTTGAAACCGGGTTCGAGGGCGGACGCCACCAGCGCAGAATTGACAAGATTCCGGTTCAATGATACTGGACAACAGACATCTCGACATAGTGCTCTCCGATAGTATTGACGACTATCCGGAGGGCATTGTCGTTCCTGTGGACAAGCCTTACAGATGGACTTCCGCCGATGTCATCAGGAAGCTGAAGTATTGCGCCTGCAGGCATTTTCACAAGAAGAACCTCAAGGTTGGACACGCAGGGACATTGGACCCTCTTGCCACGGGTGTCCTCCTCGTCTGCATCGGCAAGGCCACGCGTCAGGCCGAGGAGTTCCAGCGTCACGAGAAGGAATATGTCGCCGGGGTCGCATTCGGGGCTACGACACCTTCATACGACCTTGAGAAAGAAATTGATGCGAGATATCCGACCGAAGGCGTCTCTGAGGACGCTCTCAAGGCGGTACTGCCATCATTCATCGGAATACAGGAGCAGGTCGCCCCTCTTTTCTCCGCCAAGTCAGTGGACGGGGTCCGGGCCTATGAGCTTGCCAGAAAGGAATGGAAGAAGATGAAAAGCGGAGATGCCGCTGAATTTGACCATTCTGTGGCTGACCTTCTGTCAAAGCAGATGATTGAAATAAGGGAAATGGAGCTCCTGCGATTCTGGCCCGAGGGTGTGCCGTCCAAGCAGTATGAAACGTCTGAGGAAGACGGCCGGAATCTCAGGATCAATGTCACTGACAATTCGCAACTCCATCTTCCTCAGGCGGATATACGTGTAGTATGTTCAAAGGGGACTTATGTGCGGGCCCTTGCCCGTGACCTCGGGGAGGCATTGGGCTCCGGTGCCCATCTCGCATCCCTGCGCCGTACCCGTACAGGCGGCTTCAGGGTTGAGGACGCCCTCAGCGTTGACGCGGCCGTCCGGATACTTACCCGTTAGCCCTGTCCAGCCCCAGATCCGGATTCCTGTCCGAAGACCTTGCGTAGAGCAGGGACACAACTATTGCCAGCACACAGAGAGCCAGGAACACATACTCTGAATGGAGAGCCGCAATCTTTCCTGATTCCGTATTCCTGAATATGAAGCCCACGGCAATCGGCACCAGCAGCATTCCCATATTCTGAATCCAGTAGATGAGGGAATATGCCGTTCCGAGATTCTTCTCCGGGACTATTTTCGACACGGTAGGCCACAGGGCTGCCGGGACGATGGAATATCCCACGCCGAGAATCGCGATGCCTGCATATCCGAAGCCGCTCACCCCTTCAGGTGCGAAGGCGATGATGATATGTGCAATGAGAACGAGAACCGAACCCGCGATCATCCATCTTGTACCCTTGCCGACCTTGTCCACCAGCGAACCGAACAGAGGGGCGAAGATTACCGTGGAGAACGGTATCAGGGACACCATCAGGCTGGCGCTCTCTGCCGGAAGGTCAAATCTCGGAATCAATATTGACGTGGCGAACTTCTTGAACGATATGATGCTGCAGTAGAAGAATACGCAGAGCAGGGCCGACATTATGAAGTGCTTGTTGGACAGCACCTTGAATATGTCGGAGAATTTGAATTCGTCCTCCTCTTTCCTCTCCTTCCTGTCCGTGAGGCCGTTCTGTGCGTCGAATCTTGCATCCATCATCACGAACACGGCCCAGAGAACTGTGCCGAGGAGGAGCAATGCCAGTCCGAAGAATGCAGGCTTTGCTGTCTCGAGAAGGGTGTAGATTTCCCCTTCGGCCTTGGCCTTCACCAGCATCGGCGAAAGAATAAGGGCCAGGGCGGTTCCCAGACGGGCTATGGCCAGCTGTAGGCCCATTGCGAATGCCATGTTCCTGCCCTTGAACCATTTGGCGATGGACCTGGTTACTCCGACTCCGGCAATCTCGCTGCCCAGCCCGAAGAGCGTGCATCCCACATAGGCCACTGTCAATGAGGTTTTCGGAGCCATTCCGGAGGTGATGGCGAAGGTTACCAGGGCCGCTCCGGCTGTCATCATTCCCACGAAGATGGAGCCTGTCACCCTCACTCCCCACTTGTCCAGCAGCATTCCGCAGACAATGAGGCCGCCCCACACGCAGAGGAATGAATATCCGCCGGCATAGAAGCCGTAATCAGCTGAATCCCATCCCAGTTCCAGGAGTTCCGGGTTGCGGAACAGCTGGGAGAGGGATGAGAACATGTCATCGAAGAAATACGATGCGAACATCGGCACGACAAGACAGGCCAATGCCGCCCAGCACGATGCCGCCGCTTTCCTTTTATTCATCTTTCTTTGCAACGTTAGGCTCCTCGAGCCTGTAGCCCTTTCTCTTGTCCTCGATCTTGAGCAGGAAGGTCAGGATGAATGCGAGTACGCCGAATGAAGAGAAGATAATCATAGGCGCGGTGTATCCGCCTGTGCTTTCGAGAACCATTCCGATAAGGAGAGGTACGAGGCAGAGACCGATATTCTGTACCCAGAAGATGAGGCAGTAGGCAGAGCCGAGAATCTTCTCGTCAATGATCTTAGGCACTGAAGGCCAGAGAGCGGCAGGCACGAGAGAGAAGGATACTCCCAATGTCACGATGAGGATGAGGGCGAGAGCCTTGCTCGGGAATGCCGGGAGGATGAATGCGAAACTCAGGTGGCATACAATCATTATGATGGCTCCGAGCATGAGCATTGAGGCACCCTTGCCCTTGAAGTCCAGGAAGGCTCCGAGGAACGGAGTGAGTGCCATTGCGAGAATAGGGAAGCAGCTGAAGAGTCTTGAAGCTGTCTCGGCATCCACATTGAGGGTGACCTCAAGATAGTTCGGGGCATATCTCTGGAATGGGAAGATGGCGCTGTAGTAGAGCACGCAGAGCAGGGCCACAATCCAGAACATCTTGCTGGAGAAAATCTTGCCGAGATCGCTGAGGTGGAACTCGTCCTCCGGGGATTTCTCCGCTGTCAGAAGGCCTGCCGCCATAAGCTGGGAGTCGAACTTCCTGTCCATGAATGTGAAGATGAGGAAGAAGAGGAGACCTACCACGAGGAGGGCGGTGCAGAAGCCTACAGGGGCCACAACGGAGCCGTCGAACTTGCCGGCAATCATAGGTGAAATCCACATTACGGCGAATACTCCGAGTCTGGCAATTGCCATCTCGAGACCCATTGCAAGAGCCATTTCCTTGCCCTTGAACCACTTTGCAATGGCCTTGGATACGGTTGTTCCGGCCATTTCACAGCCGCATCCGAAAATCATGAATCCGAGGCAGGCCATCTTGGCGCTTCCCGGAAGGGCCACCCACCAGCTGTCAAGCCAGCCGCAGAGAGCCGAGGTCTGGAATGCGTCGCTGATACCGATATACTTTATGGCGGCTCCGCCCACCATCAGGGATGCGGAGAGGAGTCCGGTGAATCTCACTCCCATCTTGTCGAGGATG
This sequence comes from Bacteroidales bacterium, assembly GCA_022777585.1. Taxonomy (GTDB): domain Bacteria; phylum Bacteroidota; class Bacteroidia; order Bacteroidales; family UBA932; genus Cryptobacteroides. The sequence continues at coordinate 4,413 of JALFFZ010000159.1, read as the reverse complement.
ATGCCTGCGAAGATGAGGAAGAAACAGAATACATTGAGGAAGTATTCTGATGCTGCGTATGTACCGAAAACGGATGAGTTCCAGCCTCTTGTGGACTCTATCATTGTTTTGAGAGGGGACATGACGTCCACGAACATATAGCCGAAGAACATCATCAGCGCTATCAGGACGAGCACTGACCAGCGGGCTATCGCGCTGTCATTCATTAATTTTTGAGCCTTTGTCATATTGGTTTGGTTTTGATTGTCTCGCAAAATCCCTGCAATTTATTGAAATAATGACAAAAACGCAAGATTTTGGATTTGGTTTTGTATATTTGTAGTCTGGGCTGGCCCTGGCGGCTGACCCGATTCATTAGTATTATGCTGGAGAAAATCAATACACCAGAGGAGCTCCGCGGGCTTGAGCAGGGTGAACTTGCCGGCCTTTGCGCGGAAATCCGTCAATATATGATAGAATGCTGCTCGACCAATCCCGGGCATCTTGGCTCAAGCCTTGGCGCCGTGGAACTGATTGTCGGGCTGCATTATGTCTTCAATACCCCTGAGGACAAGATTGTCTTTGACGTGGGCCATCAGGCATATGCCCACAAAATCCTGACAGGAAGGAGGGAAGCCTTCCTCAGGAACAGGATGAGGGACGGGCTGAGCGGCTTCCCGAAGATTTCGGAGAGCCCTTATGACGCTTTCGGTGTCGGACATTCCTCCACATCCATATCAGCCGCCCTCGGCTATTCCTATGCCGCGAAGATTTGCGGCCGCAGTGACAAATCCATTGCCGTAATCGGGGACGGAGCCCTGACCGGAGGCCTCGCTCTCGAGGGTCTGAACAATGCCGGGGCAAGCCGGAGTGACATTCTCATTATCCTGAATGACAACAATATCTCCATTGACAAGAATATTGGCGGCATACACAATCATCTCCTGAAACTGACCACTGACCCGAGATATCTCCGTCTCAAGGACAAGATATGGAACAGCATCGGGGAAGGCAAGTTCAGGGAAAAGATGCAGAAAGTGGTCCGTGGTACCAAGTCGTCAATACTCGGAGGCTATCACGGGGCCTTCTTCGAGTCCCTCGGTTTCAGATATTTCGGACCTATTGACGGCAATGACATTGACGCTGTCCTGGATGCATTGCGCAGGCTCAGGGACATCAAAGGACCGAGAATCCTGCATACTATCACGAAGAAGGGCAAGGGCTATGCTCCCGCCGAGAATGACCCTGTGGTCTGGCATGCCCCGGGCAAGTTCAACCCTGTTACAGGCGAGAGAATTGCCGGGATTCGCAAGGCTGACCGATATCAGGACGTGTTCGGGGAGGTGCTCCTCGACCTTGCCAGGAAGGATGAACGTATTGTGGGCATTACTCCTGCAATGTCAACCGGCTGCGGGATGAACATTCTGGCGAGGGAGATTCCTTCCCGTTTCTTCGATGTCGGCATCGAGGAGGAGCACGCTGTCACATTCTCCGCTGGACTTGCCGCAGGCGGAATGAAGCCGTTCTGCAACATATATTCGTCATTTTCCCAGAGGGCATACGATGAGATTATCCACGATGTGGCAATGCAGAACCTCCCTGTAGTGCTTTGCTTCGACAGGGCCGGTCTGGTGGGGGAGGACGGGGCGACCCATCACGGATGCCTGGACCTGGCAGCCTACAGGCCTGTTCCCAATGCCATAGTCTCCGCCCCGCGCAATGAGATTGAGCTTAAACGCCTGATGTACACGGCCTCGCGTTATCCCGGCGGCCCGTTCATCATACGTTATCCGAGAGGTTGCGGTGAAGGCGTGGATTGGAGGAATGCTGATTATGCGATTCTCGAGCCGGGCCGTGGAGAATGCCTTCAGGAGGGGGACGGCCGTTTTGCCGTTCTCACCGCTGGTCCTATGGCTTCCGCGGCACTTGAGGCAGCCTCGACAATCAGGAAGGAAACCGGTGTACTGCCGGCAGTTTACGATATAAGGTATATAAAGCCGATTGACAAGTCCATTCTTGAGGCTGCTGCTGCAACGGGCAATGTTCTCACGGTCGAGGACGGATCTCTGGCCGGCGGCCTGTTCGGTGCGGTCGCAGAGTATATGGCAATCTCCGGGCACAAGGTCAATCTTAAGGGCCTCGGCATCCCGGACAAATATATAGGGCAGGACAGACAGGCCTCACAGCGTTCCGAATGCGGTCTTGATGCCGCTGGAATCGGTGCGAAAATCAGGGAAATGCTGATTTTTGAAGAAAAAAGTGAAAAAATTTTGGAGAATCAGAATTAATGCCTATCTTTGCAATCCCTTCGGAAACGTAGGGCGACAACGCCGATGTAGCTCAGTTGGCCAGAGCACGTGATTTGTAATCTCGGGGTCGTGGGTTCGACTCCCTCCATCGGCTCAGAAGTTCTTTGTAAGAAATTTTTCAGATACGTTTCCGAAAGGAGCGTAGTAAAAAATCGGGAGAATACCAGAGTGGCCAAATGGGGCAGACTGTAAATCTGCTGGCTTATGCCTTCGGTGGTTCGAATCCATCTTCTCCCACCATAATCGCGGAAGTAGCTCAGTTGGTAGAGCATCAGCCTTCCAAGCTGAGGGTCGCGAGTTCGAACCTCGTTTTCCGCTCCAATACAGGTCGCCGGTGTAGCTCAGGGGTAGAGCGCATCCTTGGTAAGGATGAGGTCATGAGTTCAAATCCCATCACCGGCTCTAAATGTGTTTATACAGCAATAACATATTAAAAACATAATATTATGGCAAAAGAAACATTTGTAAGAACCAAACCGCACGTCAACATCGGTACTATCGGCCACGTTGACCACGGTAAGACTACTCTTACCGCAGCCATCTCCAAGGTACTCCATGAGAGAGGTTTCGGTAGCGAGGAGATTAAGTCTTTCGATCAGATCGACAATGCTCCTGAGGAGAAGGAGCGTGGTATTACCATCAACTCTTCACACATCGAGTACGAGACTGAGACACGTCACTATGCGCACGTTGACTGCCCAGGCCACGCTGACTACGTGAAGAACATGGTTACCGGTGCTGCCCAGATGGATGGTGCTATCCTCGTTTGTGCCGCTACTGACGGTCCTATGCCTCAGACACGTGAGCACATCCTCCTTGCAAAGCAGGTTAACGTTCCTAAGATTGTCGTTTTCCTTAACAAGGTTGACCTCGTTGACGATCCTGAGATGCTTGACCTCGTTGAGATGGAGGTTCGCGACCTTCTCGGATTCTATGATTTCGATGAGGATTGCCCTATCATCCGCGGCTCTGCTCTCGGTGCACTCAACGGAGAGAAAGAGTGGGAAGACAAGGTTATGGACCTTATGAATGCTGTTGACTCATACATTCCTATCCCAGTTCGTGAGAACGAGAAGCCATTCCTCATGCCTATCGAGGACATCTTCTCAATCACCGGTCGTGGTACTGTTGTTACCGGCCGTATCGAGACTGGTACTATCCACGTGAACGATCCTGTTGAGCTCGTAGGTTTCGGTGACGCTCCTAGGTCAACTACCGTTACCGGTGTCGAGATGTTCCGCAAGCTCCTCGATCAGGGTGAGGCTGGTGACAACGTAGGTCTCCTCCTCCGTGGTATCGACAAGAAGGATGTCAAGAGGGGCGAGGTTGTTGCCAAGCCAGGCTCAATCACTCCTCACACTGACTTCAGTGCTCAGATTTACGTCCTCAAGAAAGAGGAAGGTGGACGTCACACTCCATTCCACAACCACTACCGTCCTCAGTTCTTCATCCGTACACTTGATGTTACCGGTGAGATTACTCTTCCAGAGGGAACCGAGATGGTTATGCCAGGCGATCACGTAGAGATCAAGGTACATCTCATCACTCCAGTAGCGCTTAACGAGGGTCTTCGTTTCGCTATCCGTGAGGGTGGACGTACAGTCGGCGCCGGCCAGGTTGGTAAGATTATCGAATAATCTGACAATCGATAAGTTGAGAGTGTCTTGAGACACAGACACTCTCTTATACAGGGGCATAGTATAAGGGTTAGTATAGTGGTCTCCAAAACCATTGATGGGAGTTCGAATCTCTCTGCCCCTGCTGATATCAAAGGTTACGATTTGATAATGTTTAACAGACTCTGCTAAAGCTTCCAATCCGCAGTGTCCATTAAAAGAAAAGATGAGAAAGTTCATTAACTATGTGAAAGGGTCTTTCGAAGAGCTCACCAAGAAGGTGACTTGGCCGACCTGGGCAAAGCTTCAGAGTTCTGCTCTGCTTGTCATGGTTGCCACCGTCATCATTGCGGCTGCGCTTTTCTTGATTGACTACGTTTTCCAGAATCTGATGACAGTAATCTACACGTTGTAATTTGATTCATCACTATGGGCGAGAAGAAATGGTACGTCCTCAGGACCGCAGGAAGCAAAGAGAAGAAAGTCAAAGAATACCTTGATAAAGAAAT
>JALFFZ010000096.1 GCA_022777585.1 Bacteroidales bacterium | reverse complement strand
CAAAACAGCATGTTCACTAAACTTTATTTCTCCCTGAGTATTAAGCATAACCTATTGTAAATCAATGCTTAAAGATACAAAAACTTTATCAGACAAGCAAAAAAAGAAGACACTATCTTGATTACAAGATAATGTCTTTCGTATAGTTTTTCAGTGGCCTCACGATTTATTCCGGCGGCGGTGCCGTCATTGATATAGCATGCAAACACTCCGCAGGACCAAACGTGCAATAACATGTCACAAAACCGGACGGCCGGAAAATATATGATGAAAGCCAGTTTGTGCAGAAATACAGGTAGCAAAGCAGGATTTTGCACAAGAACATGCCACGAAGTGCATATCCTGCAAAAGAGATTATTCAAAATCAGATAGGACAAGCCCCTGCCCTCGTGACATTCATCTGGACAGAGACATGCCATTCTAGGGCATTGTGGAGCATCCGGGGTGTCCCAATGGAAAGGAATTGTGTCCATCTGCACCGCCTGCCTGCCCTACAGCTACGCAGAACAGTGGGTGGGTGTGCAGATGAATGTCACGAGAACGTTATCCGGCAACCACCACGGCGCAGGATAAACTGGCCTTCACACTTAAGACGCATATCGTGGATGGATAGATATTGAGTAACAAAATGTTTACTTGGCCGGCCTGGCGTCAACGCAGCCGGAATATACGCCCTCCGGCTGCTCAAAGCAGGCTGCGCGAGCTCCGCCGTTGGCTCGCTCCGCCCGCTTTGTGACGGCTTCCGGGCGGGGACCTTCCGCGCTGAACCGTGATATCGTGGATGGTTCGATATCCAGAGCTGGGACCTTCCACGCTGAACCGTAATATCGTGGATGGTTCAATATCCAGAGTGGGGACCTTCCACGCTGAACCATGAAATCGTGGATGGTTCGATATCCAGAGCGTGACCTTCCACGCTGAACCGTGATATCGTGGATGGTTCGATATCCAGAGCAGTGACCTTCCACGCTGAACCATGAAATCGTGGATGGTTCGATATCCAGAGCGTGGACCTTCCGCGCTGAACCATGAAATCGTGGATGGTTCGATATTCCGAGCAGGACCTTCCGCGCTGAACCGTGATATCGTGGATGGTTCGATATCCAGAGCGGGGACCTTCAACGCTGAACCATGAAATCGTGGATGGTTCGATATTCCGAGCAGGACCTTCCACGCTGAACCATGAAATCGTGGATGGTTCGATATTCCGAGCAGGACCTTCCACGCTGAACCATGAAATCGTGGATGGTTCGATATTCCGAGCAGGACCTTCCACGCTGAACCGTGAAATCGTGGATGGTTCGATATCCAGAGCGGGGACCTTCCACGCTCAAGACCACCAAAATCACGGACTCCCATCCTCCCCAAGCCTCTCCGAAAAGTCGGAATTACAAAGCATAATCTGCCTCCAGCGATGCTCTGGAAGGGGTGAAATCACAGGATGAGATACTTTTCGGACAGGCTTCCCCAAGCCCGAACCTTCCACGATAACGCCCAAATACACGTCAGCTTCGCCATCCGGTAGATTACTTCCCACCCGGCCATGAGGAAAACCCGCCGAAGAATAACCAATTTCCCCTGCTTTTTATTAACTTTGCAGACTATGACAGAAAAATCAGACATTATCCTCGGAATCGAGTCGTCCTGTGACGACACCTCGGCCGCAGTCATCAGGGACGGTTACCTCCTCTCGAATGTGATTGCGAGCCAGCAGGTTCACAAGGATTTCGGCGGAGTCGTGCCGGAGCTGGCTTCCAGAGCCCACGAGCAGAATATCGTGCCGGTCGTCAGCCAGGCGCTCGAAAAAGCGGGTGTCAAGCCGGAAGATCTTACCGCCATTGCATATACCAGAGGACCTGGCCTCCTGGGCTCGCTCCTTGTCGGAACATCATTCGCCAAGGCCCTCAGCGTTGCCCTTGACATACCTTCAATAATGGTCAACCACCTCCAGGGCCACATCCTGGCAGGCTTCGTCAAGCAGGAAGGCAGCGAGAACCGCCATCCCGCATTTCCATATCTCTGCCTGCTGGTATCCGGGGGTAACTCCCAGATAGTCAAGGTCAACAGCCCTGTGGAATACGAAATTCTCGGGCAGACCATCGACGATGCTGTCGGCGAGGCATTCGACAAATGCTCCAAGATGATGGGTCTCGGATATCCCGGCGGCCCGATCATCGACAGGCTTGCCAAGCTCGGCGACCCGGAGCGGTTCAAGTTTGCCAAGCCGCACATCCCGGGACTCGACTACAGCTTCAGCGGAGTCAAGACATCATTGCTCTACTTCGTCAGGGACGAGATTGCCAAGGACCCGGAATTCATGGAGAAGAACAAGGAGGATATCTGCGCCAGCTTCCAGAAAACCCTCATTGACATACTGATGGACAAGCTCGTCAAGGCGGCGAAGCAGACCGGCATAAGGGAGATTACCATTGGCGGAGGAGTATCTGCCAACAGCGGCCTCCGCGAAAGGATCACACTCGAGGGCAAGAAACGTGGCTGGAACACCTATCTTCCTGAATTTAAGTTTACTACAGACAATGCGGCTATGATTGCGATTGCCGGATATTACCATTATCTCCAGGGCGAACGGACCCCTCTTGATGTGGCTCCGGTATCCAGAATGGCTGATTTTTAAGAAATAACCTATGGTAGAATTTGAGATAGCCTGCCGGATCGGCAGAGAACCAAGACTGGACGATATCCGCACGGCCGCGGCCGAGGCCCTGCATCTGAGAAGAAATGCGGTCATCAATGTCATTGACCCGACCAAGTCATACCAGCCGACAATGGTCAATGCGGACGCAAGCTGCTACATCGTGCACCGCTCCATTGACGCAAGAGGCGACGTGAAGATGCGCTACCGCATTGAGGCATACAAGAAATACGAGGATCATCAGCAATATGTATTGCCTGAATATCAAGATGTTGCAAACGCAGAACCGGTAATCGTCGTGGGTTCCGGTCCTGCCGGAATGTTCGCTGCGCTGAAACTTTTGACGCTCGGTCTCAAGCCGATTGTCCTGGAGCGGGGCAAGGACGTCAGCGCCAGAAAACCGGACATTGCCCGCCTCTCGACCAGGGGAGTGGTGAACCCGGATTCCAATTATTGCTATGGAGAAGGCGGAGCCGGCACATTCTCCGACGGCAAGCTCTTCACCCGTTCCTCTAAGCGTGGCGACAACCGCGAGGTCCTTTATCAGTTCGTCAATTTCGGGGCGGACCCGTCCATTCTCATTGACGCCCACCCGCACATCGGCACAGACAAGCTGCCGAGACTCGTATCGAACATAAGGGAATGCATCATTTCCCACGGAGGCGAATATCATTTCCAGACCCGTCTCACCGACATTGAAAGGGCTGAGGACGGGGTGATTACGGTAACTGCAGCAGACGGGGCCAATGGCGGAACGGTGACTTTCAAGGCCCGCGCGGTGATCCTTGCCACGGGTCACTCCGCCAAGGATATTTACGAATTGTTCGACAGGAAGGGCTGGGCTCTCCAGGCCAAGGGATTCGCACTTGGAGTACGCGTGGAGCATCCCCAGTCTCTCATCAACAGAATCCGTTACCGCGGACAATGGGAACCTGAGATGCCGGCTGCAGAGTACTCGTTCGTCGAGCAGGTGGACGACAGGGGAGTATTCTCCTTCTGCATGTGCCCTGGAGGCATCCTGGTGCCTTCTTCGACAGAGGACGGGGCGACTGTTCTGAACGGAATGTCCAATTCGGCCCGCAACTCCAGGTGGGCCAATGCGGGAGTCGTGGTCTCAATCGAGCCGGAAGATGTTCCGGAAGAATACCGTAAATACGGGGCTTTCTCGCTCCTCCGTTTCCAGGAGGATGTGGAAAAGAAAATGTACGAATACGCCGCGGCCCATGCCGTTCCTGACGCCGACGGCAATGTGAACCGTTTCTGTGCCCCGGCCCAGAGAATGGTGGATTTCTGCGAGGAGCAGCTTTCGGAGACATTGCCGGAGACCTCTTACCGTCCTGGAGTCGTGTCCGCACCTCTTCACGAGCTCCTTCCGGAGAATGTCGCAAGCCGTCTCCAGAAGGCTTTCCCATTGGTAAACAACAAGATGCGTGGTTATTACACCGAAGATGCCCTGCTTCTCGGAGTAGAGTCGAGGACTTCATCACCGGTCAGGATTCTCAGGGAGGACGGCACTTTCCAATGCCCGGATGTCCCGGGTCTTTTCCCTTGCGGAGAGGGCGCCGGCTATTCAGGCGGAATAGTATCCTCTGCCATTGACGGAATCAATTGCGCATTGGCCGCAGCCAGGATGCTTCACCCGGAGCAGTTCGAAGAGGAAGTCGCTGACAATGAAAATGAGGAAGTTGCTGACAATGAAGCCGATTCCAATATGTCAGGAATGCCCGCTGAAAATTAATTTGCGGAAAACTCCGTTTTTATCTATATTAGCACGGATTTGTGCGTCCTTGGAGTGCTGCATGGAAATGACTGGACATATGGCCGTGTACATTGGATGACACATGGCCGTGTACATTGGATAATTACGGGCCGCCACATAAGATAATAATACTAAAAACAGATTATACTATGTCAAACAAAAAAAGCAACGTTCTCGCGATAGGAATCATGTTCTTCCTCTTCGCGATGATTTCATTCGTCACCGGTCTCCAGAACCCTATGGGCGTGATTGTGAAGACCCAGTTCGGCGCAACCAATGCGATGTCACAGCTCGGCAACCTCGCCAACTTCATCGCCTACGCCTTCATGGGACTTCCTGCCGGATTCATTCTCAAGAAGTACGGATACAAGATCACAGCACTTGCTGCAGTGGCCGTAGGCTTCATCGGAGTGTTCGTATCCTTCATTTCAGGCGTGGTTGAGCTCTTCCCTGTCTATCTCATCGGAGCCTTCATCTCAGGTTTCTCGATGTGTATGCTCAACACCGTTGTGAACCCGATGCTCAACACCCTCGGCGGCGGCGGAAACAAGGGCAACCAGCTCATCCAGCTCGGCGGTTCCCTCAACTCATTGGCTGCCACAATCGTACCGGTATTCGTAGGTTATCTTATGGGTGATGTTGCAAGCGCAAGGATTTCCGATGCCAATCCGGCACTCTTCATTGCAATGGCAATCTTCGCTCTCGCATTCGTGATCATCTTCTTCTCAGCTATTCCTGAGCCTGAACTCGAGGCCGCAAAGGCCGCTCCTGCCAAGGAGAGCGAGGGTGTGGTTGCAAGCGTGAAGGGAGCCCTCTCACACAACAACCTCCTCTTCGGTATCATCGCGATCTTCGTTTACGTAGGCGTTGAGGTAGGTATTCCGAATATTGCCAACCTCTATATGACATCAGGCGCCGAGCACGGCGGACTTGGCATCGCGACAGGTACTGCAGGTACCATCGTAGGTCTCTACTGGCTGCTCATGCTCTGCGGCCGTCTCGTAGGCGGTGCTCTCGGAGGAAAGATTTCCAGCAAGCACATGATGACAGGAGTATCCTCAGTGGCCATTCTCCTTGTCATTCTCGGTATTTTCATTCCTGAAAGCGCAGTCATCAGCCTCGGCGCTCTCGCTGACGGTGCCGTTGTTCCTGTCAAGATTCTCTGCTTCGTGCTCTGCGGTCTCTGCACCTCAGTCATGTGGGGAAGCATCTTCAATCTCGCAGTCGAGGGACTCGGAAAATACACCTCCATCGCTTCCGGAGTATTCATGGTGATGGTTTGCGGCGGCGGTATCCTCCCTTACTTCCAGGGCCTTCTCGCTGACGTTACCTCATTCGTAAGCAGCTACTGGCTGATTGTCGTGGCTCTCGGCTATATGCTCTGCTACACCCTCTTCCTCTCAAAGCCAACTCCTGAGGAGGAATAATCATACCATTGAAATAACTGATTCATTATGAACAAGATGGATATGCCTTACGTAGTCGGCGTCGATGTCGGCGGACAGACTACAAAAATAGGTGTCGTGGATATGAGAGGCCAGGTTCTGGCCCAGACCGTCATCCGCACCGACACATACGGTGAAGTGGAACCATATATCGCGGAGCTCGCGGAGGCCATCAACAAGGTCATCGCCGATGCTGACGTTGTCGGCAAGGTACGCGGCGTGGGTATGGGAATCCCGAACGGAAACTATTATTCCGGAGAAATAGAGAATGCCGTCAACCTCAAGTGGGGCAGGTCAGGAAGCCTTCCTGTAGCAAAGCTCCTCACAGCCCAGATGGGCGGCATCCCGGTGGCTCTTACCAATGATGCCAATGCCGCAGCCATGGGTGAAATGACATACGGTGCTGCCAGGGGAATGAAGAACTTCATCATGATTACCCTCGGAACCGGTGTCGGCTCAGGCATTGTGATTAATGGTGAAGTGGTTTATGGTCACGACGGATTCGCCGGCGAGCTCGGACACGTATGCGCTGTGCGTCACAACGGACGTCATTGCAACTGCGGCAAGTCCGGCTGTCTCGAAACCTACGCTTCCGCAATGGGAGTGGCCAGGACTGCCCGCGAGTGGCTCGACCTTTCCGATGAGCCTTCATCATTGAGAAGTCTCGACAACATCACTTCCAAGGATGTCTATGAGGCAGCCAAGGACGGAGACAAGCTGGCTCTCAAGATTTTCGATTTCACCGGAACCGTTCTCGGCCAGTCTTTCGCCGACTTCATCGCATTCAGCGCCCCTGAGGCAATCGTCCTATTCGGCGGTCTCGCAAGGGCCAAGGATTTCCTCCGCGAGCCGATAGAGAGGGCCATGAACGCCAATGTGCTCCCGTTGTGGAGAGACAAGGTGAAGATTGTCTTCTCCCAGCTCAAGGAGTCCGATGCGGCAATCCTTGGAGCTTCCGCTCTCGCATGGGAACTGTAATCTGCAGCAATTGATATTAATGCGCACTGGAGGGTGGCCGGACGGCCATCCTCCTTTCTTTTAAGGATTTCCTCATTTCTGATGGGAATTTGTATCGTTTAACACGAAATCTTTTTACCGGAATCCGATATTTTTATTCTTCAAGCAAAATATGACTTTGTCATTATCCGGGTCAAATTGCTTTAGAAATGTAACCCCATTGGCGGAATTATTTTCTTAAATGTATTGTGAAACGGTTTACATTTGGCTTGATTAATAAATTTCCAAGTTGACAAATGCTTGTTTATTAATAATTTATTTCCCACCTTTGCATTTCCTGGCGTCAGTAACGGCGCCATTTTCAGGAAAGTGTAATCCTGAACTGGACTAGCAAGTATAGTATCAATGTTATGTTAAACAAAAGTTAATGCTTATGAAAAAGATTTGTCTTCTTTTCACGGCTTTAATGACTTTGCTTTCCACATCGGCTCTGGCCCAGACCATAGAGGTTTCGGGTCTTGTGACCGATCAGTCGGACAGTCCTGTCATTGGAGCGACAGTGATGGTTGAAGGTACCAAGACCGGTACTTCAACAGACGCTGCGGGTGCATTCAAAATCAAGGCTCCTTCCGATGGAACGTTGGTTTTCTCCATTATCGGATATGCACAGCAGTCTGTCAAGATCAACGGAAGAAAATTCATTGAAGTGAAGCTGGCCGAAGATTCCGAGTATCTTGAGGATGCCATCGTAGTCGGCTACGGTACCGGTCAGAAAATCGGCAATATCGTAGGTTCCGTGACCACAGTGTCAGCCTCCGACATCGCCGCCAAGCCGTCAGCCAATGTCAGCGACGCCCTCCAGGGAAAGGTTGCCGGTCTTCAGATTTTCAATACATCCGGTGAGCCTCAGAGTAGCGTAAGCCTCACTCTCCGCGGTGTTTCTTCATTGAACCTCAGCACGGCTCCTCTCTACATCCTCGACGGTGTTCCGGTGAGCAGCTCAGTCTTCTCCACCATCAACCCTCAGGATATCGAGAACATCTCCGTGCTCAAGGATGCGTCTTCTACCGCCATCTACGGTTCAAGGGCAGCAAACGGTGTCATATTCATCAATACCAAGAAGGGACGCAAGGGTGAGAAGGCTACCGTAGCCCTCAGGGCACAGTACGGTATTTCAATGCCTACCACCTACAACTTCGACATGATGAACTCCGAGGAGCTCATCCGCTTCGAGGAACTCTGCGACCCTGTCACCACTTCCACACCTGAGTACAAGGCATTCAAGAACTATGTTCTCGGAAACGGTGTGAACTTCGACTGGCTCGACTATCTCTATGACAAGACGGCTCCTGTGATCCAGGCTGACGCCTCTCTCCGCGGAGCTACCGAGAATACCAACTACTATGTTTCTCTCGGTTACTACTCAGAGGACGGTACCTACAAGTACAATTCAGGAGTTGACAGGTTCAACCTCAGGCTCAACCTCGACACACAGATCTGCAAGTGGGCGAAGTTCGGAGTCAACCTCTCCCTCAGTTACAAGAAGTACAATACCATCGTTACCGGATGGTACACCCAGTCTCCTATTCTCCAGGCAGTTACCGGACTTCCTTACTATACCCCTTACCAGTGGCAGTTCAATGATGACAACACCATCGATTACGGTGATGTCAACTGGATTTATCCTTGGGACGGCATGATTGACCTTCACGAGTATTACAAGAACAACACCAACAAGAAAGAGGAAGTCGCTCTCATGGGCCAGACCTTCCTTCAGCTCAATCCGGTGAAGGGCCTTACCATCCGAGCACAGCAGGCAATCGATGCCTACGTCTATGACAGCGAGGCGAAGAATATGCCTTCATACACTCCTTTTAGCGCCAGGGGACGTGTGACCGAGTACTTCGAGAAGTATTACCAGCTCTCGTCCACCAACACTATCGAGTACAAGAACAATATCAACAAGACCCACTTCTTCACAGGTCTCGTTGGTCATGAGTCTCTCCTGAAGCACACAAAATATTTCAGTGTCAGGGGTATCGGTCTCACTGACGACCGTCTTACCGAACTCAGCTCCACCACATCTGTCGATGACTGGGGCGGATCCTGGCAGGAGTGTGCATTCAACTCATTCTTCGCAAACTTCAACTACAGCTATCTCGACAGATATTTCCTCGACGCATCAGTACGTACCGATGGTTCATCCCTCTTCGGAAAGAACCACAGATATGCTACATTCTGGTCAGCCGGTGCGATGTGGAAGATCAAGAGCGAGAAATGGATGAAGAATGTCAACTGGGTCAATGAACTCAGTCTTGGTCTCACCTACGGTACAACCGGTAACTCCGGCCTCAGCGGATGGTACAATTCCCTCGGTCTCGTCGGAACCGGCCCTAAGTACAACGGAAACGCCGGCTGGGCACTTTCACAGGTTCCTAACGCCGACCTCACCTGGGAGACTGTCGGTACTGTCAACCTCGCCCTCAAGGGACGTCTCGCAGACAGGGTAAGCTTCGACTTCGAGTTCTATCACAGGGATTCAAAGAACCTCCTTATGGAGCTTCCTTATTCCGGAACTACCGGACACAGCTCAGGATGGGGTAACATCGCATCCCTCTACAACAGGGGCGTTGACCTCTCCCTTGACGTTGACCTCATCCATACCAGAAGCGTTTACTGGGGAATCTCTGCCAATGTAAACTACAACAGGAACAGGATTACCAAGCTCTATCAGGGTCTCGACGAACTTGCATTTCCTGATGCAGGCCTCAAATATCAGGTAGGCGAGTCCTCATCCCTTATTTACACCCAGATTTTTGCCGGAGTTGACCCTGCTGACGGAAATCCGATGTGGTATGACCTCAACGGCAACAAGACCAAGAACTACTCCAACGACATCATGCAGTTCTGGGAGGGTCACGACTCAGTTTCACCATGGTCAGGCGGTTTCTCCACCAACTTCTCCTGGAAGGGCCTTGGCATCAATGCGGACTTCTCATGGATTGGCAGCAGGTGGATATTTATGAATGAGTTTTATTACACCAGGAATGCATCCAACATGCTTTTCAAGTCAAACTTCGAGAAACGTATGCTTGATATCTGGACCCATCCTGGTCAGGAGACCGACATTCCTAAATACGGAACAACATACAATTGGGATACTAGTAAGTACAGCAATGCCGCATTCCTCAGGCTCAAGAACATCTCCATTTCCTATGATCTCCCTAAGGACCTTCTCGCAAGGACAAAGGCCCTGACAGGTGTGAAATTCTATGTTACCGGACGTAACCTTCTTACTGTTACCGGCTTTGAGGGATATGACCCTGAGGTAGGATACAGCAATGGTACTACCGGTCTCTATCCTAACTCCCGTCAGGTTGTATTCGGAGTGGAACTGTTATTCTAAACTTCAATCAGCGGATAAAATGAAAAGAATACTAACAATCATATCAGCAGTGGCCGCCCTCTTTTCGGTGGCATCCTGCAACCTGGAAAAGTTCCCTTCCACGGCTATCAACTCCGAGGAGGCAATGGAGTCAGTCGCTGACTGCAAGGCCTTCAGGAACGGACTTTATTCAGGCCTCAAATATGCATTCACCGGAGCATATGTGTATTATCAGGATCTCCAGGCTGACCTCTTCCACGCAGTGAAGAACTTCGGAAACTGGGGTGGTCCTTATTACAGCTACAATGTGACAGCTTCCGATGATGCCGCATCCGGCATCTGGTTCGGTCTTTACAGCTACATCGGCAATGCTAATTTCCTTATTGCCGGTACAGAGAAACTTCTTGCTTCCGGAACTCTCGACGAGTCTGATACCAAGACAGTTCAGCAGTACTACGGAGAGGCTTGCTACATCAGGGCTCATCTTCTTTTCAACCTCACCCAGTATTTCTGCGAGGACTATGACCCTGAGACAGCCGCTGCCACGTACGGTGTCCCTGTAGTGACCAAGTATGAGCCGACTTCCGATTCTGAGAAGTATCCTCACAGAGGCACTCTCGAGGCAACCTACGAGCAGATTGTGAAGGATCTTGACGAGGCAGAGAAGTATATTACCTCTCCTGGTACCGTCAATTCTGCATACGTCACCAAGGATGTCGTTACAGCTCTCCAGGCAAGGGTTGCCCTCACAATGCACGATTATGAGACAGCCCTCCTCAAGGCCAAGACCCTCATTGACAGCGGTACCTACGCTCTCATGAGCGACGCTGCCGCTTATGCAAAGGGATGGACAGACGACAATCTCACCGAGACCATCTGGCGCATTGCAATGACAGGTCCTGATGACTACGGCAACACCTACGGCTATTTCATCTACAATACCACAGGTGAAGAAGGACACGACGACCCTCAGTACATTCCTGAGGACTGGGTTCTCGACCTTTATGACAAGCAGAATGATATCCGCTACGGCGCATATTTCGACGAGCGCGAGGTCAGTGTCCGCATCACCGGTACAATCACTCTCTTCGTGAAGTATCCTGGCAACCCGCTTCTATACTCGAAGGTTTCCAACTACGCCCACATGCCTAAGGTCTTCAGGATTTCCGAGATGTATCTCATCGCAGCCGAGGCCGCTTACAATATCGGTGGTCAGGATGCTGTAGCCTGCAAGTATCTCAATGACCTCAGAGCCAAGAGAATCAAGGGTTACGAGGCACAGAACTACAACGGTGCAGCCCTCAGGAATGAAATTCGCGATGAGAGGACCAGGGAACTCTACGGCGAGGGTTTCAGGCTCAATGACATCAAGCGCTGGCATATCGGTTTCACCAGGTCCGCCGGACAGAATCCTTCACTGCTCCAGCAGGGCGAGAACTATGCAGTCTGCACCAGGGAGGCCGATGATCCATACTTCCTGTGGCCGATTCCTGAGGATGAGATTCAGGCCAATCCACAGATGAAGAATGAACAGAACGCAGCATACAAACGTTAAGTTACAGATGAATATGAAAACATTGAAATATATAGCATTGGCAGCCGTTTCTGCTCTTATGCTGGCCTCCTGCGACAACACGGAGGAGGGAGCAGGAGATGCTGTAATCGGTTTCGCCAAGGATGCATACTCATTCAAGGAATCCGCCGGTCTGGTCAGGATACCTATGGTAGTCGAGGGTGAGGCCAAGACCTGGCCGATTTCCTTCGATGTAAAGGCTGAAATCAGCGTTTCAGATGAGTCTGACATTGAGAAGATTATCCACTTCACCCAGAACACAGGCCTCAAGTATGCTGGCAATCCTGATGTTCCGGCATACGTCGAGTTCTCAGTCATTGACAATCTGGAAATCAATGAGAACAGGACTGTCAAGCTCACTCTTGAGAATGTCAATGGTGCCGCTATCGGTACAGGTTCCACAGTTGTAGAGATTGCTGACAATGACAACAACCCTTACGACAGGCTTATGGGTACCTGGTCACTTTCCGCAACGAATCTGAGCGATGGTTCCACAACTTCCTTCGATGTTATCATTACCGGAGGTTTGACTGAGGATGAGGCTGCGGCAAATGCCGAGAAGACTCTTGTATGCTGCGGTTATGCAGGATATTGGTGGAGTGACTACGGTGAGCCTGTATGGTATCTCGATTACAATGCTGAAGGCGGGTATCTCAAGCTTCAGACTGACAAGATTATGGCTACCGAGATGAATTTCAATTTGTCAGAGTATTGCAATGTCAAGACTTGGGCATACATCCCTGGCGCATCCAATTTGTCAGCGGATGGTGATGTCTATGCAACCTGGAGCTCAGATTGCAACACTATCACCTTCGACCCGGGATATGGTATGGGAGGTCGTGTCTTCGGTATGGATTCAGGCACTGAATATGGTAACTGGATTTCAATTAAAGACATCACTATGACCCGCAAATAATTAAAAATCGATGATTATGAACAAATTAAGATATTTCCTCGTCGCCGGTCTCGCAATCACCATGATTGCGGGCTGCGACAGTGACGAGACCCTTGGACTGAACAACAAGGGCAAGGAGAAGCCGACTGTCGAATTCTCCATCGACAAGAGAGGTGATGTTGAACTTGTAGTGACCCTCACCCCTTCCGAGTCAGCTTCCCAGTATGCCTATATGCTCTGCGCAGGAAAGGGCAACGATGCTCCTGTAGCTCTGGATCTTCTTTGCGGTAACGCAACGGGAGCCTATGACAACAATATGGTGACTTACAGCAGTGATGAGACTCCGACCACAACGGACACTTTGTATGTGGCTCCCGGCAAGGACTACGAGTTCTTTGTGGCTGCCATCACGGAGGAGGGTGTCCTTTCAGAAGTGCAGCGCTTTTCTGTTACCACCCGCGAGGCTACCTATCCGGCAGAAGGAAGTTTTCTTGTGAACTATCCTTCCCTCTATCCGGACTATGTTCTCAATTCCGGCTCCGGGGAGCCTTTCCAGGCTGACCTGATGTTTATTCCGGAAGGAGACGTGTTCAAGCCATTGCTCAGTTCAGGTTACGAATACGTTCTCGCACTTGACCTCTTCAATATCTACGGCTCCACAGATGACTCGCCGATCTGGTTCGTGGGATACAATGACCTTGCGAATGATTGCCTCGTATTCGATGCGCTTTTCGACTATGATAAGGATTCTCAGGTTTACTATCCTTATTCAGATCCGTTCGGCTCTCTTCTCGGTTTATTCAACGAGTCACTTGCCTATGCTCTCTTTGCTGAGGGAGAGGATGGCACTGAACCATTCACCATTTCATACGACATTGACGGAAATCTTCAGGAGCTCTCATATCTTGAGATGGATCTCTTCCAGTATGCTCAGGGATATCCTCATTACGGTATCTATGATGCTGTCATCGGCGGTACTCTGACCCCGATTGCAGCTAAACCTGCAAGTCTGTAGTTGCATACCATATATTTTTGAGGGGGCTGGCTGATACAGCCCCCTTTTATGTTGTCCATACCGGGCGAAGCTTGTGAAGAGACCTATACAAATTTGATTATTAACAGAATAATTGCTACATTTACGATTCGTGACAATCAGATTGAATATGAAAAACAGAATTGCTGCAGCGGCTATCGCCGCTATTATATCATTGGTTGCGGTTTCCTGTACTCCGGACCTTTCCTTGAGCGTCAATCCTTTATCCATTGAGTTCCCTAAGGCCGGGAAGTCTCAGAAGGTCACAGTGTCATCAAACGTGGCCTGGGAGGTTACCTGCCCGGAATGGATTACCTGCTCACCGTCTTCAGGGACCGGCAATGCCGAAGTTACAGTCACTGCAGCCCAGAACTCGGAGCTTGACAGGACAGCCACATTGATGTTTACCGGTCAAGGTCTGACTGCGACATTGGACGTGGTGCAGTCAGGGGTGGATTTTGCATTGAGTTCGACCGAATTCATATTTGATGAATCGGGAGCGCCGGCTACGATGACCGTTTATTCGAAGTACGCCTGGGATATTGACAACAAGGAGGTTCCCTGGTGCGTAGCTTCGCCTTCTTCCGGAGATGCCGGTGAGACAGAGGTCACATTGACCCCGGCCAGATTCACCGATAGGACTCCGCGCAATACGGCATTCCTTCAGGTCAACTTCAACGGTTCGTTCCGTTTCGTTACCGTGAGTCAGACTATGCCGAATTCTGCACCTGAGGCAGCTGTACTGACATTCCCGGAGTCAAGTGCGACCAATATTCCGACCAATGTGACATTCAAGTGGAATGTGCCTGCCGACCCGGACGGGGACGTATTGACATACACCCTAATGATTTCATCCAATGGCGGCACCACCTGGCAGACTATGGAAAGCGAGTCCAATTCCACGAAGTTCTCCAGCTATCTCAAGAAGAATACTGAATACATGTGGAAGGTGGAGGCCTCTGACCCGTTCGGAGGAAAGTCTGTGTCTGATATACGCTATTTCACCACAGGTACAGCAGGCGGTTATGTTGACGGTGAGGTCCGCCTTATCATGGAGGAGTGCGCCGGAGCACCTCAGCCTGTACATCTGATTTTTACCGGCGACGGCTTCATCGAGGAGGACTATAACGATGGTGGAGCCTTCGATCAGGCACTGGAGACAGCTGTCAATGCTTTCTTCAGCCTTGAGCCTTACGCGTCCTACAAGGATTATTTCCGTGTAAGCGCAGTTGCGGCTTATTCGCAGGAAAGGGGTGCTACCGTCAAGAACAATATGACCGGCTGCAAGGCCCAGACCAGGAATACGGTTTTCAGTTCCACATTGGATGGTGGCAACAGCACCGGAATAGGGTGCAATTATGACCGTGTGTTCAGCTATGCCCTGAAGGTGCCAGGAGTTACGGATGCCGAACTGGACAACACGACTGTGTTTGTGCTGATCAACCTCGATGTCTATGCCGGAACCTGCATGATGATGGCTACTGGCCGTTCTGTCTCAATGTGTCCTACCGGAAGCAGCTTCGGCAAGGTGGTGACCCACGAGGGTGGCGGACACGGTTTCGGCCGTCTGCTGGACGAGTACAGGTATTACAATGAGAGTCTGCCGGTTGACAACCAGAATCTTATCAATTCGTGGAGGGCATCCGATCCTTATTTCGGCTATAATATATCCTTGACAGGAGACAGGGAACTCGTGCATTGGAAGCACTATTTCGATATTGCAGGCTACGAGGCTGTCGGCATGTACGAGGGGGCCTATCTTTATAATATGGGGGCTTGGCGTCCTGAGTATATCAGCTGCATGGAGGACAACAGGCCATACTACAATGCCCCTTCACGCGAGGCAATTGTGCGCAGGATAATGAAGGCTTCCGGAAGTACGTTCGATTTTGACGATTTTCTTGCCAAGGATGCCAGGGCATTGTCCTCGGGCGCAGCTATGGCGGCTCAGGCTCCTGCCGTGCCTTATGACTTCGTGCCGCTCGCGCCGCCTGTCCTCATTGACAACAGGTAATACGCCTGTCATGATTGACGGCAGATAATGAGAAAGGGGCTATTGAGCCCCTTTTCTTGTGCTCAGAAATTCTATCAATACTACAGTGACGAGGCCGGCCAGGGCACAGATAATCGCTCCTGCAGTCTGTGGGTCAATGACTTGTCTCAGGACAGCTCCGTTCTCCACGAGGGCGCTGACTGCAGTGGAAGCATCCGCGGCTGACATTCCGCTTCTGAGGAACTGTGCCTTTGCAACGGCTGTCATGTCATTCCACGGCCAGACCTTCACAAGAGCCCCGATGACGAATCCGACCAGTACCAGCATCGTCTGCCTTTCGCAGCGTGCCAGCAGCCAGTGGAGGAACTTGGAGAATGCCAGGATGCCGATGACGCAGCCGATTCCGAATATGGCCAGAACGGGGATGTCCAGATTGCTCACGGCCTGCATGACATAGTCATATTTTCCGAGGATTACCAGGATGAAACTGCCGGAGATGCCCGGCAGAATCATGGTGCATACGGCGATTGCTCCGCAGATGAAGATGAACCAGAGCCCGTCAGGAGTATCCGTGGGCGACATTGTGCAGATGACTACGCCGAGAGCGATACCTACAATAAAGAAGAGATAGTCGAAAAGTTTCCAGCCCTTGATGTCAGCAATCATATAGACTGCAGAGGCTATGATAAGGCCGAAGAAAAAGGCCCAGGTCTGGACCGGATAATAGGCCATCACATATACCATCAGCTTCGCCAATGTGAATACGCTCAGGAGTACTCCGACCATCAATGCGACAAGGAAGCTGCCGTGGATTCTGCTCCAGAACTCCCTGAATTCACCATTGAGGAGGAGTTTCCAGACCGAAATGTCCATCAGCGAGTTCATTGCCTCGATTATTTCAGAAAAAATGCCGGTCAGCAGGGCAATGGTGCCGCCGGAAACGCCCGGAATAACATTGGCCGCCCCCATAGCGTAACCCTTTATTCCGGTAATGATGTGTTTGCTTATGTTCCCCATTATTGTATTGTTTCCAAGAAATTGACAATGGCATTGAAGGCTTCTTTCTGAGATATTTCTCCTGAGGGAGGA
The DNA here is from genome assembly GCA_022777585.1 of Bacteroidales bacterium. Lineage (GTDB taxonomy): Bacteria > Bacteroidota > Bacteroidia > Bacteroidales > UBA932 > Cryptobacteroides. The sequence continues at coordinate 1,225 of JALFFZ010000096.1, read as the reverse complement.
TTCTCGATTACCATGTCGAAGCAGTTCGAATTGACCCGGGCCCTGCCGATTTTGAATTTGGCCCGGCAACATACAGACATATATTCTACAGGGAATAATCCATTGTCAATCAATGATATAAAGAGCTCGGCATCGGATTGCCGGAGCTGCATCATCTTGTCCCTGGACGGTCTGCCGCACCAGTTGAGGTCTTTCTTGAGAGTAGTATTGTTGAGGCTGGTTATCTGAAGTTCCTCATCCGTCTTCTTGCCGAAATCGAAGAAGAAGAGCTCGGCCTTTATGCCTTTCTTCTTGAAGTAGGCCAGCACTGCCTCCTTGCAGTCATCTGAATTCTTATCCTCCGCATTGATGAGTATGGCGGCGGAATTGATACGGTCCAATGGCACCAGGCCCGTTGCCACGGTGCTTCCCCAACGCTTCAGATAACGTCTCCTGAAGATATTTTTTATATAATTCAGCATTGTCAGTCCTTAAGGTCACCTGCAGCCCCTCCGTTTGCCGCTATCAGCTCACGGATTTCCTTCTTGGCTGCTTTCCATCTCGGAATATCAATCTTCGTGCCGATTACTTCGACAACCTTGGCCGCGATAATGGAGCCGATTTCTCCGCAGACCTTCAGTGGCATTCCCAGCGAATGTGCGTAAATGAATCCCGCAGCGTATGTGTCACCGGCACCTGTGGCGTCGATGGTGGCTGCAGGCCAGGCCCCGATGTAGTGGTATTCGTCCCCGCTCTTCACCATTGAACCGTCCTTGCCGACCTTTACGACGGCAATCTTGCAATGTCTGGCTATCTCGTCGAGAGCCTCGCGCGGCTGCATCTTGGTGAAGGCTTTGGCCTCTGACTCATTGGCGAAGACTATGTCCACGTACTTGTCCACGATGTCGTGGAGGAAGGCCTCGTTGGACTCGACCACGTTATAGGAGGCCATATCGAGGGAAATGATGCATCCGGCATCGTGCGCCATCTCCACCGCTTTCCTGATAAGGGCCTGGTTCTGAACGAGATATCCTTCAATATGGAAGTAGTCGTAGCCCTGGAAATATTCCGGCTTCAGATCTTCCGGGACCATTTCGAGGGCGGCGCCCATATAGTTGGCGAAGGTTCTTTCCGCATTGGCTCCGGAAACGAGGACCATCGAGCGGCCGGAAGGATTCTTGCCCTTGAGCAGCAGGGTCTTTACTCCGTACTGCTCCTCATCGCTCTTGAAAAGATGTCCGAGCTC
>JALFFZ010000089.1 GCA_022777585.1 Bacteroidales bacterium | reverse complement strand
ATAGACGGACATGCCAAGCCTGCTGTGATCTTCGTGTTCGGCGGCGGATTCATCGGAGGCCAGCGCGACAGGTCCCATTACCGCCAGTGGATCAAGGTTCTGAACGATGAGGGCTATCCGGTCTTCTCCGTTGACTACAGGCTTGGTCTCAAGGGCCAGGATACCGGGGGCCTCAAGATGATAACCGCCACGAGAAAGGCCATTGAGATAGGCGTGGAGGATGTTTTTGCCGCTACCGCATATATCATTGAAAATGCAGGTGTCTTCGGCGTGGATCCTGACAATCTCGTGGTTTCCGGTTCTTCCGCAGGCGCCATCATTGCCCTTCAGTCCGAATATGAACTCTGCAATGATTTTACCGACATTACATCCGTGCTGCCTGAAGGATTTCATTATGCAGGAGTGATTTCATTCTCCGGGGCCATATATTCCACACACGGAAAGGTTGCCTACAAGGAGGCTCCATGCCCTCAGCTCCTGATGCACGGCACTGCTGACAAAGTGGTGGATTACAAGCAGATAAAGATATTCAGGCTCGGCTTTTTCGGCTCCTCCAAGATTGTCGAGAGGCTCAGGAAGTTCGGCTATGAGTACAATGTCATCCGCTACGAGGGCCATGGACACGACATTGCCGACAACATGTATTACACCCTGCCTGACCAGCTCCGTTTCCTTGAAACCAATGTCACAAGAAAAATCCGCCGGAACGCAGATGTCCTGGTGGACGATCCAGACGTTCCGGCAATCAAGGCTGTGGCTTCTTTGAAGGAGCTCTACAATTAGGGCCTGTTACAATTCAGCCATCTTGTCGAGGGCGAGCTCCACAAGCTGTCTCACCCTCGGCTTGTAGTTTGTGTTGCTGTCCTTCAGATATCTGTTGGCAATGGCGCAGCAAACTGTGCCCGCCTCGTGACCGAGATGTGCGGCGAGGCCTGCCACTGCCGAGCTCTCCATTTCGAAGTTGGTGATCCTGTATTCTCCGAACCGGAATGACTCGAAGGTTTCGAGCATGTCAGGCATTGCAAGCGGAAGTCTTACAACCCTTCCCTGAGGGCCGTAGAAGCCCTGTGCGGAAATGGTCACTCCCTTTACTGTACAATCCCTGAATGCGTCAATCAGCCTCTGGCCGGCTTTTACAAAATATGGCGAGCTGAGCCTGCTGTTCCAGTTTGTATGCTTCTTGAATGCCTCTTCCATCTCAGGGATGTTGACCTTGTCCATGTCGGCATACCAGTTCAGCAGGCCGTCGCAGCCTACGGAAATCTCGGAGAATATGAATGAGCCGAGAGGAATGTCGGGCTGGATGGCTCCGGTTGTTCCTATCCTGAGTATGGTGAGGCGCCTGTGTTCGGGCCTGACCTCCCTGGTCTTGAAATCCACATTGGCCAGCGAGTCAAGTTCGGTGAGGACAATGTCAATGTTGTCTGTGCCGATGCCTGTGGATAGCACTGTGATGCGGCTTCCCTTGTACTTGCCGGTTATTGACACGAATTCCCTGGAGGCATGGCGGAACTCCTTTTCCTCAAGAAATTCACCTACCATATCCACCCTTCCCGGGTCACCGACGAGTATGACCTTGTCGGCAAGTTCTTCTGGCTTGAGATGTATGTGGAAAGCTGATCCGTCATCATTGATGATCAGTTCCGATTCCGGTATTCTCATATCTGTAACGTTTTAAGCATTATTCCGCTCCGCACCGCGCGGGGCAGTCATCGTGCTAATTTACAAAATTATTTGTTCTGATTCGTCATTGAAGGCGGATTAATCGCTTTTCACGACATTGCATACATCATCACTGGCAGATTATTTTGCCAAGATCTTCCGCCGTGTCAACAATTTTCCACGGCTTGCCCGCCTCAAGTTCGGCCCTTGACCTGAAACCCCAGGTTACGCCCACGGTACGTACACCGGCATTGGAACCGGTCTGCATATCTACATCTGAATCACCCACATACACCACCTCGTCCTGAGTGATTCCCGGAATCATTGCCATGATCTGATGCACGATGGCCGGGTCCGGCTTTATGGGCTGCCCATCTCTCTGTCCCAGCACCCTTATGAACTCAATGTCCCCGAAGAAGTGTCGGATGAGCTTTTCGGCTCCGTCCTGGTATTTGTTGGATGCCACGGCAGGAACAACGCCGGCTGCGGCAATCTTCCTGAGCATCTCCGGTATTCCCGGGTATGGAAGAGTCAGGTCGCATTTGTGGCTGTCGTAGTAGGGGAGAAAGAGGGTTGCCATCTTCTTTACCGTATCTTCGTCAGCCCTGCCTTCAGGAACCGCCCCGCGGAAAAGATTGTAGATGCCCCGTCCGCAGAGCGTGTAATAGTCTTCAGTCGGCCGCTCCGGAAATCCGCATTGCCTCAGGGCGTAGTTGGTAGCACTGCCGAGGTCTTTCACCGTGTCCAGCAGGGTACCGTCCAGGTCGAATATTGCAAGTTTTGTCATGTTTTCCGAAAATTTTTAGTTTGTGCCGCAGTTTGGCACAACGATGTCCTATCTTTGCACAAGAACATTAAAAACAAAGCATTATGAACAGCGTTGATTTCAATCTCGAACTTCTCGACAGCATCTTCACATCTGACGAAACCTACCGCGAGATGGTAGATATGGTCAATGACCTTGGTCTCGAACTTCAGGATATCAGCATTGTCAAGACAGCATAGGCTCTTCCTGCAACGCGGGGCTGAGCGTGACCACGGTCATGTCCTTTTCCCGATTCAGCCCTATTTTGAGCAGACGCAGTCCTTTCTCCGACTTCTTTCTCCGGTTGAGAACCCTGTCGGCAATGATGAATTCGGATACCGGATCCTCGATATATTTCATCACCGCGCGCTTGAGCGGCCTTGCACCGTAATTCGGGTCGAACCCGGCTTCGGCTACAAACTTTCTCGCCGAAGGGGTGACATTCAGCCTGTATCCTGCCTCTTCTGCTCTGGCTTTCAGACCCTTGAGCTCGATATCGATTATCCTGGCTATCTCCTCCTTGCCGAGCGGTCTGAAGAAAATCTTCTCGTCCACCCTGTTGATGAACTCCGGCGGGAATGCCTTCTTCACTGCCTTCTCCAGAACCATCTGCCTGTCCATCAAAGTGTTCCGGCCTGCGGTGGAGAATCCGATTCCGCTTCCGTATTCGGCAATGTCCCTGCTTCCGACATTGGAAGTCATAATCACGATTGTGTTCTTGAAATCCACAGTGCGGCCCTCGCTGTCGGTGAGCCTTCCGTCATCCAGAACCTGGAGCAGCAGATTGAAGATGTCAGGATGCGCCTTCTCGATCTCGTCCAGAAGAACGACGCAGTAAGGCTTCCTCCTCACCCTTTCGCTCAACTGTCCTCCTTCCTCGTATCCCACATAACCCGGAGGCGCTCCGATCAGTCTTGACACGGTAAATTTCTCCATATATTCGCTCATATCAATGCGGACCATATTGTCCTCGGAATCAAAGAGATACTCTGCAAGGCGCTTGGCCAGCTCGGTCTTGCCCACTCCGGTGGGGCCGAAGAAAAGAAAAGAGCCAATAGGCCTGCCAGGGTCCTTGAGACCTGCCCTGTTGCGCTGGATTGCACCAGCTATGGTGTCAATGGCCTCATCCTGCCCGATTATGCATTCTTTCAGCCTGGATTTCATCTTCATTATCCTGTTGCCTTCGGACTCCGCCACCTTGTTGACAGGGATGCCGGTAATCTTGGATACCACTGTCGCAATGTCCTCATCGGTCACGATGTTGCCGGACTGCCTCAGGCGCACCATTGAGCCGGCCTCGTCCATTGCGTCAATTGCCTTGTCCGGGAGGGACTTATCTGCTATGTACCTGTCAGTCAGCCTTACGCAGGCCTCGATTGCCTCGTCTGTGTAGCTTACCTTATGGAAGGCCTCATAATTCTCCTTCAGTCTGGTCAGGATGCGGATGGACTGCCTGACATCAGCGGCCTCCACCACGATTTTCTGGAATCTTCTGTCCAGGGCTCCGTCTTTTTCCACGATTTTGGTGAACTCGTCCATTGTTGTTGCACCGATGCATTGGATTTCACCCCTAGCAAGAGCCGGCTTCAGCATATTGGCGGCATCCAGACTGCCCTGGCCGCCACCTGCGCCCACGATGGTATGGAACTCGTCTATGAAAAGTATGATGTCCGGGTCGCTGCTGACCGTCTTGATTATGTCCTTGACCCTCTTCTCGAAATCTCCGCGGTATTTGGTTCCGGCCACTACCGAGGCAATGTCAAGGGAGATGATGCGTTTCCTGGCGAGGACAGGGGATATTGATCCGTCCGCGATTTTGAGGGCGATGCCCTCCACGATTGCCGATTTACCCACTCCCGGCTCTCCGATCAGCATAGGGTTGTTCTTTTTCCTTCGTCCGAGAATCTCGATTACCCTGGAAATCTCATTGTCGCGGCCTACAACAGGGTCCAGCTTGCCCTCGGCGGCGGCCTTGGTCAAATCGACCCCGAATTCGGTTATGTCTGCCCCCTTGTCCTTATGCTGTTCCTCGGAACTCTCCTGCAGTTCCTCTCCGTCATCGCTGGTGTCACCGCCGCGCGGAAGGAGTCCGTTCTTGTCCATATAGGAGAGAACCCGGCCATAGTCAACGCCGATGTTGCGCAGGTATGCCTGTCCATAACTTCCTGTGGCCCGGCACAATGCGAGCAGAAGATGCTGCGTCAGGGCTTCCTTGCACTTCATCCTTCCTGCCTCGAGTACCGTGATATTCAGCACGTTCTGTGAACTGCGCGAAAATGTGATGTTCTCCAGTTCGGAATAGGGTATCTGTTCGTTTGTGAAGATTCTGCTGTCGATGAAGGCCTTCATTGAGTTCAGGTCGGCTCCGAGACCCCGGAGCGTCGTGCATCCCGGATTGTCACCGTGCCTGATGATGCCGAGGAAGAGATGGTCCGGGCCGATGCCGTAGCTGCCGGTTCTCATTGCCTCCTCACGGGCATAGTTGATGATGCTGTTGAGCTCCTCCGATATTCTGATTTCCATAATTGTCTTCCTCCTGCGTTGTTTGCGGGATTCAGCGCTCTTCAAGGATAACTTGCTCCGCATTGTCCCGCAACGGCGGGTCTGCACAATGAGTCCGCCGTCAATGCTGATGCAAATGTAGGTAAAAAGAATGAATTTGGCGGCCGATATTTTGTCAACTGCCAAAAAATTCTTAAATTTGTATGCTTATGGCATAATGAATTTTTAGATTTAGGATATGGAAGATAACAGGAATGATATCGCGCAGGAAGAGCCGACAGGGCCGAAGGGCATCATTGAGGAGGTGAATATTGATCAGGAGATGCGCTCGGCGTATATTGACTATTCAATGTCCGTAATTGTGTCGAGGGCGCTTCCTGATGCGAGGGATGGTTTGAAGCCTGTGCAGAGAAGGGTTCTTTACGGTATGAAGGAGTTGGTCCTCGACTATTCCGGCCAGACCAAGAAATCGGCCAGAATTGTCGGTGAGGTTCTCGGAAAATTCCACCCTCACGGCGACTCCAGCGTGTATGACGCAATGGCGCGTCTCGCCCAGAACTGGAACCAGAGATATCCTCTGGTATTCGGTCAGGGCAACTTCGGTTCAATGGACGGCGACCCTGTCGCTGCCATGCGATATACCGAGGCTAAGCTTGAAAAGATTGCTGCCGACGTTCTCGGCGACATGGATAAGGATACGGTCGATTTCCAGCCGAACTTCGACGACTCCCTCGAGGAGCCTGTCGTTGTTCCTACAAAGCTTCCGCTCCTCCTTCTGAACGGATCTGCGGGCATCGCCGTCGGAATGGCGACTAACATGGCTCCTCACAATCTCGGGGAGTGCTGCGACGCGATCTGCGCCTACATTGACAATCCGGATATAGATACCGAAGGGCTGATGCAGTATGTCAAGGGACCTGATTTCCCGACCGGAGGCATCATCCAGGGCATCCAGGGCATCAAGGACGCATACGAGACAGGACGTGGAAGAGTCATCATCAGGGCGAAGGCCGACATTGAGGTCGAGCCTAACGGCCGCGAGACCATTGTGGTGTCGGAGATTCCTTATATGGTCAACAAGAAGGAGATGCTCGAGAAGATAGGCCAGATGGTCGATGAGAAGAAGATCGAGGGCATCACCTATATGAATGACGAGACTTCCCGCGAGGGCGTCAGGGTGATATTCAGGGTGAAGCAGGGCTCGAACTCCAATGTGGTTCTCAACACCCTCTACAAATACACTCCGCTCCAGTCAAGTTTCGCCATCAACAATGTGGCCCTTGTAGGGGGACGTCCGCGCACCATGAGCCTGAAGGACATCATCAGGGTTTTCGTGGATTTCCGTCACGATGTCATTGTCCGCAGGACGAGATTCGAGCTTGAGAAGGCCAGGAAGAGGGCTCATATCCTCGAAGGCCTCATCAAGGCGATTGACGTGATAGACAGGATAATAGAGATTGTCCGCTCTTCCAGAAGCGTGGATGAGGCCAAGGGAAGGCTCATCGAGGAGTTCGGCTTCTCCGACCTGCAGGCCACTGCCATCGTCGAGATGAAGATCAGGCAGCTGACAGGACTCGAGAGGGAGAAGCTCCAGGCAGAGTACGACGAGCTCGCCAAGTTCATCGCATACTGCGAGGATGTGCTTGCCAGCACCGAAAAGCAGATGGAAATCATCAAGAACGAGACAATGGAACTCAAGGCCAAGTACGGCGACAGGAGGAGGTCTGAAATCGTGCCTAATGCCGACGAGTTCAATCCGGAAGACTTCTATGCCGATGACGACGTGGTCATTACCATTTCCCATTTCGGCTATATCAAGCGCACACCTCTCACCGAGTACCGCACGCAGAACCGCGGTGGTGTGGGCATGAAGGGAAGCGCCACGAGGGATGAGGACTTCATCGAACATCTCTATGTGGCCAACATGCACAGCACCATGCTCTTCTTCACGGAGAGCGGAAGATGCTTCTGGCTCAAGGTTTACCAGGTTCCGGAGTGCCCTCGCTCATCCAAGGGCCGCGCCATCCAGAATGTGCTCAGCATCCCGGACGACAAGATCAAGGCTATCATAAATGTGCCTAAGCTCAATGACGAGGAGTATGTGAACTCTCATTATATCATCCTCGCCACGAAGCAGGGCCTCATCAAGAAGACATCCCTCGAGGCCTACTCAAGGCCGCGTCTCAAGGGCGTGAATGCAGTCAATGTGAGGGAGGGCGACGAGCTCCTCGACGCCATTCTCACCGACGGCAAGTCCCAGGTACTCATCGCAAGTCGCGGCGGACGCTGCGTACGCTTCGACGAGGTGGATGCAAGACCTCTCGGCAGAACGGCTACCGGAGTGCGTGGCATCAATCTTGATGAAGGGGACGAGGCGATAGGAATGGTATGCTATGAGCCTGAGAATGAGGATGCTTCTCTCCACACTTTGCTAGTGATCGGCGAGAAGGGTCTCGGAAAGAGGACTGACTTCGAGGAATACCGCAAGACCAGCCGAGGCAGCAAGGGTGTCAGGACAATGAACATTACTGACAAGACCGGCGTGCTCGTGGCGATGAAGAATGTGACCGAGGACAATGATCTCCTGATCATCACCAAGTCCGG
>JALFFZ010000003.1 GCA_022777585.1 Bacteroidales bacterium | reverse complement strand
CCATTGCGGCATTGACCTGGACTCCTGGCTGCACGGCTTCGACGACACCGAGGCTGCGATTCTCGAGACCGTTGACCTTGTCCGCAACCATCCTCTCATTCCGAAGGACATCAATGTCCGCGGCTACATAATGGACTCCGTCACCGGTGGACTGAGGACTATTGAACAGCTTTAATGCCAGCCAGCAGGCGCAGCAGCAGGGATTCCAGTCTCTGCGTGTTTTACGTCATCCGTGCCAGCCCTGGAGGAGTGTAATATTCAGAAAGAAAGCAAATCAATGATAGTTGAGGCTGACCTTTTGGGTCAGCCTCAACTCATCTGCACGGATGGCCTGCTTATTTCTGTCGTTTCGTCTTGATCCTGAAGACCATGGCATACAGGAGAGGGACGAAGAAGAGGGTGGCGATTGTGCTGAACAGCAGGCCTCCCATTATGGTCACGGCCATCGAGCCGAACATCGCATCGTTCACGAGCGGAATCATTCCGAGGATGGTGGTCATTGATGCCATCATTACAGGGCGGAGCCTGCTTTCGGAGCTGGATATCAATGCCTCCGCCGGGTCTTTCCCGGATGCGATCTGGTCTCCGATCTCGTCCATCAGCACAATGCAGTTCTTCATCATCATTCCCACGAGTCCCAGCATTCCGACTATTGCGCAGAATGTGAAAGTTTTGCCTGTCAGCAGCATGGCGGCAACCACTCCGATGGCGAGCAGCGGAACGCAGCAGATGATTATTGCCGGCTTGCGGTAATCCCCGAACAGGAGAATCAGCATGGCGATGATGAGGACAACGCCGAGAGGGACATTGGCGAAGAGATTGCTCATGGTCTCGTCGCTCGCGCCCTTTTCGCCTTCCCAGGTCAATGAATAACCGGCAGGAAGGTCGATGGACTCAATCTTGTCCGCAATCAGTTTCCTGGCACGCTCGGTCTCCATTCCCGGAACAGGGGAGCACATGATCTTCTGTGTCCTCTGCCCGTTGAACCTCGGCACGACCGGGTCTTCCCATTTCACCTTGACTCCGGGGCTTATCTGCTTCAGGGGAGTTGTCTGGAGAGTTGACTGCACGAGGGCTCCCTTGTCCAGAGTTCCTGTCTTCAGCTTCATCAGATTCTCCTCGGTCAGGGCATTGGTCATATCCGGAATCATCTGGAACAGAGGAACATTCTCAAGATTGTCCACCTGGCTTCCGTCCTCTTCCGTACACTTCACGTAGATGGTGTTCTTGTGTATTCCGTCATAGAATGCTCCCACAGGAATGCCACCTGCAGCACTCAGAAGGGACATTGACACATCCTGGCGGCTCAGACCGGCCCTTCTCGACGCAGACTGGTCATAATCTATGTCGAACACTGGTACCGAAGGCTCCCAGTCCGTGGTGACGAGACATATTTCAGGTGTGCTCTTCATTATGCTCATTGCGGAATCGGCGAGTTCGTGAAGCACTGCCGGGTCCGGGCCGGAGAAGAGAAGCTCGATCGGATACTTCTTGTACATGATGTTGTACCTCTTCAGCTTGAGGTAGGCATCAGGATACATCTGCTCGAGTTCCCTCTGGATTTCGTCCATATTGTTCTCCAATGCCTCCGGGCTCTCGAAATTGATGATGAGCTCGCCGTACGAGAGGGAAGGTGTGGCAATGCTCCTGACCAGATTGTACCTGGCCGGCGTGCCTCCGACGGAGGTCGTGACGTCTCCGATCTCAGGACGGCGCTGGAGCCATTCCCTGATTTCGGTCAGGTCCTGGGCCACCCTGGTGGAGTTGGTACCTTCAGGGAGCTTGTATTCCATATAGAGCTGGTCATAGACCATGTCAGGGAAGAAACCCTGCTTCATCTTGCCGTATCCAAGCCAGGTCAGTCCGAGAAGGGCAAAGGCGATGCACATTGTCAGGACTCTGTGGTTGAGGGCGAAGCCGAGCGACTTCCGAAGCGCGCGGTAAATCCATCCGTTGTAGAGACCTTCCTCTCCGCTGATTCCCTCGACTTTCTCATACTTAGGGCCTTTCATCATTGTATCGGCCATCAGAGGTACGTGCACAAGTGCCAGAATCCAGCTGAGAAGCAGTGATACGGCCAGCACGATGAACAGATCCCTGACATAGACTCCCGCAGTATCAGGCGAGAGGAAAATCGGCAGGAATGACAGAATGGCAATCAATGTGGCACCGAGCAGAGGCATTGCCGTCTTCTTCCCGATGGCGGTCATCGCTTCGCGTCTCGGCTTTCCGAGCTTCAGGTCTTTCAGGATGCCGTCCACTATGACAATGGCATTGTCCACCAGCATTCCCATTGCGAAAATGAATGAGGCCAGCGATACCCTCTGCATTGTCCCGTCCATCAATCCGAGGAAGAGGAAGGAACCTATGACTATCATTATCAGGCTGATACCGATGATGAGACCGCTGCGGAAACCCATTGTCACCATAAGAATGGCCACCACAATGAGAACCGACTCCAGCAGGTTGACCAGGAAGGTCAGAAGCGAATTGGTCACTCTCTCAGGCTGGTAGAAGATCTTGTGGCATTCGACACCGGAAGGCAGCCTCTCCGCTTCAAGTTCCGCGAGTTTCTTCTCTACTTCTCCGCCTACCTTTACAATGTCGGAGCCGGAGGCTGCCGCCACTGCAATGCCGAGAGCCCTCTGGCCGTTGTATTCCAATGAGTTGCGTACCGGTTCGGCCCAGCCGTGTTCAACTGTGGCAATATCCTTGAGACGCAGCTGGTCGTCCTCGTGTCCCTGGATGACCATGTTGCCGATCTGCTCCGCCGTCCTGAACTTGTCGCTCACGGTCACCCGTATCCGGTCGTCACCGTTGTCGTAGTATCCCGCATAGTAGATGTTGTTCTGGCCGTTCAGGGTTGAGAGGATTTCAGCAGGTGCTACCCCGAGGGTGGCCATCCTGTCGGTCCTTATGCAGATGTTGATGCACTCCTGCCTTTCTCCGTAGATATTGACCCTGGCCACGCCCGGGAGGTTGCCTATCTCGCGTTTCAGGAGGCGGGCATAGTCGGAAAGCTCATTCTCCCCGAGTCCGTCACCAGTGAGGGCGAACATCATTCCGTAAACCAGTCCGAAATCGTCCTGCACCATTACCGATACACCTGAAGGAAGACTTTTCCCGGTGTCGCCGACCTTTCTTCTGAGGAGATCCCAGCATTGTTCCACATCATTGTCATTAGTGGTGCTTTTCAATGCAACTTCAATGAGGGCCAGGTCGTTATATGAATAGCTATGGACCTTGTCCACCTCTCCGATGGACATAATGCTCTTTTCCAGGGGGTCGCAGACCTCCATCTCCACCTCGTGCGCCGAGGCTCCCGGATAGGTGGCGACGACCATCGCCATCTTCACCTTGATTTCCGGATCCTCCAGCTTGCTCATATCGTATGCCGACAGGGCTCCGCCCACAATCAGCACGGCAATCAGGAAGTATATCAGCTTGCTGTTCCTGAAAGCCCAGTTACCGAAATCTATGCTCATAACAAGCCTCCTGCATTAGTTGCCGATGCCTTTGGCAGAATCTTGACTTTCTCTCCCTCTGCTATCTTGTGAACGCCGGATGTCACTATGATGTCTCCGGGCTCCAGTCCGCCGGAAATCACAGCCTCACCGTCAGAACGGAAACTTTCAACCCTTACCTCCCTGGCGGATACGGTATTGCCGCTTCCCAGAATCCATACGAGGCTCTTGCCGTCCTTGCTGAACAATGCGGAAGAAGGTATCGAGCATCTTCCGCCGCTTTCAGCATTGCAGTCCATGCTCACCATAGTGTTCATTCCCGGGGCAATGTCCCCGGCGTTGCCCGTGATGGCAAATCTGACTGTGTACAACTGGTTTGCATTGGCCTTCGGACTGATGTTGAGGAGAGTCAGAGGCATTGTCTTTTCCTGGATGAAGTCAAAAGCAGCCTGGAAATCACGGTATTTCCTGAATTGTGAATATTCGGAGCCCGGTATGTTGATTTCGACCTCAGGATTTCCGGATGAGATGAAACATACCACAGGCATTCCGGCCCCTATGATTGCCGGAGCGTCGTAATATGTCTTCTGGACATATCCGTCGAATGGGGCAGTCAGTTTCGTGTCAGCCAGCTGGTTCCTGCAGTTCTCGTATTTGGCCGAAATCTGCTCCAGGCCGTAGCGGGCCTTGTCATAATTTGCGGCTGTTGTGGCGCTGTCCCGGTAGAGGGCGAACACCCTCTCTGCCTCTGCCTTGATGCTGTTGTATTCAGCCTCGGCGGCGTTGAGCTGCAACTTGTAGTCCCTGTCGTCAAGTTCGGCGATGACCTGGCCCTTCCTGATGAACGTTCCAGCATCTCCGTGGATTTTCCTGAGCTTTCCGGCTACCTGGAAGGCAAGATTGGTCTCCTGGGCCGCTGTCACCTTCCCCGGAAATTCGAGTCTTACGGCATGCCCGTAGGCCCTCGCCGTGTCAATCTTCACCACGGCAGTCTTTTCCTGCACCTTCTTTGCATCTTTGCAGGACTGTGTCAGGCAGAGGGCTGCGCAAAGCGCCGGAGTCATCATTGCCGCTTTCAGAATGCCTGATATAAGTTCCTTACTTTTCATGTTTACAATTTTTTCAGATTATTAACCGGATAGGCAGTACTGCAAAAATGGGGGCAATAATGAAGGTGCAGGATGTATATAATGATGTAAAATTGTTCTATTTGTATGATTATGCTTGAAAATTGCCGTTTTTAAGTGCATAAGGAGCCGTGAGTTTGTCAAATAATCGCTATTTTGGCCCAGTTTGTGAAATATAAGCCAGCAATCATCAATTCAAAATCAGCTATGGATACCTCAACTTATGAAATGGGCTTGTACGATGTCACTGCGGAGTCAATGCAGGACAGGGGCAGAATCATCAAGGTGGACAAGAACGGATTCTTTTTCTGCCGGAAAGGGGAGCTGGAGATAGTTGTGGACGGGAAGACCTTCCTTGTCAGGGAAAATTGCATCTTCGTATATCTGCCGATGAGCGAGATGTATGTCCACCGGATTTCTCCTGACCTTTCAGGGGTGGTGGGGATGGCGGACTTTTCCTTCGTGTATTCGTCGCTGAGGATTGTGGCAAGCACTTACAACTATCTCTATGTCAAGGACAATCCCTGCGTTGCCCTATCTCCTGAGGGACGGGAGTCCGTGGAGGAGATGATAACTGCAATCCGCAGGAGAGAGGACATGATTTCCGATCCCGTGATGAGCAGGATGGTGAGTTCTCTGGCAATGGCGCTGTGCTATCAGATAATGCACGAATATTTTACCGCCACTCCCGCCAGCCCAATGAATCAGGACAGGAATGACATTGTATTCAGAAATTTCATGAAGGCTCTCCATTCCGAGAAGCCGAGGAGCAGGGAAGTCTCCCATTATGCTGACGCCCAATGCCTGAGTCCGAGATATTTCTCTTCAATAATAAAGGAGAAGACGGGGCGTTCCGCCCTGCAGTGGATCACCATAGTGACAATAGAGGATGCCAGGCGTCTTCTGGACAATCCCGACAACAGCATAAAGGACGTGGCATACAGACTGGGCTTTCCGAACCAGTCATTTTTCGGGCGTTACTTCAAACAGTACAGCGGCCAGTCCCCGACAGAATACAGAAAGTCGTTGAAGCAGCCGCTGTAGAGATATCTTTCCCGCTCCGGAACCGTTATCTGCACCACTGGTCCAGCCAGCTGAAGTACTCCCTGTGCCAGTAGAGAGCATTCTGTGGCTTCAGGATCCAGTGATTCTCATCCGGGAATACAATCAGGCGGGAAGGGACTCCCATCATTCTGGCAGCATTGAAGGCAGCCATACCCTGGTCGTAAGGGATGCGGAAATCCATAGCACCGTGGATGCAGAGAATAGGGGTATGCCATTCTGTCACCCTTGCGGCAGGGGAGTTGGCATAATGCCTGACTGCCTTCGGGTTATCGCTCCATGGAGAGCCTCCCTGTCTGATTCCTCCGAAGGTCTTGCCGTCGCCGGCGGGACCCGTCTGGCCCGGAGTATAGGAGTATTCCTCAAGCCCGCCGTTGTCCCAGTTCGGGAACCACATCTCCTCTGTCTCATAATACATGTACTTCTCGTCGAAGATGCCTGCATGGGCAATGAAGCAGTCGAAAACGTCCTGGTGGATGCCGGCGAGATAGTAAACCGAATAGCCGCCGTAGCTGGCCCCGCAGGCAGCCATCTTGCCGATATAAGGCTCAGCCTTGAGTTCCCTGGCCGCTGCCAGATAGTCCTGCATGTTCAGGCCCGGATAGTCTCCGGAAATCTGCTCTGTCCATTCCTGGCCGAATGCCGTGGTTCCGCGTCTGTTGGGGAGAACGACCACATAGCCCTGTGCGGACATCAGCCTGTAGTTCCATCTGTAGGACCATCCCTGGCTCAGGGTGCCCTGAGGGCCACCGAGACAGATCAGGATTGAAGGATAGACCTTCGTGGAGTCAAATTCAGGCGGATAAACCACCCAGGTCAGCATATCCTTTCCATCCACAGTCCTGACCATCCTGGCCTCTGTCTTGTGAGGGGCGACCTGAGAGAGGATGTGGTCATTCTCTGTCGTGATGGACTCGCAGCTGCCGTCATTTTCCTTTATTCTTACCAGCTCGTTGGGGAAGTCCATGCTGCACCAGCTGGCCAGAAGTTCAGTCCCGTCTTCTGTCTCGACAATGGCGAAAGGAGAATTGAAGTCGTACCACTTGTCTTCCCCTGTAATGCGTACAATATCCTGGCCGTCAGTCTTGTAAATGGCCTGGAGACCCTCTGAGAGGGCATTGAAGTAAATCCATTTCCCGTCAGAACTCCATACGGGGCCTGCCGCATTGTACTTGAAGTCAGCCGTGAGGTCGCGGATGTTCAGGATTTCCGGCATACCATCATTGACATGATTCACATCGGCCATCATCAGTCTGGTCTTGTCGGCCTCATAGCCGTCCCTTTCCATGCTGATCCATGCTATGCGGCTTCCGTCAGGACTCCAGACAGGGTCGGTGTCATAGCCTCCGCCCATAGGGATGACCTTGCATTCCCCGCTTCCGACATTGTAGATGTATATTTCCGTGTCTGTGCTGAAAGCGTACTGCCTGCCAGTTTTCTTGCGGCAGGAATAGGCGATGAACCTTCCGTCAGGGCTCCAGTCCAGCTGCTCGATTCCGCTGAAAGGCTCGGTCGGGAGCTCATAGATTTCGTTCTCTCCTGCGAGAATGTCAATGCTGGACTCTGTGTTTACAGGCTTGTCGAGAGAGGCTATGAATGTGTGCGGAACCTCCGTAACCCAATGGTCCCAATGCCTGTACATCAGGTCGTCGGTCTTGTAGGCTGTGGCCTTGTCCAATGCCGGGTCCGAGTCGGCCGGTGTGCTTACCGCACCCTTGACAGTGCTCACGAACATTATCCTGCTTCCGTCCGGAGAGAGCTTGAATTCGCTGATGCCGGCAGGAATGTCAGAAATCACGGTCTTCTTTACCAGTTTTGGGGAGTTGCCTCCCAGACCCCTGACGGTGGCTTTCAGAAGCTGTCCCTTCTGGATATACATTATGCTGCGTCCGCCTTCAGTCCATCTGGCGCAGCTTATGCTGCTGCCTTCCCTTGTGAGCTGTCTGCGGCAGGTTCCGTCCGCATTGACGAGGAAGAGGTTGCGGCAGCTGCGGTTGTCCGGTACGGATGTGTAGCTGACCCCGTAAAGAATTGTCTTTCCGTCCGGAGAGAGTTGCGGGTCGGAGAGCCGGCCCAGCGAAAGCATTACCTCCGGCGTCATCTTTCCGTCCTCGACGGCGATGTCGGACTGCCCTATGTATCCGGCAGCCTCCTTGTCGGAGCAGTTGGTGAAATTAGTCATTGCAATGGCGAATGCTGCGGCCAAATACAGGCCTCTGGTTGTAATTGAATGTGTCATAAGCGAATTTGCGGTTCCGGTTTCGGAACTTTACTGCGAAGATAACGATAATTATTGATAAGTCGGGGATTTTCCGTAAATTTGAAGATTCCTGAAGATTATGCAGAGACCGGTTATATATCTTTATACTGACGGAGCGGCGAGCGGAAATCCCGGTCCGGGTGGCTACGGCGTTGTGCTGAAATGTGCCGGATTGACCAGGGAGATCAGCGGAGGCTTCCGTACCACGACTAACAACAGGATGGAACTCCTTGCAGTCATTGTCGGTCTGGAGGCCATAAGATGGGACAATGCGGAGGTGGAGGTCTGGAGTGACTCCTCGTACGTGGTGAAGGCAGTGACCGAGGGATGGCTCCTGAACTGGGAGAGGAAGGGCTTCGCCAAGGTCAAGAATACTGATCTGTGGATGAGGTTCCTGAAGGTGTACAGGAGGCACAGGGTCACCTTCCATTGGCTGAAAGGACATGCCGGCCATCCGGAGAACGAAAGATGCGACGCCCTGGCAGTCAATGCCGGAGCAGGAGCCCTGTCGCGGGGTGAGGTCCTTCCTCCGGACGAGGTTTACGAGAGTGAAAATGCGGGCGGGCAGCTGTTCCGGTAATGCTCAGCTGTTGAAAATCCGCGGATTTTCCTTATATTTGAAAGATTTGTAAAACAATGTACGATGATAAACAATAAAATTACTGTCGGCATCACCCAGGGTGACGGCAACGGAATAGGATATGAGGTGATAATCAAGGCTTTGGCGGACCAGAGGATTCTGGATTCATTCACTCCGGTAATCTACGGTTCATCCAAGGTTTTCGGTTTCTACCGCAAGCTCATACACAACCTTGACCCGCTTGACACATACGTCATCAATTCCGCAAAGGAAGCCAGACTGAAGAAGATAAACATACTCAACTGCTTGCCGGACAATATTTTCGTAGAGCCGGGCCAGTCCACTCCGGAGTCTGCCAAGTCCGCCATCACCTCGCTGGAGAGGGCGGTGGCCGACCTCAAGGCGGGAGACATAGACGTGCTCGTGACAGCCCCTATCAATAAGAGGGCGATGTCTTCAGCAGGCTTCGGATTCACGGGTCATACGGAATATCTCAAGAAAGAGTTCGGCGTGTCTGACGTGGCTATGTTCATGATCAGCGAGCATCTCAAGATCGGCGTTGTCACGGGTCACATTCCGCTCAAGGATGTGCCTTCAAGCATAAGCAAGGAGAAGATTCTTACCAAGCTCCGCCTGATGGACGCTTCGCTGAGGAGGGATTTCGGGGTCACCAGGCCGAAGATTGCCGTTCTCGGACTGAATCCTCACTGCGGCGACGACGGACTTCTCGGCAGCGAGGAGGAGACCATCATCGCTCCGGCAGTGAAAGAAGCCAATGAGAATGGTATATTGGCATTCGGACCTTATTCTCCTGACGGTTTCTTCGGCCTCGGAAATTACAGCAAGTTCGATGCGACACTTGCAATGTATCACGACCAGGGTCTCGCACCTTTCAAGGCCCTTGATTTCGAGGACGGAGTGAATTTCACCGCCGGCCTGCCTGTCATCAGGACATCTCCTGACCACGGCACGGCATTCTCAATGGCCGGAAGGGATGAGGCTGACCCTATGTCAATGATGTCCGCCATCTATGCCGCCGTTGACATTTTCAAGCGCAGAATGGCCTATGACAGCCTCCAGGAAGGGAAGATGCCGGAGCGTCAGGCTGACGACCGCCGACAGGACCGTCCGGGAAGGAACCAGATAGAATAGGATGTCTGCGGATGCAAATATTTCTGATATTCAATACCTTAAGGGGGTAGGGCCGAAAAGGGCCCTCCTCTTGGGCTCGGAACTTGGCGTCAAATCGGTATCAGACCTCATCCGCATTTACCCGTTCAGATACGTTGACCGCAGCTCGGTGATTCCCATTGCGGCTGTGAGGTCAACGGCGGCCATGGTCCAGATCAGGGCCGGAGTCGTCAGCGCCACCCTCCTTGACAGGGCCGGCTCCGTTCTGGAGCCTGCAGACGGCCAAATCAGATTCAATGCGGTACACCGTTTCTCCGTAATGGTCGCCGATGAGTCGGGAATGATGGAGATGGTATTCTTCAAGGGAATTAAATATCTATGGCCAAAGCTTCAGCCTGGCAAGGTCTTCATCTTCTTCGGCAAGCCATCCCTATATGGTGGAAGATTCAATATGGTGCATCCGGAAATAGATGACCCCGGAGCGGGTGTGACACAGCCAATGGCTTCAATGACAGGCATTTACCCGTCTACGGAAAAACTTCGCAATGCCGGGGTGACTGCCAAGGTCATGGGTAGGATTATGGCTTCCGCCCTTGAGGCAGGGCTGCCTGCGGTATCGGAAACCCTGCCTGATTATGTCATGAGGGAGAAGGGTCTCGTGCCCCTCGGTTACGCATTGCGCAACATTCATTTTCCTCAGGACCAGTCCGCATTGGCCAAGGCCGAATACAGGCTCAAGTTCGAGGAGCTTTTCTTCCTCCAGCTCTCGCTTCTCCGCCAGAAATATGTCAGGAGCCGCAATGAGAGGGGCATCCCGATGCCGAATGTCGGGGAGGCCTTCAACAAGTGCTATGCTGCATTGCCTTACAGCCTGACAAATGCCCAGAAACGGGTAATCAGGGAAATACGGGAAGATATGCGGAGCGGAAAGCAGATGAACCGTCTCCTTCAGGGGGATGTGGGCTCGGGAAAGACTATGGTGGCAGTGCTTTCTGCCCTGATCGCTTACGGCAACGGCTGCCAGACCTGCATAATGGCTCCGACGGAAGTGCTTGCCCGTCAGCATTATACCAATATTATAAAATATCTCAGGGACACCGGAGTCGAGGTAGCCGTGCTTACCGGCACGACTAAGGCCAGGGAGAGGCGGGAGATTCTGGAACGGCTCGCATCCGGGCAGGTCGGCATCATTGTCGGGACACACGCGTTGATAGAGGACAATGTGGTATTCCGGAACCTCGGACTCGCAATAATCGATGAGCAGCACCGCTTCGGAGTGGAACAGAGATCACGTCTCTGGGCCAAGTCGGCCATTCCGCCTCATATTCTTGTAATGACTGCGACGCCGATCCCGAGGACATTGGCAATGACTCTCTATGGGGACCTGGATGTGTCCGTGATTGACGAGATGCCTCCTGGAAGGGTTCCGGTGAAGACCGTACAGATAGTTGAGCGTCAGCGTCTTGAGCTATATCGCTTCATGAAGGAGCAGATTGCCGCGGGACGTCAGGCCTTCATTGTGTATCCGATGATCTTTGAGAATGAAAAAGTGGATTACAGGAATGTGGAGACCGGCTACGAGGAAATTGTCCAGGCCTTCCCGTTTCCGCCATACAAGGTGGCGATTGTGCACGGTCAGCAGAGCGACGAGGACAAGAAGTTCAATATGGACGCATTCGCGGCAGGCCGGGCCGATATACTGGTATCCACCACTGTAATCGAGGTCGGTGTGGATGTGCCCAATGCCAATGTCATGGTCATAGAGAGTCCGGAAAGGTTCGGACTAAGCCAGCTTCATCAGCTGCGTGGACGTGTCGGCAGGGGAGGAGGCGCTTCCTGGTGCGTGCTCGTTAGGGGCAATAAGCTCAGTGAGGAGTCACGGAAGAGACTTGACCTTCTCTGCAGTACCGAGGACGGCTTCGTGCTTGCGGAGGAGGATATGAAAATGAGGGGGCCCGGGGATATGGATGGAACCCAGCAGAGCGGCCTCCCGATTGAACTTTCCATTGCTTCCCTTGCCAGGGACGGACGCCTGCTCTCGGAGGCGAGGGCCTATGCCGAGGTGGTTCTGGAGAGGGATCCGGAGCTTTCATTGCCTCAGAATGCGAGGCTTCTGGCGGAACTCCGCAAGGGAAAGTATGACAGGAAGGATTACGGAAAGATCAGTTGATACAGGTTTTGCTTCTGCAAAGCCGCAAATGGCGGAAATATGGTCACGGAACTCATCAGCAAATATGTCTGGCTGATTCAGACAGTGTCGAAGGCCGGCCTCGAGGGGTTGTCTCTTGAGGAGATACAGTCCCGGTGGGAACGCAGGTGGGACTCTCCTTATTCCAGGCGGACATTCTGCAATCACAGGGAAGCCGTTGCGGAGGTTTTCGGCATTGACATTGAATGCAACCGCTCCACGAGAAGATATTTCATCCGCTATCCGGATTCGCTCGAGGGCAATACCGCCTGGATGGTCAACACTTTTACTGTCAAGAGCCTCCTTGAGCTGAGCCGTGAGAGGCTTTCGGGACGGGTGTCGGTGGAGAACATCCCGTCCGGCCAGATTTATCTTGCGGACATAATGGCTGCGATGCTGGACAATGTCAAGATTGTCATATCGTACAAGAAGTATTCAAGTGCGGCTCCCGAGAGCCTGACGGTAAGCCCGTATGCCCTGAAGGAGGATATGAAGCGCTGGTACCTCATAGGATTCACTGACGAGAGGAAGGCCATGAGGGTTTACGGACTTGACAGAATCTGCTCGCTGGAAGTGACAGGGGACAGGTTCAGGCTTCCGGCGGGGTTCGATGTGGATGAATTGTTCTATGACAGCTACGGGGTTTATATCCATAACGGAGACCCTTCGGCAGAGGTGGTGCTGGAGTGCAGTCCCGACCAGGCCGGCTTCTTCAGGGACCTTCCTCTCCACCATAGCCAGAAGATAAGTATGGAGGACGGCAAGGCCGTGATTTCTTTCAGGGCCGTGCCGAACACGAGAATGATAATGGATTTATGCTCTCTGGGCTCGAAAATCAGAATAGTCTCTCCTGCAGCGGTCAGGGATGCGGTTCTGGATGAGTTCAGGAAGGCATTGGAAAAGTATTGATTATGATGAAATTGCAGACACCTGTCGATGTCGGGCGGAGCAATGTCCGAATATCGTTGAATGACAAGATAATGCTTCTCGGAAGCTGTTTCTCCGACAATGTCGGGGAGAAGATGTCGCAGCTGGGTTTCGATGTCTGTGTCAATCCGTTCGGGCCGCTCTACAACCCCGTTTCCCTCACCAATGCCATCGGGCGTATGGCATCCGGCTTTCCTTTCCGCGAAGAGGAATGCGTCAGGATGGGGGCAGGCTCCGATATGATCTGTTCATTCAGCCACCATACTGCAGCTGCCAGGGAAGACAGCGCCACTTTTCTCGCCGATGCCAATGCCGGTCTCGCAGCCGCTCACGACTTCTTCATTGAGGCTGACACACTGATACTTACGCTTGGCACTGCCTGGACATTCAGATGGAATGAGTCCGGTGAAACCGTGTCCAACTGCCTCAAACGGCCGGCTGCTGAGTTTACCCGGGAGAGACTCTCTCTGGCCAATGCGGCAGCAGTGCTGAAATCAGTTGTATTCAGGTTCACATCCGGAAGAGTACCCGGAGTAAAGCCCAAGAAATTCATTTTGACCGTGAGTCCGATACGCCATTTCAAGGACGGAGCCCACGGCAATCAGATCAGCAAAAGCATTCTCCTGATGGCGGCAGAGGCCGTTTGCGAGGCTTTTCCGGAATCGTGCGTGTATTTCCCGAGCTACGAGATAATGATGGACGAACTGCGCGACTACCGTTTCTATGCCGAGGATATGCTTCACCCCTCTTCCCAGGCTGTGGACTATATCTGGGAGAGATTCTGCGATTTCGCATTACCGGAAAATGAAAGACCTGCGCTGGAAGAAAACAGGAAGGCTTTCCTGAAATCCCGGCACAGGCCTCTTATGTTTGGTGGTTCCAGTAAGTCTAATTCTGGAGATTTTCCGCAGCATTGAGTCCGGCTTCAAGGAATTCCACGAAACCGTCAACGTCGAGATTGTATCCGCGTACCGGAACGAGCTGCTCTCCCTCCGGTGAGAGGATGGTGTAGTTCGGCTGCGCATTGACTCCGAAATGCTCCCTGACATAGTAGGAGTTTACCCTTCCGAGGTCTTTGAGCACCTTTCCGTTCTCGGTTGTAACCCATTTGTCCTCAGGCAGTTTCATCTTGTCATCAGTATAGAGGGCCACGATTTCGAACTTATTGCTGAGAAGATTAAGCACTTCAGTTGCGCTCCATACTCTCTGCTCCATCTCCCTGCAGTTCACGCATCCGTGTCCGGTGATGTCCACGAATACAGGCTTTCCGCTTGCCTTGGAAGCCTCAAGCGCATCTTCCACAGAGGTGTAGCCTTTCAGCCCGTGAGGCAGGTCGATTGTCTTTCCGCTTTCGAACTGCAGGAGGGTTTCCTCCGCTTTTCCTGTGGCTTTGGACGGACCTGAACCGATGATGAAATCCTGGGTCTCGAGAGGCGGGAGATAGCCTGAGAGTGCCTTCAGAGGAGCTCCGAACATGCCTGGAATCATATAGACCACGAATGTGAAGTCAATGATGACGAGGGCGAGGCGGAAAACTCCGATATGCTCGACCTTGTCGTCAGCCTCGAACCGGATCTTGCCCAGAAGGTAGAGCCCGAGAAGGGTGAATGTCACAATCCAGATGGCGAGGTAGATTTCCCTGTCGAGAATGCCCCAGTGGTAGGTCTGGTCGGCAACGCTGAGGAACTTGAATCCGAGGGCCACTTCAATGAATCCGAGAACTACCTT
Organism: Bacteroidales bacterium; assembly: GCA_022777585.1. Lineage (GTDB taxonomy): Bacteria > Bacteroidota > Bacteroidia > Bacteroidales > UBA932 > Cryptobacteroides. The sequence continues at coordinate 8,607 of JALFFZ010000003.1, read as the reverse complement.
TACGGAATTGAGCCAGCTTCCGCTCTTGAGCTTCTTGAGCAGGGAAGGGAACATTGCGAAAATCGTGAAAGGCAGGGCGAATGCCACTGAGAAGGCCAGCATTGTCACCATAGGGGTCCAGAATTCTCCCTGGGTGGACTTGATGAGGACGGAGCCTACTATCGGTCCGGTGCAGGAGAATGATACCAGGACGAGGGTGAGGGCCATGAAGAAGATGCCCGCAAGTCCGCCCTTGTCTGAGTTGCGGTCGCTCTTGTTGACCAATGATGAAGGTAGCGTGATCTCAAATGCACCGAAGAATGAGGCTGCGAACACCATGAATACAATGAAGAAGATGATGTTCGGGAGCCAGTGGGTGGCAAGCCAGTTGAATATGTCAGCCGTTACCGTCTCTCCTCCGAAGAGCCAGGTCAGGCCGATGATGATGGAGATAGGCAATGTGTACAGAAGCACGATGAAGAGGCCGTACATCGAGGCCTTGAACCTTCCTGCAGCAGGTGTCGATGAACCCTTCATGAAGAAGGATATGGTCATTGGAACCATCGGGAAGACACAAGGGGTGAGAAGCATTGCGAAGCCCCAGAGGATTGCCTCCAGTATCAGTCCCCAGATAGATGTTCCCTTCTCATTGTCCTCTGCTGTGATGGCAGCATTGTCTCCTCCGGCATTCTCCGCTGCAGGAGCTGCCGCAGTTTCGGCCGGCTTGCTCAGTTTCAGCTCAAAGTCCTGATATTCAGGTGATGCGCAGTCGTGACCCTTGCAGCTTTTCCAGGATATTTCGCCCTTCAGCACAGCCGTTTCCGCATTCATTCTGAAACTGCGGCGGATGGTGAAGGTGTCGTAGATAACCTTGCTTCCGTTTTCATCAATGACATTGCCCTGCTCGGTGATGTCACCTGTTGCGGTCAGGGCGGCATTTTCCTCGAAACTGATTGTGTTCCCATTGGTTGCATCGGTGATGCTGTATGTGTGCCAGCCTTCCAGAGGGGTTCCTTCGAAGATGACCTCGACTTCGCCGTCATTCCCGTACTCCGCCTTTATGTTCCAGGTGACGGTCTGCTCGGGTGCCTGTCCAAAAACAGTCAGCGCACCCCACAGGAGTGCGTAGACTGATATGAGCATTTTTGAGATAATTCTCATGGTTGAGTGAGTTTATGTTTATTTTGCGTATGCTACTGACCTGGTTTCCCGGATTACGGTGATCTTCACCTGTCCCGGATAGGTCATCTCGTTCTGAATCTTGAGGGCGATGTCTGCAGAGAGCTTTCCTGCCTGCTCGTCGCTTACCTCCTCGGCTCCGACGATGACCCTGAGCTCGCGGCCCGCCTGGATGGCATAGCTCTTGGTCACGCCCGGATATGAGGCGGCGAGATCCTCCATTCCCTTGAGCCTCTTGATATAGGACTCGATAACCTCTCTTCTGGCTCCCGGACGTGCTCCGGAGATGGCGTCTCCGACCATTACGATAGGGGAGAGGAGGGAAGTCATCTCAGTCTCCTCATGGTGTGAGCCGATGGCATTGCAGATTTCCGGCCTTTCCTTATACTGCTCGGCGAGCTTCATTCCGAGGAGAGCGTGAGGAAGTTCCGGGTCGTCCTCCGATACCTTTCCTATATCGTGGAGAAGACCGGCTCTCTTGGCTGTCTTTGGATTGAGGCCGAGCTCCGAAGCCATTATGGCGCAGATATTGGCCACCTCCCTTGAGTGCTGGAGAAGGTTCTGGCCATAGGAAGAACGGTATTTCATTCGTCCGATGAGTTTGACGAGCTCGATGTTCATGCCGTGTATCCCGAGGTCGATGCATGTCCTCTTGCCGGTTTCAAGTATTTCATCCTCAAGCTGTTTCTGCACCTTGGTCACTACCTCCTCGATGCGTGCCGGATGGATTCTACCGTCAATAACCAGCTGGTGGAGAGCAAGTCTTGCAACCTCCCTCCTGACAGGATCGAATGCTGAAAGAAGGATTGCGTCAGGGGTATCGTCAACCACGATTTCCACTCCCGTTGCGGCCTCCAGCGCGCGGATATTCCTTCCTTCGCGGCCGATGATGCGGCCCTTGATCTCGTCGTTTTCAATAGGGAATGTGGTAACGGCATTCTCGATTGCAGTCTCGGTCGCGGTCCTCTGGATGGTGGTGATGACGATTCTCTTGGCCTCCTTGGCGGCATTGAGCCTTGCATCATCCATGGTGTCATTGATGTATGCCTGAGCCTCGCTTCTGGCCTCCGCCTTCATGTTCTCCATGAGTATGTTCTTGGCTTCGGCGGCGGTGAGGCCGGCTATGCTCTCTATCTGCTTGTTGGCCTCCCTTCTCAATGCCTCGTATTCCTCGGCCTTCTTCTCGAGGGCCTCCTTCTGGGATGCCAGGTTTGCCTTCAGGTTGTCATTCTCGGAAATTTTCCTCTGGAGATCCTTGGACTGCTGGTTGAGTGAGTTCTCCTTCTGCCTGATTCTGTTCTCGGCATCCCTGAGCTGGGCGTTCTTCTCGTTCACCTGCTGCTCGTGGGCGCTCTTGAGCTGGAGGAACTTCTCTTTTGCCTGAAGTATTTTCTCTTTCTTTATGTTCTCAGCCTCAAGCTCGGCCTTCTCGATAATGCTGTCCTTGCGGCCCTTCATTATTATTCTGCGGATGCATATATAGCCTGCGATTCCTACCGCGGCTCCTATCAATGCAATCCCTGCTGATATCAATGCGTTCATTGTCAATTATATATGTTGGTTGTTAAACTTTCATAACAACGCTGCCTCATATAAACAACAAGGGCAGCCTTTGGGAAGCTGTCCTGCGAAATGAATGAAATATTGAAAAAAGCCGTCAGCCTGTTTCTGTCAGAAATTCTGATAGACAAGATTTGAGCTCCGTGCCGGTTCAGTAATCCTATGTTCCGAAATCGGAATCCCACGAAGGTACCTAGGCCCGCGCATCCCCGGCTCGAGAAAACCCGGTTCCGAAGAACGTGTTGAATTCAGCGAGTGCCGGCCGGCGGCTGATTATCAATATTTTCCAAATATGAATCTGTCAATCCCTCAAGTGTGTTCTTTTCCTTCTCTATTGCCTCAATCCTCTTCTTCAGGGTGATGTTCCCTATGCTCTCGTTCAATGCCACCATTGTCAAAATCTCCGTCATTCCCTTTCCGGGGAATTTCTCGGTGTAGGTGGAGAGCAGCTTGTTCACAGAAACTCCGGCAAGACGATATATTTCCTCCTGCTCCGGGGAATTTGCGGTCAGAGCATACCTGCTTCCGCCAATGCAAATCGTAATCTTCTGTTCCATAACTATTTCTCCAACAAGGCAATGCAACGGTCAATGCCGGTGATCATCTTATTGATTTTCTCCTTGGCCTCAGGACTGCTCCCGGCAGGGGCCGTGAATGCTTCCGTCAGCTTGAGATTATCCACTTGTCTTTCCAGATCCGCAATCTGCTTCCTGCATGAGGCGATCTCGGCATCTCTCTCCCCGAGGTCTGAAAGCAACTTTCTGTTGCGCTGCCTTTCACCCTCGTAAAGCGCTATCAGCCTTTCGATATTTTTCTTTATATCTTCGAGCATCAGATTTGCCTGAAATTGTCCATACAATATGCAAAAATAATTAAAAAACTTCGGAAATTCCAATACTTCTGAGGAAAATTGACGGGCGCGCCGTTCATTGTACGTTCCCATTCTTTTCGTATTCCGCAAGGCTGTGGCGGAATCGTCGCCAGAAGAAGATGCCGGCGCAGGTCAATCCTGCAGGGAAACCTATCCAGATGCCTGTTATACCCAGTCCGGCCTTGAATCCCAGCAGCCAGGAGACGGGGATGCCGATGAGGTAGTAGCTGATGAATGCCGCCACCATGATCGGCTTGACGTCGCGTATGCCTCTGAGGGCATTGGCGAAGCACAGCTGGAGTCCGTCTCCGAACTGATAGGAGAACAGCACGAAGAACACAGATACCGCCATTGCCGAAACTTCCTGTGAATCCGTGAAAATTCCTGCCGCTTCCCATCTGAAAGCATAGAGCAATGAAGATAGGATGACCGAGATGCCGAGCATCATGAGATATCCGGTGTGGGCATAGCCGTGGACTCCCCGGTAATTCTTCTTCCCGAATTCTTCGCTCACGAGGATTGATACGGAGAAGGCCAGGCCCTGCATCATCATGAAGAAGAGCTGGGAAATCGTGATTGCGACCTGATGCGCCGCAAGCGCGGTGGCTCCGAGCCAGCCGACCATCACCGCGCTGAATGTGAACGAGGATGTCTCCATTCCCATCTGCAGGGCAAGGGGATAGCCCATGTCGAAGAGATTCCTCATGCCTTCCTTTTCCGGCCTGGCCTTCCTGTATGCGTCGGAATATCCGATGAACCTCCTGCTCCGGAAAATGTAGAGGGCGAAGCCTGCCAGCATCAATATCCTGGAAATCAGGGTGCTGATTCCGGCTCCTGTGAGACCGAGCTCCGGGCAGCCGAGCTTTCCGTATATGAGAATCCAGTTGCCGGCTATGTTAAGGAGGTTGCCTCCAAGGAGGAAGAGCATCGAAACCACAGGGGCCTGCACTCCGTCAGTGAACTGTTTGAGCAGATTGAAGCCGAGGACCGGGACTGTGGAGATGCCTATGAGAAGGTAGTATGGCCTGATGAGGGGCAGAAGTTCCGGGTCCTGGCCGAAATGGCCGAGGAAGGGGTATATTCCAAGGACAATCAGGGTGGCCAGCGTGCCGAGTCTGGCATTGATTCTCACTCCGTTGCGCAATGTCAGCCCGATGCCGGCACTGTCTCCGGTGCCGTATTGGGCTCCGATTACCGGTGTCATTCCCATTGCGAAGCCGAGCTCGATGAGAATGAAGAGGTTCATCATGTTGTTCACGAATCCGGAGGCGGCCAGCTCAGGTACGCTGTGCCAGCCTATCATGATGTTGTCGGCGAAGGCCATGATTATGATGCAGGCCTGTCCGAGCATTATGGGGATTCCGATTCTGAGTATTCTGATGAACTTTTCCATAGTCATGGACCTGAATTTCCGGCCTGCAAAGTTACGTAATTTATCCGGATTAACTAAATTTGCATTTCCGGGTCGGCCGCGAAGCCGTTCTTCCGCCACTCAGTCCGGTTTCCGGCTTCATGGACGGCCCCGACAATTGATTAAACTTAGGTAAGATGAATCTGGAAGAAATGCCGGTACTACTGCTGACAGGATATCTCGGCAGCGGCAAGACAACATTGGTCAACCATATCCTCTCGAATCGGAAGGGGATCAGGTTTGCGGTGATAGTCAATGATATAGGCGAGGTCAATATAGACGCGTCCCTCATTCAGAAAGGGGGAGTGGTGGCCCAGAAGGATGACAGCCTGGTGGCTCTGCAGAACGGCTGCATCTGCTGTACCCTGAAGGCTGACCTCATTCAGCAGCTGGATGAGCTGATGGCGAGCGGAAAGTTCGACTACATTGTCATTGAGGCCAGCGGTATCTGCGAGCCTGAACCTATTGCCCAGACCATCTGCAGCATCCCCGCTCTCGGACCTTCCTATGCGGTTCACGGCGTGCCGAGGCTGGACTGCATAGTCACGGTAGTGGATGCGTTGAGGATGCAGTCTGAATTCGGCTGCGGGGACGACCTCAAGAAGGACAATATTGACGAGGAGGATATCGAAAACCTTGTCATTCAGCAGATTGAGTTCTGCAATATCATTCTTCTGAACAAGGTGTCAGAGGTAGCCCCGGCGGAGCTGGAACGCATCAGGAGAATCGTGCGGGAGCTCAATCCGGGGGCTGAAATCATTGAGGCTGATTTCGCGGACGTGGACCTGGACCTTCTCCTGAATACCTGGAGGTTCAGCTACAGGAGCACTGAGGGTTCGGCCGGCTGGGTCAGGGGACTGGAGACTCCGGTTGCGGAGGATGAGGAGCACGGCCACCACGGGCACGATGATCACGATCATGAGCACGAAGAACACGAAGATCACGATGAACATGAAGATCACGGGCATCATCACGGGCACGGGGAGCATCATCACCACCATCATCACGATGAAGGGGAGGCAGAGGAATACGGTATCGGAACATTCGTGTATTTCCGCCGCCCGGCCTTCGATATCAACAAGTTCGACTGGTTTGTTTCCAAAAAGCTCCCGAAGAATGTGATTCGTGCAAAGGGACTGTGCTACTTTACAGAAGACCCGGACATGTCCTGCATTTTCGAGCAGGCCGGGAAGCAGATCCAGCTCCGCCAGGCAGGACAGTGGTATGCTACTGCACCGGAAGAGGAACTTGTGGAAATGATGAGGCAGGACCCTTCGATAATGAAGGAATGGGATCCTCATTACGGAGACAGGATGCAGAAGATTGTATTTATCGGCCAGAATATGGACAGGGAACAGATCACCCGCGATCTGGACGCATGTCTTGAGAATTGGCCTCAGGGTCCTGAAGAGCAATGATCTTCCTTGCTACAATGCTTGCCGCCTCTGCCACAATCTTAGGGCAGGGGCGTTTTTTGTAATATTCTCCCGTCCTTTCCGACGGCTTGGCCTCCTCATTGCCGGTTCTGCCCAGGCCGAGCAGCTCCCTGCAGATGATACTGCCTCCATTCTTCTCCTTGAATTCGGCCGCAAATTCCTGAACGAGAGAGTAATTGGCCGTCCTTGCCTGCATATCGGACGGGTTGTCTGCCGGGAGGATGAGCCCCGCTGCCATGACCATCCCGCTGAATCCTCCGCATACTTCCCGCATTCTTCCCATTCCTCCTCCGAACCCGGAACCGATGCTGGCGAGGAACCGGCTGTCCGTCCCGGCATTGGCTTCAATGATGTCGGAGAAAGCCAGGATGACAGCCTGGCAGCAGTTGTAGCCCTTTCTGAAATAGTCTTCAGCCATCTGGCCCCTTTCTTCAGGGGAAAAGTTCTCAGGTAGTTTCAGTTTCATTGCGATAGAGTTTTCAGTCAATATAATCCGTATACAGTACTCCGTCGAGGTGGTCGCATTCGTGCTGGAAGATGACGGCGGTGAATCCGGTTATGGTTTCAACGGTGTCGCGGCCCTCCGGCATGGCTGTGTAGCTGATATCGATTTCCCTGTAGCGGGATACGGTTCCCCTTCGTCCCGGTACGCTCAGGCAGCCTTCAGGGCCCGGTTCCGGCTCGCCTCGCCTGGCTGTAATGCGGATGTTTGGATACACCTCGAAAGGTTCTCCTTCCTTGTCGAACCGCTGTACGGCGACCACTCTGCGGGAAATGCCGACCTGAGGCCCGGCTATTCCTACACCGTCCTGCTCCGGAGAGGTAACCGTCGCGACCATCTTCTCGGACAGCCTGCGGAAGACATTGTCATTCAGCTCTTTGATTGTCAACTCTTTGCAATGCTTTCTCAATACAATGGAGTCTGCCTCCGACTCCACGGTCAGCACGCGCATTGTTTCTCCCTGGCCGAGAATGATTTCCCTTTCTTCATCGCTCCATCCTTTCCCGGTACAGGAAATGGCCGATGCCGATACTGCAATGATTGCTGTTGCGGCTGCCGCCGACAATATGATATTCTTCATTTTCCCGGATATAATGATAACTTGGCGAAGATACTACAATTCCGGATATTTACGCCATATTTCGGGAATTGTTTGCTCGTTTTGGAAATAAGTCTTAAATTTGAATGAAGACAAAAACCACATCGAATGAAATCTGAATCATTGGCTATCTTAGCCCTTATTGCCCTGATTTCCACAGGATTTCAGGCTGAGGCCCAGGATGACTGGGCGAACATCGGAAGGTATCAGAAGGCGAATTCCGAAATGTCGGCAAGGCCGAAGGCCGTTTTCATGGGTGACAGCATCACCGACTGCTGGTATGATGCCGACCCCGCTTTCTTCAATGACAATAATTTCGCCTGCCGCGGCATATCCGGACAGACGACGTCCCACATGCTTGTGCGCATGCGTAAGGATGTAGTGAATCTTGCGCCCAGGTATGTCGTCATTCTGGCCGGCACCAATGACATTGCCAGGAACAACGGCCGCATTGAACTTGAAGACATATTCTGCAATATCGTGTCAATGTGCGAGATAGCGAAGGCGAATGGAATCAGGCCCGTGATATGCTCTGTCCTTCCTGTCAAGCAATACAGATGGAGACCGGAGGTGACGGACTGCGCTGATCAGATCATTCGTCTCAATTCTATGCTCAGGGACTACGCCCGTAAAAACAGGTTCAGATATGTCGATTATCATTCCGCAATGAAGGATGAGGAAAACGGCCTGCCTGCGAAATGGTCATACGACGGCGTGCATCTGAACATTGACGGTTACAAAGTTGCCGAGGCTATCATTCTCGAAGCTCTGAAACGCTGATGTCGCCCGGTGGCGGAGTGTATTGCTGATGGCAGGATTACGGACCGTCTCGTCTTTTTTCAGATAACTTGAGAATAATCATTGTCATTATCCAAATTTTATGTATATTTGCAGTCCGCTTTTATGCGGGCGGCTTAATTCCGCAAAATAAGGATGGTTCGGTAGCTCAGCTGGATAGAGCAACAGCCTTCTAAGCTGTGGGTCTTGGGTTCGAATCCCAACCGAATCACGAAAATCGGCCTCTCAGGTATCTGAGAGGCCGATTTTTTATAATTTGTCCGATATTTGTCC
>JALFFZ010000001.1 GCA_022777585.1 Bacteroidales bacterium | reverse complement strand
GGGAGATTCGAACTCCCGATACCCTTTTGGGGTATACACGCTTTCCAGGCGTGCCTCTTAAGCCACTCGAGCATCTCTCCAATAACCCCGTTTCATCGGAAACGGAGTGCAAATATACAAAAAATCCGTTAATTACAACGTCCCCCGCTTCAGTTTTTCGATATATGCCGCAATCCTGTGCAATTCGTGCGGAATCTGAATACTCTGAGGACAATGAGTTTCGCATTGGCCGCAGCCGATACAGTGGTCCGCCTGGCGGACAGTCTCGATGGCCTTGTCGTAGGTAGTCAGATATTTCCTCTTCAGTCTGGCAAAGCCCAGCTGCTCGGAGCTCTGGGCTATCGTGCCCTCATTCACGTGAGTATTGTAATGCTTGAAGATGCCGGGAATGTCGATTCCATAAGGACAAGGCATACAGTATTTGCAGTCTGTGCAGCCCACGGTAGGGTAGTCCGCCATCAGGCCGGCGATTACCTTCAGGAAATCCTTCTCCTCGTCAGTCAGCGGCTGGAAATGGCTGTAAGTTTCCACATTCTCAATCAGCGGATCCATTGACGCCATACCGCTCAGCACCGTCAATATTCTCGGATATGAGCCGCAGAAACGGAAGGCCCAGGAAGCAATGGACTTCTCCGGCTCCCTCTCCTTCATCATTTCCGCAAGTCTCTCAGGCACAGAGGCAAGACGTCCGCCGAGAAGCGGCTCCATCACCACAATCGGCAATTCTCTCTTGTCCAGTTCCTCGTAGAGATAGTCTGCATTGACATTGCGGGGAACCTTGGCATGCTCCCAGTCCAGATAGTTCATTTCGATCTGTACGAAATCCCAATGATATTTGTCGTGGAGGGAGAGGAAATGATCGAAGGCGTCCTGCTTGCCGTGGAAGGAGAAGCCAAGATGCCTGATGCGCCCGGCCTCGCGTTCCTTCAGCATGAAATCCATCATCCCGTTGTTCACATATCTGTCCTCGAATGCCTTGACGCCTCCGCTTCCGATGGCATGCAGGAGATAATAGTCGAAATAGTCGGTCCGGAGCTGCTCCATCGAGTCATGGTAAATCTTCAGCGAAGCCTCCCTTGTCCAGACATTGAAATTCGACATCTTCGTCGCAATGTAATATGTATTACGGGGATAGCGGCTCAAGGCCGTGCCTGCCGCAGCCTCCGACTGGCCCTGGAGATAGGCCGGTGACGTATCGTAGTAATTCACCCCGTGGGAGTAGGCGTAGTCCACCATTTCGTTGACAGCCTCCTGGTCAATGACATCCTTTCCCTCGCTGTCCTTTATCATTGGCCAGCGCATGCAGCCGTAGCCGAGCAGGGAAACCTTGCCGCCGTCCGGGGCAATGCGGTATTCCATCCGGCCGCCTTCAGCATTTTCCTTCGCAGGACCGTTTCCGCAACCTGCCAATGAACCCAGACCTGCCGCTCCGACGATTCCGGCTCCGGCGGCCTTGAGAAAATCTCTTCTGTTTATTTCGTTACCCATAAGCCTATCTGTTATCAACGTGGTCAATGCGTCCGTTTACGTGAATGGCACTGTAAGGCCTTGACGGACAGAGGAATTCGCAGGCTCCACAGCCTATGCACCTATCTTCGAGGACTGTCGGGATGCGGAGCGAATTCTCATCATCCGGATTCTTCATCACCATTTTGATTGCGCCCGCAGGACAATGTCTTGCGCAGTTGCCGCAATTTACATTGTCCCTGTTCACAACGCAGAGGTCGAGATCGACTGAAGCCGTTCCGACGTGGATTGCGGTTTTCTCCTCTGGAGTGATTTCCAGGATTGCGCCTGCCGGACAAACTTCCGAGCATTTCGTGCATTCAGGGCGGCACCAGCCGTTCTCATACGACATTTCCGGTTGCATCAGCCTTTCCAGGGAAGTGGACGGGCTCAGAACGTCGTTCGGACATTGCGATACGCAGAGCTGGCATCCGGTGCAATGCTGGTGGAAATGCTTGAGGCTCACCGCTCCGAACGGCACAATCGGATTTGTCCTCTCCGGAGCTTTCTTGGCTGTAACTGCAGCATATCCGCCGTCCACCTTCTTCTCCTGGGCCTTGAGGGCGATTGCAGTTGCGGCAATCACTGAGGAGGAAATGAAGGCCCGCCTGCCGGCATTGCCTTGAGCTGTCCCGGATGCCCCACAGGCCTTCCTGTTCCACGCCATCCGGTATTTCAAGGCTCCGAACTTGCAGGAATCCAGGCAGTTGAAGCAGTCCACGCAGCGGCTGTAGTCTATCTTATGATTGTCAATATTTATGCAGGATGCCTTGCATTTATGCTCGCAGGCGTGGCAGTCCCGGCATTTGTCCGCATCAATGACAGGCCTGAGGAGGGAGAATCTCGAGAAGAAACTCAGTACAGTTCCCACCGGGCAAAGGGTATTGCAATAGGTTCTTCCGCCAATCCAGGCCAGAATGCCGACCACGAGAAGGGTCACTCCGGCAATGATGGCGGTCGGAAGGGCCGGCCGGACGAGAGATGTCGCAATGCGGCCGAATGCGCTGTATGGCGCCAGCAGCGCCGACACTGATGTCAGGCCTGCGGCAAGGGCAATGATGAATAATGCCAATATGCTGTATCTCAGCCATTTGACCTCCGGTGACCAGCGGAACCTCGCCTTCTTGCCCTTCCTCATCGAACTGATGTGGGAAATGCCGTCCTGCATTATTCCCAAAGGGCAGATGACAGAGCAGTAGGCCCGTCCGAAAATCAATGTCAGTACAATCAGGACAATGACCACGGCCAGGTTGAGGGCCAGCA
>JALFFZ010000148.1 GCA_022777585.1 Bacteroidales bacterium | reverse complement strand
GCCCCGGAATCAAATGCCAGAATGCCGCGTGCAGCCAGATCCCGGGCCTTGGACACAGGGTCCTCCCCCGCCGCCTCCGTGCTGACACTGAAGCGCATACCGTCAAATTCATATCTTCCATCCGTCCTGACCACGGAGCAGGACTCGTTTTCCGACAACATTCCGGAGAACGCTCCTGAGGCAGGGCCACTACGGAACCGCACTGGAGACACGGACGGCCTGTCCTGACGCAACTCCTTGACTACCAGCATTCCAGGTTCAGTAACCAGCCTGAATTCCGGCGCTTCGAAAACCTTTCCTGACAATGTTTCCCCGGATTCCAGAAGGCGGATAACCGGCTCCAGCCTCCTGTTCCTGAAACCATATTTCTCCAGAAGGCGGTAAAGCACGTATCTCCAATGCCTGACGGAAAGAAGCCTTTCTACATTGATTCTGAGCCTCTCCCCTTCCAGGACCGGCTCGATGACATCTCCGGCATTGAGCAGGAAATACTCCTCCGCAATCTTGTTCTCCTGTGCGAAGACCTCCATCTCACGGGCAAATGTATTCAGAAAGGATGGATTGATTTCCTCGAATACAGGGAAGACATCATGTCTCAATTTATTACGCTTATAGACAGTCTCCCTGTTGGTATGGTCCTCCCTGTACTTCACTCCGGCAGAAGCCGCGTAATCCTCGATCTCCTTCCTTGAGAAGCCGAGCAGAGGACGAATCATCCTCACATTCTCCCCTCCGGGCGCAGGAACATTGCCGTCGGCCCTCATCCCCGTGAGACCCCTCAGGCCGGTTCCGCGCAACAGATTGAGAATCAATGTCTCCGCATTGTCATTGGCATTATGGGCAACGGCCAGGACCTGATAGCCGTTCTGCTCGCAGACTTCCAGAAACCAGTCATATCTGAGATCGCGGGCGGCCATCTCGATGCTGACAGAATACCTCTCCGCATAAGCATAAGTATCGAAATCAGCCCTGTGAAACCTGACGCCGCGGGACTCCGCCCATTCCCTGACCAGAGCCTCATCCCCGTCACTTTCCTCACCACGAAGATGAAAATTGCAATGCGCCACGGCAAAGTCATAACCGCATCGGTATGCGAGCTCCGCCATGCACATCGAGTCAATGCCTCCGCTAACGGCAAGGAGGACTGTCTCTCCTTGAGAAATCAGTCCCCCTGCAATCCTTTCAAACGATTTTTCCATTATTTCTTCCGTGAAGCAATCGTATATGAGAATCCGAAGGCCAGCGACTCCTTGAACTGAACCATTTTCCTGCCTTCAGGATATTTCTCGAGAATCTTTTCAGTCTTGACCATCACCTTGTCATCATAGATGAGGTTGGTAGTGAGTGTCAATGAGAAATACTTCGCAATCTTCCAGTCAATCCTGTTATCCCAGTTCACACGGACGTTCTGGGGCTTGTCCAGATAGTCGGAGAAGAGAACGAGCTGCGTTGAATAGGCGAAATTGTCATTGACCTTGAGCTTTGCATCAATCTTGAGCTGGGCACCGAACTCGAACCTGGCCGACTTGTAATACTCTCCGAGATTGTCAGGATATGCCTCCAAATCCCTGTACTCCTTCTTCCTCTCCATACCGTTGGCCTTTCTCAATTCTTCATCCGTAGTGATGACAAAACCTCCGGTGAGAGGTGCCAGGTTGACAGTGAGCCACTTGGTAGGCACCCAGTCGATACCGAGCGCAATGTTGGTGTAGGCAGGAGACAGAAAACCGGACTTCTTCACCCTGGCATCCTTCCACTCTCTCTTGCCCGGGTCCCAGTCCTCATCCGCAACATCTTCCGGCTTCTTCGGAACGGGATAATTGTATCCGTCGGCAAACTGCGACCTGAAGTTGAACTGGGCGGAGTAATTCAAGTTTTTAGTCGCCTTGTAACCGAACTTGCCCTCATAGTAGATACGGTCGTCACTCTTCTGGATAACCGGCTTGTCAGCCGAATACAGGAAGCCGTAGTCGAGCTGGAGACGGTTATTGAAGAAAAGATCCTTCTTCTTGTAGTTGGCGCTCGCGTCGATGAACGACTTCAATGTGAAGTTGTTGTATCCGCCGGCGGCCCAGTTCGTGAATGAAGACTGTCCGAAATCCAGCTTGGTCAGGAGCGAGTTCGTCCAATAGCGGGGTTTCTTGACCTTGACCTCCGCCTGAGGAGCGCCTGCAATGGCCTTGGCAGCCTCTTCAGCAGCCTTCTGCGCGTCTGTTACCTCCTGTGCGCCGGCAACGCCGCAGAACAGTGCCGTCAGCAAGGAAAGGATGAATACTCTTTTCATCTATATCAATATGAAATAGCAAATACAACTCTCTCATGGGATGGCTTTCCGGAGTAGATGTCCACTCCCTCCTCCTTGCAGACAACGCTGTCCACAGGGATGCACCGGATAGTGGCCTTGGTCTCCTCCTTGATCTTCTGCTCGGTCTCGGCCGTGCCGTCCCAATGGCAGAGAAGGAAGCCG
>JALFFZ010000158.1 GCA_022777585.1 Bacteroidales bacterium | reverse complement strand
GCCGAATGATTCAGGAAAGACCACGCCTGACCGCTGAGGCACTCAAAGGCGCTGCGAAGCACGCCGGCCTCAGTCGAGTCGGGAGCGTAGCCGAGAATATCATTGGAAATATGGTCATCCATATCGTCGAAACCGCGTTTTCCAAGCAGGCTTGCGAAAGGCTCGCCGTGATGACGGCCCCAGTCCTCATCCCACCACTTGGCAGCCGCGGTTCCCGCATAAGCCGCGCAGGCGAGAGTGAACTCCGGATATTCATTGATCTCCTTCACGGCCAAAGCCATATACTCCGGTGCCCACTCCTTCCACTTGCCCTCCAGGTCATCGCTCTGAAGCAAAGTGCCGTCCAGCAGCCCGAGGCCACTGGAAATTTTGAGCAGCCCCTCCTGGAGCTGCTCTTCAATCCTATTGAGTTCTTCTATTGTCATTTCTTTAGCAAATTCTTAGATCATCTCTGCAGCAAATTCTTAGATCATCTCTGCAGCTTCAGCAAATTCCTAGAACAGATAGCCGAGATTGATGTAGAAAGCGCCGTTGCCATCCTGCTTATAATAAGGATTATCCTTCTTCAGGAGTCGGGTGACAGGCATACCGTACTCGAAAGCCACAATGAAATTGGTGTTCATAATGAAGCGGAGTCCCAGGCCGAAAGTGGCGTGCGGAATCTCCTTGAGGGTGTGCACCTCATACGGAGTGCCCTCATTTACAAGCTTATAGCTCTTGGCCTGCCTTGCCTCAGACACCTCCGCATAGCGTCCCTCCATATATGCCTTGTAACTTGGGAAGGCCGACGCATCGCCGTTGAAGCTCATATCAAGACCTCTCGTAACAACGGAACCGTCGGTGAAAGCGGTCAGCGAGAAAGCCATATTCTGCTTCCAGAGCTTGAAATCCACGAACTTGTAGCGGAACTCGACGGTCCACAGACCCATATCCAGTCCGACGAGCCTGGTGCGCTGTATGCCTCGCGTCGTACGGTAGCTGCCGAAGCCGTCCTTATCGCTTTCGTTGCCCATTATCGTATTGTAGCTCAGCGCGTAATACGGGTTCTGCTGCCCCTTTACCTTGCCGAAAGTACCTTCGTAGCTGAGACGGTACGCGAAGGTCAGCACGTCGTTATCGACTATAGGCCAGTAGTTGCGGAAAGTAAGGCCATATCTGTAATATGAATTGCTGGAACCCAGCCACTTAGGTGCGAGGATAACGTGTCCTTCGGCCCATATTCCCCTAGTCGGCGCGCCCTCTTTGTCGCGGGTGTCGTACATAAGTCCGAGGCGTATGCTGCTGTCGAACATGTGCGGCTTGCCGTTCTTGTTATAGACCTCGCCGCTCTTGATGATGCCCCAGTCCATATACTGCTCGAAGAGGGTAGGCATATATGCCCTGTCGTCCAACTCAGTCCTCATATCCTCCTGCTTTACGTTTGCAAAGCTATCAGGGCCGGAAGGGAAGGTGTCATACCAGTTCTTCTTCTTGTTGATGCTGACCCTGTCTATCTTGTCCTGGTTGTACCAGCGGAAATGATATCCCACCTCCCAATAGAGGTCCTCCGTGATGTGGCCGATGAAATCGGACTTCGCGTAGAGGGTAGTCTTGTTGATGCGGTAGAAAGGATTGTAGCGGTAGAGCATAGGATCAGGCTCGGCGCCGTTCTTGATGGCCTTCTTGTCGTTGCTCAGGCCCATACGCTCGAAATCGTAGTAGGCTCCGTAGCCGTTGAAACCGTAGAAATCAAAGGCCTTATCGATATTGTAAGATACTGACGTTGACCATCTTACGTTCGGAATGAGATTCTTGTTGTCGTGCTGGAACTGAAAGAGCATCGAACCCTTCGTGAACCAGGACGCCTCCATATACCATCTATTGAAATAGTTCGGGTACTTGCTACCGTCTCCGTAATTGTATATCTGAAGTATCGCGCCCAGCTGGAAACCCTTGTCGGCATCGTAGGCCACTGCCGGAAGCGGACCGAAATTCAGTCCCGTTTTGATGATTTCGCCCTTCTCGTTGTACTGTACAGGCTTTTTTTCCTTTTTCGCGGCAACTGCTCCCACACACAGTAGAAGCGCTGCCATTGTCAATAAATATCTTTTCATAAGCATTGAATGTTCCGCAAATATAATTACTTTCGCATAACTTTAATATTAATATATGAAACCAGCCTCTTTGCTCGCCGTTCTCGGCGCCCTCGTCTGCCTTCCGCTTCCGTCATCCGCGCAGTCGGCTGAACCCATATCCGCCAGGCAGGAAAATACGCCTGCCGTAATAGCCCATCGCGGCGGCGCGCTGCTCGGCACCGAAAATTCCATATCCTGCCTTGCGAACGGAATCGAACTCGGTTCGGATATGGTCGAAATCGACGTACATATGACCGCCGACGGCGAACTTATCGTCTGCCACGACCCTACGATAGACCGCACCACCGACGGCAAGGGCAGCATAGAGACTATGACCCTCGACTCGCTCCGCACTTTCCACCTTCTGGATTTCCGCAGCGGCGAAGTGACGGAAGAACTGCTTCCTACCCTCGGAGAAGTCCTCGCGCTGGTTGACGGACGCTGCGGCCTCCTGCTCGAAGTCAAGAAGAAAAAAGGCCAGTATGAGGGTATAGAAGCTGCAATCCTTAGAACCATAAGGGATTACGATGCCGCTTCCTGGGTTGTCATACAGTCTTTCAATGACAGCGTCATAGAGACCGTCCACAGTCTCGACCCTGAGATGCCGGTCGAAAAGCTCTCTGTCTTCCCTGTCAATCCCAAGAAATATCCCTACGTCTCGAGCATCAATGTGATGTATGCCTTCGCTACGAAATCCTTTGTCCGCCGCTGCCACGCCAAAGGCATAGGCGTTAAGGTCTGGACTCTCAACGATCCATCCAAAGCTCCAAAGGCCCCTGTCGATGGCATTATCACCAACCGCCCCGACCTCTTTCTTTAAAAATCTTTATTACGATGAAAAAATACTTATTGATATTCATTATGAGTCTGTCTTTCTTTTCACTGTTCGCGCAGGGCGGCAAAAATTTCAAGACCGTCGGTGTCGACGAATTCGAAAAATATATCTCAGACGCAAAGGTTTGCGTCCTCGACGTCCGTACGCCTGCCGAGCATTTGCAAGGCTATATACCCGGAACCGATTACAATATTGACGTATTGGAGTCTTCGTTCACCGCGCAGGCGCTCGCCAAACTGCCGAAGGACCGTCCGGTCGCCCTCTACTGCCGCAGCGGCAATCGCAGCAAGACTGCAGCTAAGATTCTGTCCTCCAAGGGATATGAGGTCGTCGAACTCGGCAGCGGCTTCAACGGCTGGGTCTCCGCCGGCAAGAAGGTCGCCAGGTAGTGCCGGAGTTTTAAGTGCGGAACCGAATCGGATCGCTTATTTTAGCAGCCAATATGAAAACAATTACAGTCGTTGCGGCGGCAATCCGCAATTCCAGGGGAGAGATATTCGCCACCCAGCGTGGCTATGGCGAGTTTAAGGACTGGTGGGAACTGCCGGGCGGCAAGGCCGAGCCGGGCGAGACTATGGAGCAGGCTCTCAAGCGTGAGATTATGGAGGAACTTGATACTGAGGTCAGTGTTGACGCTTTCATCACCACGATTGACTATGACTATCCTTCTTTCCATCTTACAATGCACTGCTACTGGTGCAGCATCCTGTCGGGCCGCCTGGAACTCAAAGAGCACGAGGCGGCAAAGTGGCTTGCTCCGGATGAACTGGATTCTGTGAACTGGTTGCCCGCCGATCTGATTCTTCTGCCGTTCTTGCGTTAGCTTTTCTCCTGTGACCCCTCTTCGGGAACCAAGCGACAGTAAGGGAGATTGCCTTAGGCAGATTCGGATCAGAATTTCTTTTCACTGCGAATTTAGTGAACTTTTTCACTTTCTTCGTACTAAAATTTGAATTCTCAAATCTTACTTTAACCTCATATCTGCATTGGTTTCCCTGCATCGATTCTCAAGTCTTAGCCTGAAATCAAGAATCGATGCACGCAGGAGGGCTTAAACAGGGAAATCCATGCATCGATACGCAAGTCTGGGCTTGAAATCAAGAATCGATGCATGAAAAAGGTTGTTTTCGGGGAAATCCTTGCATCGATTCGCAAGTCTGGGCTTGAAATCAAGAATCGATGCATGCAAAAGGTTGTTTTCGGGGAAATCCTTACATCGATTCCCAAGTTTGGCCCTGAAATCAAGAATCGATGCACGCAAAAGGTTGTTTTCGGGGAAATCCTTGCATCGATTCGCAAGTCTGGGCTTGAAATCAAGAATCGATGCATCCCCGGGGGCGTTTCTGGGGAAAAGCATGCGGTGATTCCCAAGTTTACCCCCTGAAATCACGAATCGATGCACGCAAGAGGACGTAAACGGGCATAACGTAAGCGCTCCGCGATTACGTGTCCGCGTTATAAAAAAAGCAGGGTGTGTGCCGAGGGCACTGAAAAAGTCCCCTTGAGGTCTCTCTAAAAATCATCGAGGAGATGTTCAATTTATTTGGATATCTCCTCGATTTTTTGTAACTTAACCTTTGTAAATCAATGGGTTATGTTACCAATTCAAGGCACTTTGCAGTTCAGTGAGCATGCTGTTCTCTATGATATGCTGATTCCTCAGGACCATCTCCTGCGAAAGATCAATGACTTGATAGACTTCCAATTCGTACTTGACGAGTTGAAATCGAAATACTGCCAGGACAATGGCCGTACGGCAGAGGATCCGGTACGTATGTTCAAGTATCTCCTACTGAAGACAATATACACGTTGTCTGATGTCGATGTTGTAGAGCATTCACGATATGATCTCTCCTACAAGTACTTTCTCGGAATGATGCCTGAAGATGACGTGATAGATCCGAGCTCGCTCTGCAAGTTCAGGCGCATGCGTCTGAAGGACGTGGATCTGCTCGACATGCTGATCAACAAGACCGTGGGCATAGCGCTGGAAAAAGGAATCATCAAGAGCGGCACCATAATAGTCGATGCAACCCATACGGCATCTCGCTCCAATCCTTATGGCCCGGTGGATATCCTCAAGCAGAGGTCAAAACTTCTTCGCAAGGCCATATACAGCATAGATGAAGAGCAGAAAGATAATCTGCCCAAGAAGAATGAGGATGACGACCTGTCTCATGAGATGACATATACCGAGACCCTGATTGAATATCTCGAATCGCATCCACTTATTGGTGAGATCCCGGCTGTAAAAGAAAAGAAGAATCTTTTGGCCGAGGCATTGGACGACATCAAAGATCACTACAATACATCAAAAGACCGAGACGCCCGCATCGGACACAAGAGTGCCGAAGATGCGTTCTTCGGATACAAGACACATATCGCAATGACCCCGGAAAGGGTTATCGTCGCTGCTACCGTGACATCTGGAGACAGGGGTGATGGACCGGAGTTGAAGTCACTCGTCGAGAAAAGCAAGAACAACGGAGTAGAAGTAGATGTCATAGTGGGCGATGCCGCATACTCGGGCAAGGAAAATATCGCTATGGCAAATACTGAAAGCATCGAGCTCGTGGCGAAACTCAACCCATGCATAAGTCAGGGCTACAGAAAAGAAGAAGACCGGTTCGACTACAACAAGGATGCCGGCATGTTCGTATGCCCAGCTGGGCATATGGCAATCAGAAAAGCCCGACAAGGAAAAAAGGACGTCGGTGTAAATCAGGTTATGACCTACTTCTTTGATGTTGAAAAATGCAAGACATGTTCATTAAGGAAAGGATGCTACAAAGACGGGACGAAATCCAAATCATACTCGGTATCAATCAAGTCGGACGAGCATAAAGCACAGATGGAGTTCCAGGATAGCGAACGGTTCAAGTCTCTGGCTAAGGAACGGTACAAGATAGAAGCCAAAAATGCGGAACTGAAGAATGTACTCGGGTACGGCAGAGCGCTGTCGTACGGCTTGAGTAATATGCAAATGCAAGGCGCAATCGCAATCTTTGCGGCAAATCTTAAGAGAATACTGAAAATAATGGCATAAAATGGCCCAAAATATCCTCTTGGACTAAATTCAACGGCCTGAGAATCAAAAAAATGAAGGATGTCGAAAAATCTCGAACATCCTTCATTCGTGTAAATCTGAGAGTCCTTCGTGAGAAGCACCTTTTTCAGTGCCCTCTGTGTGCCCTGCTATTCTCTAGTCCATTTGTCTGGGAGGAGGCCCCGGTATGCTTCGGGTTTGGATCCGGGAGGCATGGCGGCCGTTCTGTTGAGTACATCCGACAGGTAGTCGAAGAAGTTGATCCCCATCTCACGGCATGAGCATGCAATGGAGTAGAAGATGCATCCACGCTTTGCTCCGGCATGGCTGCCAAAGAAGAGGGAGTTGTGTCTGGACAGAGAGACGTACCGATTGGTCCAAAATGACATCAATATTAGAACTTGAATATAAATTTCTACCAACCGTACCATTCCTTTTTCACTTTCAGCGACACTTTGTCGTATCGATCTATCTTTTCCAGCCATTCCGGAATATCCACATTCATCCAGCTTGTGACTTTAATAATGATACTGTGCAAATCCGTGAGGCGTGTGATGTTCCAACTGATTGCTTCATTGTGGAATACCCTATTACGAAGCGATCGTATTGTATTGAGAGGTGCTGATACATTTTTGCGCTGTCTTTGAACTTTTGGCAAATTTGGGAAGGCTCTCCTGAGGTCTTTCCAAAGTGCCAGTTCATAATCCGCATTGAACAGAGATACCCAGAACCCAAGAGTGAGTTCTCCGTTTATCTTGTCTGGAGTCACTGTTTCTCCTCTGCGCTTAATCTGTCCGTTGGCTTGGTTGACATATTTGAATAGGGGCTTCAATACAGGATCAGCCTTGAATGTTTCATACCAATCCTTTCTGCCAGTCATTCTCTCCAATTCACGGATTACAGCATTTCGCAGTGTAACCTCGAATACTGACAATGACGGTTCCAAAGATTCCGCCAAACGAATGTTTTGTTCGTAATGACGTACTGCTCTGGCTTCATCGCCCGGATACCTATCGAAATATGGCTTCATTCTGGCCACGGAAAATGCCTTTTCGAAGAAAATTTTGTTATATCTCGAATTCTTCATATATTTGAATCGCAGTCCCGGGTGTTCCTCTCTCAGACGTAAGTG
>JALFFZ010000117.1 GCA_022777585.1 Bacteroidales bacterium | reverse complement strand
TATCCGGTCTTCCCTCCCCTGGACCTGCCCTTCCACTCAGAAGCCATTATTTTCCGGCCATACGTGATTCAACAAAATCGTAGAAGTCGGCAAACGACTTGATTCCGCGGAAATCCTCCTTCTTCATCACGAAGCCGAAATGCTTCTCGACCAGTACCACAACATCCACTATGTCAAGGCTGTCAAGGTCCAGAACCTCCATCATCGGAGCATCCGGAAGCATGTCCTCCTTCGGTGTCTCGAACTCCTCGGACAATGCTTCATTGACTTTCTCTATAAGTTCTTCTCTTGTCATTATCTTAAATTTTAAGCTGTTTTCAATCCAATACGGGAAGGCTCAGATATGAGCCCCGGGCATCGATGCTGACAGTGAGCGGCAGATAATGCTCCGCCACGGCATTGTACTGGTTCTCAAGATAAGTCTGAGGATTGATGGCAATGAGTGGGAACCAACTGGCCTGAACCTGCACCATTAGGCAATGTCCAGGCAGGAAATAATGGTCAATATCGGGCATCGTAAACGCCACTTTGAGTTTCTTTCCGTCCTTGGCAGGAACCGGTGAGCCGAAGCCCTTCCTGTAGCGGAGAGGCATCACATCCCCCCTTACAAGCATCTGTACGCCATCCGGCCTGACATCTATCAGTTTGACCACAATATCCCCGTCAAGCGTGCGCCCATCCTCCGAAGACAACGCAAGTGAAAGATTCACATCAATGCCGCCGGCAACGTGGACAGTATCCTTCAATGTCCTTCCCCAGTATGTCAGCACGTCCTCCCTCGCTGACGCAAACCTCTGGTCTGCAGTCATATATCCCTTGTTCCTGGAACTGGAGACAATATCCATATACGGCACAGGATTCCTCGGGTCGGAGACGAATGAGCGGCTTCCCTTCCTGATTTCCCCAGACGGCCTTTCACCGGTAATGCCTGAGAGATCCAGGGAATCGGCTGATGTCAGACCCAGCCTCCGGCATTTCACCCCGACAGGAGGCCATTGCCCGTATTCCTCCCAGGAAGAGCCACCGTCCTTCATTGTCTCGGCCGAAGGCAGAACATTGACCCTGGCCGGAGGATTTCCCTCGCCCTCGAGATAATGCCTGAAGAACGGATATTCCACATTGTCAAGATAATATGATGCAGAGCCTTCTCCGAACCAGGAGTCGGCAAGCGTTGTATATGACCTGTCAGTCCATCCCCCGTGATACCACGGACCGGCTGCGAGATAGGTCTCCGTGTCCGGGGAGAGCTTCCTGAGCATCCTGTAAGTCCTGAATGCCCCGTAGCAGTCCTCAGCATCATAAAAGCCCCCGACAACGAGCATCGCAGGCCTTACGTTCCGCATTCTCACGCTCGGGTCCCTGTCCTTCCAGAAATCATCATAATCAGGATGATCCATCATACGGGACCAGAATTTCAGGCTGTCCCCGAAAAAGGCATTGAGTTCTGAGATCGGTCTCCCCCTGAAATATGTGTAAAGATCCTCCTTCGTGCTGAAAAGAGCCGGAAGCCCCTTGGCTGAAGGGCCTTTGCGTTCACGGTACATAGAGGAGCCGAACCTGTAGGCATCTGCCAGGCAGAGGGCTCCGTTGTGATGGGCATCGTCACCCATAAACCAGTCAGTGACAGGGGCCTGCGGAGAAACCGCCTTGATGGCCGGATGGCCCGACAATGCGGCCAGAGTGGCGTAGAAGCCCGGATAGGAAACTCCCTTGACTCCCACACGGCCATTGTTTTCAGTATTGGCAAGCAGCCACTCGACAGTATCGTATGAGTCAGTGGCATCATCGGAAACCGCCGGATCCAAAGAAACCGGCCTTATGTTCTCATAGTCCCCCTCGCTCAGATATCTGCCCCTGACATTCTGGAATACAATGACATACTTATCTGCCGCATAGTTCAGGAACTCATCCCGGATGCCGCCCGAATATGGTTTGCGGATTCCGTCAGCCGTTCCGTAAGGCTTGAGTGAATACGGGGTGCGGCAGATGATTACCGGTGCCGGTTCTTCCCGGCCGACAGGTTCATACACAGCAGTGTAGAGCGAGACGCCGTCCCTCATCGGGACCATCACCTCACGCTTGGTATAATTGGCACCCAGCCATTCCGGATCAGCCTTCTCCCAATCCTGAGCAGGCAAGGCCAAATAACAGAACAAGGCTGAGCATATCAATGTCAGCCTCTTCATATAATTATTGAACATCAATGTCACTGTGAACTATCCTATTGAACGCATCTCACGGTAGCGTAGAAGCCTGTCTTGTGGTTAGAGCCGAGCATAAGGTCAGGCTTCTCCACATATATCATCCTGTAAAGGCCGAAAGACTCCCCTTCAACATCCTTGTCATCCGCAGTCCAATATACAGCATAATTGTAATCGTCGTGACCGGTCACGCCGGCTGATGAAGTGGTGCAGTAACCCGTAGGTATGGCGGAGAAACCGGTACTGTTGGTAATCTTCACTGCCGGCCAGTACTCCCACATCCTGTTGGCATTGAAATAGGCATTGACCATGAGGTTGCCTGCTATGCCAAGGTAGTCTCCATTGCCCTCACCCTTATATCCGGCCTGGGAGGCAAGGTCGGCCCAGTCTTCCGAAGCAGGCAGATGCCATCCGCTCGGACAGGCATTCTGGGCTTCATTCCAGGTATAATATCTTCCGTACACGTCATCCAGGGCATCACAGCCCTCATAGGACACTCCGGAACCTGCATAGGCAAGGTTTCTTACGAACCAGTTGCGGGAACCGATTCTTTTGTAGTAATATCTCTTGCCATCCCTGTTATCTACAATGGAGGTCATCGCTGGAGCCACATCGTCATCAGTGAGGGAGCCGTCGAATCCGGGCTTCACAATGACCACATTGTATGCTGCAGAGGTGGTATAATACCCCGTGGCAAAGGCAACGCAGGTAAGAGTCATGGTGCAGACGGTGTCGGGCACCTCAAAGGAGAACTTTCCGGTAACGGAAGCAGGGTCCCCGAGAAATCTCGTGGTATCCTTGTAATCACGAATCGGGGTAAGGGTCCAGTAATACCCGATATCCACAGTATCCTTTGACATTCCCCTCGGCTCCACCTCAATCTTGTCACCGGGATTCACGTATGCCGGTATTGTGAAATCAAGTACGCCGGTGAATGACAGTGACGTGGTCGTCGTCTCATCATCTTTCTTGCAGGAAGCCGCCGAGAAAATGAAAATCGCCGCAGCAGCCAGAAGCATCGTCTTTCTAAAATCCATTGCGCTAAAATTATTCAGTCCAAAATGGGACATTCAAATTACAAATATCGGTAATTTTCAGCAAAAACCCGTACATTTGTGCAAATACTTTGCCGCAGGCGAGTGA
>JALFFZ010000112.1 GCA_022777585.1 Bacteroidales bacterium | reverse complement strand
AGCAGGCTCTTCTTTCCGGAGAGTCCGCTGCTGAAACCGTCAGCCGTGGTATTCTTGGCACCTACAATGGCAAAATAGCCCTTAGGGGCAATCTTCTGGCCCTTGACACCGGTCCAGGACAGTTCCTCGTCCTTGTTGATTACCACATTCTCAAGGCTGATTTCCTCATTGCCTGTGTTGTAGAGCTCTATGAACTTCTCAGCGTCCTCTCCGACTGAGGAGACCTCATTGAGAACGAGCTTGGTATAGTCGTAATGCACTTCCTCGGGAATGAGGGACTGCGGGTCACGCTCATCCTTCACGCAGGAAACCATTGCAAGAGCGGCGATGGCCGCCATTGGGAACAATATATGTTTCATAGTGTATTTCAATGATTTAACAATTATACTTAGGAATCAGAATGCCACCTGGAGACGGAGAGCGAGCATCTGGTAGTCAACTCCGCCCTTGCCGTTCTCTGCAACCACCTTTGAAGGATCCTTGGTAGGCTTGCCTGCGAGGTCGTATCCGGTGTAGAGCTTGCCCTTGCCGTTTGCATAGCGGTCATTGTTGTTGTACTGCCAGTTGAGGACAATCTTCACGTTCTTGGTAGGATAGTAGTTCAGGCCGACAGTCCAGGCCTCGCCACTTCCACCGTAGATATCAGCGTTCTTGGAGAAGAGCTTGCCGGTATTGAAGTCGCAGTACTCATATCTGAATGCGAGCTCGAGGTTGCCCCATTTGTGATCTGAGGTGGTGCGGGTGTACTTTGCACCGTCGGAATCATAGTTCTGGGAGCCGCCAAAGAGAAGCCAGCTGGCCTGTGCGTACCAACCCTCGGCCCACTGGGTGTCAAGATCGTTCTTTGCCCTGTCAAGGACAGCACCCCTTGCAATGTAGGCTGCCTCATAACGGAGCTGCTTCCAGTGTCCTGCAAGCTCGACCGTCCAGGCGAGTTCATGATCCACACCCTTAATCACATCCGTGTCAATGTATTTCTTGCGGTTGATGCTGGTAGTGTTCCTGGTGCTGTAGCGGATGCAGTTGTAACCGTCAGTGCTGGTGAGCTTAGGATTCCTGTAAGAGAATGCTCCTCCGATGTGGAGGGATGAGTTCGGGGATTTCCAAAGAGGACGGAATACGACCTTGCCTGTGTAGGAGAGGCCCTCATTGAAGCCGAAGTCCTTGTTTCCGTCTTCCATTGCAGTCTGCTCCTCGGAGCCCTTGAGCTCAGGTCCGAAAACGCCTCCTGCCACCCACAGCCAGTTGTAGGCATATCTGGCATTGATTCCGAGATGACGTGAAGGGGCGAGAGAACATACCATAGGGCGCTCCATGAACATAAGGTAGCGGGATGTGGTGTTCCTCTGGATTGAGAAGTTCTCCTTGAAGTTACCGGCCTTGATTTCGAGACCGTTCACGCCTGTGAATGCCACAATAGCATCCTTAATCTCAGGAATGCCGCTGGTCCAGTCAGTATCAATCTCTCCGTACCAGTTCTTGTCGAGCTGGGCCTTAACTGCGAAACGGGCGCGGCGGATATTCATTCCATTGCCGATATGGTTGGTATTGTCCTTCCCGTCAAGCTGTTTCGCACAGAAGTCAGGAGCGCCGAAAAATGCTGCGGCATCTGCCTGGATACGTACGTCGAACCACATCTTGTAGTTCTGCTTCTTGTTCTGGAATACCAGAATACCGTCCTGGAGGTTTCCTTGTACAGGGACTGTCTTCACGACCTGCCCGTACTGGTTCACATCAGTCTCCACGCTCTCCTTTTCCTGCGCATTGATTGCGAAGGAAGCTGCGAGAGCCAATGCAATTACACTGAGTAATTTTTTCATAATGCAAATAATTAGTGGTTATTGATAATTATATTGATTTCAGGAAGTTGACGAGATTGTCCCCTTTCGAAAGCTTGAGCTTGCGGCGGAGACGGTATCTTCCTATTTCAACGGATTTCGGAGACACGTTCATCAGGGACGATATGTACTTGGACGAAAACCCGAGCCTGAGCAATGTCACAAGCCTCTTCTCCTGCTCGGTAAGGTCAGGGAAACGCTCGGCCAGCCTCAATGCGAAATCCTTGTGGGCTGCCTCTGCCTGGGCATAGAAATAGAACGAGTCGATTTCCTGCTCGAATGAGAGCCTCTGCCGGATCGAGGCCTGGAGTTCCGAGATCAACGCATCCCTTTCCCCGTCGGTCCGGGCAGACGGCATACGGTCAGCTATGTCCTTCAATGTCTCAAGATACTCCTTCTGCTCGCAAATGCTCAGGGCAATGTTCATCGCCTCCTTGCGCTTCAGTTCCAATGTATCGTGAAGGAGACGGTTCTCATTCAGCACTGTCTTGACTTCCAATTCGTTGAGAGCCCTGCTGTTCTCGTATATTTCGTTCTGCTGGGTGAACAGGAGCCTCTCCATCTCCCTCTTTTTTTCTACCTGCGTGTTGACGTATCTTGCAGACATGATCACGATTACAAGGGCAAGGGCGAGGAGAATCACGGAGAAGTCCTCGAAATCACCGGAAGTGACACCCGTGATTGAAAGCAGGATATAGGATATGAGAAAGGCTATGAGCGGGGCCAGAAGGGCTCCCCCTACAGACTTGACAATCCTGGCGTTGCCGACAAGCTGCCTCCGCCTCGCCAGTTCGACCCCGGCTATGCCTGCAAATACCAGAGGGACCGGAGGAATCGGGAACGAAGAAATCCCGCGGATAGTGGCAGAGAGAATGTAAACGACTGACATCGAGACGATTATCGCAAGTATTGTCCTGGTATTCCATTCCTGGCATTTCTCTGCCGTAATGTCGGAGAGGATGACTGCCCTCCGCCACAATATGATGAGAGGGAGAACCAGTATGGCAGCCATCGAAAAGCTCGCCGGAACTGAAGAGATTGCCCCGGAGATGACTCCGCCGGCAATCCCTGAAAGGAAAGTGCCGTAGTTTGCGCCGATTCCGGCCGCCAGCACCGCAACGGTGATGATGACGGCATAGCGCATATATTCGGACAGCTTCAGCATGTGGAGGCTGCTGCGCCTGATTATGCCGCGCAGAATCAGGTAGAAAATGCCGGAGAGTGCGGCAGTCAGAATGACGGCTGCAATGAGAACCAGAAGATAGGATGCCGACAATGATTCATCTGCGGATGAAAGCATTACGGCGGCAATAGATCCGTGCATTGCGGCGGCAGCGGAAGACTGGACGCCCATGAGTTCTGCAGCGAGAATGGTTATTATGGTGGAAACTGCAGCCAGGGAGCAGGTCAGCGGGGATGAAGACATTGAGGCTGGTTCTGCCGACAGGGAAGCCAGGACAGCTCCCGCTGCGATCGAGGAGACTACCAATGTCTTGAATACCCTGCGCCTGAGCACGCAGGTCGGCACTATAATTCCGAACGTGACCGGATATTCCTTCAGGACGAACCAGAAGGAAACAGTCAGGGCAAGAATTATGAGAAGCGTGCCGGATACCATCCTGTATAAGTGTGTTAGAGTGTTCTTCTGATAGCCATTACCGCCAGTTGGTCGGCCAGATTCTCCGCGGATTTCGAGAGATTCTCAATGTGCAGGGCAAAATACCTCAGGTGGAATTTCTCGCTGAGCTTGAGCCCGTCCATCTTGTGGAAGACCGTTCTCTTGATAGCCTGGGCATATCTGGTAGCCTCTTTTTCGTAATAATATGTCCTGCTGATTTTCTCCGGTACTGTCTGCGGATCCCTGAAATAGGACTTGGCGGCAGGGACGAGGGCTTCGAGGGAAAGGACTGCAAACTCGGTAAGCTTGATGAAGTCCTGATTCATCTCCGAAGGAATGAATGGAGTCTCTATTTCAAACTGGAAAATGCTGTCGTAAAGCATATCGACAATGTTTCTGGTCTTGTCCAGCATCCTCATTATGTCTGCCCTAGACCTGACCAGGGATGTACGGGTATAGAGGTCATTCTCGATTTCCCTCCTCAATGCGGAGGATTCCGTCTCGAATCTCGAAATGCTCTGAAGATTGTCCTCGAATTCCTTCCTGTTCGAATAAAGATAATTCCTTACACCTTCCTTATATACGAGAAGAGAGCGGTCAAGCGTATCGAAATATTTGTCGATATTGTCGATGAGTCTGTCAGTGGTTTTTCTGCCGAACATAGCGATGCTGATTGGTCTATTGCAAATATAACCTAAAAAATTGTCTTGTATAGAAAGCGGATTCTGACATGTAGAGTTGTCAAAGGCACTTAAAAACATATTATATCATTGGTTTACTGTGATTTATGTGATTAGCAAGTAGAGGTATCGACATAATGTTGTAGAGGTATTGTAGAGTTTTTCACTCTGTATATGAGGGTGCGTAAGAGTACAATGTGCAACAGTCCTGAACGGAAAATTGCAGGAAAGAGGGTTTTTTCTTAAATTTGTAATGCTTTCCGGCAAAGTTCATGAGAGCCGGCAGGCACGCCACGGAAAAACCAATTCCATATGAAATCAGACATAGAAATCGCAAGAAGCATCAATCTTCTGCCAATCACGGAAATTTCCGGAAAGATGGGCATCCCTTCAGACGCGCTGGAACCTTACGGCAAGTATATGGCCAAGGTCCCTTCGGATCTTATTGACGAAGAAAAAGTCAGGAAGAGCAAACTGATACTGGTGACTGCCATCACCCCGACAAAGGCAGGCATCGGAAAGACAACAGTGTCGGTCGGCCTGGCCCTGGGCCTTGCAAAGACAGGCAGGAAGGCGGTGGCTGCCTTGCGGGAGCCTTCGCTGGGACCTTGTTTCGGAATGAAAGGCGGGGCAGCCGGCGGCGGTTATGCCCAGGTTCTCCCTATGGATAAAATCAACCTGCATTTCACAGGTGACTTCCACGCCATCACCTCGGCCAACAATATGATTTCAGCCCTGCTTGACAACTATATCTACCAGCATCAGTCAGAGGGCTTCGGAATGAAGCAGATACTCTGGAAGAGGGTTCTGGACGTCAATGACCGCTCGCTCAGACATATTGTCACAGGCCTCGGCCCTCATACCAACGGAGTGCCGCAGGAATCCGGCTTCGACATTACCCCGGCATCGGAAATCATGGCCATCCTCTGCCTGTCAAAGGATGTGAACGACCTCAGAAGAAGAGTCGAGAATATTCTTCTGGGCTATACTCTGGACAACAAACCGTTCAGAGTCAAGGATATGGGAGTGGCCGGAGCAATTACCGCCCTCCTTCTCGACGCGATGAAGCCGAACCTTGTCCAGACTACGGAAGGCACTCCGGCATTCATTCACGGCGGCCCGTTCGCCAACATTGCGCACGGCTGCAACTCCATCATTGCCACGAAGATGGCTATGACATACGGGGACTACGTGATTACTGAGGCCGGCTTCGGCGCTGACCTCGGAGCGGAGAAATTCCTCGACATAAAATGCCGCAAGAGCGGTCTCTCCCCTTCCCTCACCATACTCGTCGCCACTCTCCGCGGCCTGAAGATGCACGGCGGAGTGCCGGCAGACAGGATTGCCGAGGCATCTGAGGAAGGCGTCAGAAAGGGATTCTCCAACCTTGACAGGCACATTGAGAACCTCAGGAAGTATGGCCAGACGGTACTTGTCTGCTTCAACAAATTCGGAGACGACAGGGATGAGGAAATCCGGATGGTCAGGGAGCATTGCGCCTCACTCGGGGTTCCTTTCGCACTCAATGACGCATTCGCGAAGGGTGGAGAAGGTGCTGTCGAACTGGCTGACCTCGTGGTCGAGACCATTGACAGGAATCCTTCAGCACCATTGAAATTCATCTATGAAGACAGCGACTCAATCGAGGCCAAAATCGGCAAGGTCGCCAGGGAAATCTACCGTGCGGAAAGCGTGGAGTTCAGCCAGGAGGCAAGGAAGATGCTGGCGAAAATCGAGGGGACGGAATATGCATCATTCCCTGTCTGCATAGCCAAGACTCAGTATTCATTCTCCCAGGATCCGAAGAAATACGGTGCTCCGGAGGGTTTCACATTCGACATCAAGGATATAGTGATCAATGCGGGGGCAGAGATGATTGTAGCCATTGCCGGCGACATCATCAGGATGCCGGGACTGCCGAAGTCTCCTCAGGCATTGAGAATCGATGTCGTTGACGGACAGATAGACGGGCTCAGCTAAGCCAGTCTTTTCTTTATGCCGATCAGCCTTGACGCAACAAGATTGTGTCAGTTTGCGACCTCCGAGATGAATTTGATTCTTACCAGCCTGATTTCCAGCTCTTCATAATCGCCCTGGAGTTCGGACAGGGCTGTTTCGAGTGAATCGGTCTCAGCCTCGTTGCGGAAATAGTCATAAATCTCCTCCACTACGTCGGCATCGATATTCTGGTCTATGTAATAATTGAGATCGAGCCTTGTGCCCGAATCGACAATGTTCTCGATTGCGGTGAGGAGTTCATCGGTATCCATTCCCCTGGCCGAGGCTATATCCTCGAGATCCATCCTGCGGTCAATGCTCTGGATGATGAAAATCTTCTCGGAAGACTTGTTCGGCATCGACTTCACGAGAAAATCATCCGGACGGATTATTTCATTCTCCTCCACATACTTGGAAATCAGGTCAATGAAAGGCTTTCCATACTTGCGGGCCTTGCCCTCACCTACACCCTGACAGGTCTTTAGCTCGTCCACCGTCACAGGATACATTATGGACATATCCTCGAGGGAAACATCGCTGAAAATCACCCAAGGCTGGAGCTTGAGCTTGCGGGACACATCCTTCCGGAGGTCCTTCAACATTGAAAGAAGCGCAGGGTCACCGCCGGAGCCACCCTTGGCTGATGCCATTGAAGGAGCATCTTCATCCCCATCATCCCCGTTCTCGGTGAAATTCCGGTCACCGGCAAGCATAATCTGATATGGCTCAGCTGAATAGGCCAACCCCTCAGGCGTTACTGCAACAAGCCCGTAGGACTCTATGTTCCGTTTCAGGAAATGGAGAATAAGAGCCTGATGGATAATCATTTCCCAGAACTTGGCATTATGGTCTGAACCGGCTCCGAAGAACTTGGTCTTGTCGTGATTGTAGGACTTCACCATTGCCGTGGTTATTCCGGCAAGCACATTGGCAAGATGCTCTATCCTGAAATTCTCGGGCAGGGAAGCCACAAGGTCGATGGCAAGCTTCATTTCCTTCCGGGCATCGAACTTCGGTCTCGGATTCAGGCAGTTGTCGCAGGCACCGCAGTTGTCCCTGGTATAATCCTCCCCGAAATAGCCGAGGAGCAGTTTCCTCCTGCATTCCCCGGACTCGGCGTATGCCACGGTCTCGAGAAGCAGCTGCCTTCCGATTTCCTGCTCGGACACCGGCTTGCTCTGGAGGAATTTCTCCAGCTTGCATATATCCTTGTAGCTATAATAGGTTATGCAGACTCCTTCCTTGCCGTCACGGCCGGCACGCCCCGTCTCCTGATAATAGCCCTCGAGACTCCGCGGAATGTCATAATGAATCACATATCTCACGTCCGGCTTGTCGATGCCCATTCCGAAGGCTATGGTGGCGACAATCACGTCAACATCCTCCATCAGGAAGCGGTCCTGATTCTCAGCCCTCACCTTCGCATCCAGTCCAGCGTGATACGGAACAGCCTTTATACCATTGATAACCAGCATATTGGCCAATTCCTCAACCTTCTTGCGGCTGAGGCAGTAGATAATGCCGGCCTTGCCGGGATTCTGTTTTATATACTTGATGATATCCTTCTCCGGCTCCACCTTGTCCCTTACCTCATAATAGAGATTCGGCCTGTTGAACGAGGACTTGAATACCTTCGCGTCCTGAATGCCGAGATTCTTGACAATGTCACTCTGGACCTTCGGGGTGGCCGTTGCAGTGAGGGCGATTACCGGAGCCCTGCCGATTTCGTCAATGATTGGCCTGATGCGCCTGTATTCCGGTCTGAAATCGTGCCCCCAGTCGGAAATGCAATGCGCCTCGTCAATGGCGTAGAACGAAATGCGGATATCCCGGAATATGGCCACGTTCTCCTCCTTGGTAAGGCTTTCCGGAGCTACGTACAGAAGTTTTGTGACACCGGACAGCAAGTCTTCCCTGACCTCGGAAATCTGAGCCTTGTTCAGGGAGGAGTTCAGAAAATGCGCAACGCCTTCATTTCCGGCGACAAATCCCCTGATGGCATCCACCTGATTCTTCATCAATGCAATCAGTGGCGAGACAACGATAGCCGTGCCCGGCATAAGGAGCGCCGGCAGCTGGTAGCACAATGATTTTCCGCCCCCCGTCGGCATTATCACGAAAGAGTCGTTACCGTGCAGAAGATTGAGAATAATCTCCTCCTGATTGCCCTTGAAATGGCTGAATCCGAAGAACTCGTTGAGTTTGGAGTGTATTGTCACATTGTCAATGTCCATAGATGAAGTGGCTCGATTACTCAAATGTAGCATTTTTCCTTCAAACTTCAAACAGCGGCGAGAGAAATTATATAAAGGAAGATGTAAAATATTGGGTAATGTCAATTAAAATTGCGATATTTGCAGCCGATTTGGTCAAAAAAAATCAACGGCACGGACAATATGATTGTCAAAGTCGGATATTATTAAAACAACAGATACAATGAAAAGCATCAAATTCATTGCTGCAGCATTTGCAGTAGTAATCGCAGCCTCTTCCTGCGCCTCAAACGGCGTCAAGGGCGGCGTTGACGGAAATGACTCCACCGCAGTGGCTGTAAAGCCGGTAGATCCTAAGGCATTCCTTCCTAAGAAGAGCGAGATTGACTCTGTCAGCTATCTCGTGGGAATCAATTTCGGTTCCTTCCTCAAGGGATACAACTTCGGCGACCTCAACTATAGCGCCATCGAGAAGGGTATCAAGGATTTCCTCAATGCAAAGGGTGATTTCCGCGATTCAACCTTCGCAGAGCAGTTCAAGATCAACCCTGAGCTGATGAACGAGGTATTCAACACATATCTCGCAAAGAGGCGCGACTACACTTCAGCCGTAAACAGCCAGAAGTCAGCCGCATTCCTTGCAGAGAACCTCAAGAAAGAGGGTGTCCAGGCTACCGAGAGCGGTCTCCAGTACACCATCATCGAGGCCGGCAACGATGTCAAGCCAGCCGCTACCGACACTGTATGGGTTAAATACACCGGAACCCTCATCGACGGAACCAAGTTCGACGAGAACCAGGCTGCTGACGGTACCAGAATGCTTCTCAACCGCGTCATCAAGGGTTGGACAGAAGGTCTCCAGCTCATCGGCGAAGGTGGAAAGATCAAGCTCTACATCCCTGCTGACCTCGCATACGGCGAGAACGGTTCACGTGGAATCGAGCCTAACAGCGCACTCATCTTCGACGTTGACCTCGTAAAGGTAGGCAAGGTTGCAGTTGAGGAAGAGGCTGAATAACAGCATTTTCCAAGCAGAATAATAAGGGCAGGCGAAAAAGACCCGGCGTTGGTACGCGGGTGTTGTTCGCTTGCCTTTTTATATAACAGGGCTGCCGTGCGCGGCCCGCAATGAAGAATATTATGGAAATCGAAGGAAGATTGGAAATGAAGCTCGCAGTCCAGAGCGGCACATCCGCCAAGGGGAACTGGGCAAAGCAGGAGTTCGTGATCGAATATCAGGAAGGCAACTTCCCTACAAAGGCATGCTTCAGCGTATGGGGTGCTGAAAAGGTGAAGGATTTGGAGAAATACAATGTCGGAGACCAGATAAAAGTGGCTTTCAACATATCCAGCCGCGAGTTCAACGGAAAATGGTACACTGACCTCAGAGCATGGAGAATCAGCCCTGCAGGACAGGGATATGCAGGTCAGGCAGGTGCGCCAGGCTACGGTCCGATGCCGTCACAGAATCAGGGTTACGGCAATTATGGCAACAAGGGCGGTTACAATGATGTCCCGGCAGGCTTCGCCCCTTCTTACGGGCAGCAGGCTCCGGCTCCGTCCATTGACGATATGCCTGGAGACGATTTGCCATTCTGAAGCAATTGACTGTTATCATGAGGCTGGCCCGAAAGGTCAGCTTCTTTTTTGTATTTGTATTAAAACAATTTGCAAAATTTTTGCGCAAGATGCATATTTAATGGAAATTTATACATATCTTTGCAGTTGGGCCTGTGTTATACGCGGGCAAGAGAAATAAATAACCAATAACCAACTGAAAATCAACCGGAATGAAATTCGGAAAGACTATCTTGGCAGCATCTGCCATCCTCCTGTCAACGTACCTGAGCGCCCAGGATAAGGGATTCGGCGTTTCATCATTATATTTTGAGACAAGGGTAGGCTACGAGGCCGTAATGCCTGGCATGGACTTCGACGCCAACGCCTCCGGCTTCAGGGGCAGCTACCTGAACATGAGGCTTGACGGCCAGATCTGCGAGGGTCTCACCTACAGCTACAGACAGCGTTTCAACAAACTCTCTGAACGCACCTTCTTCGATGCCACCGACTGGATACATCTCGACTGGAAGGCCACCGACTGGTTTACTCTGGGAGGAGGAAAGCAGGTCGTGGGAATCGGCGGTTATGAGTATGACAGGGCACCTATTGACCTATACTATTGCTCTGAATTCTGGAACAACATCGCCTGCTACCAGCTTGGCATATCAGGTACTTTCAACGTCGCTCCGGGGGACAATCTGCTGCTGCAGGTCTGCAACTCCCCGATGAGAGGCTATATTACTGACGAGAAGGGCAACAATGTAGGAAATTCCAAGGTTGCCGTCAACCTCATGTGGTACGGCAGCCACGGATTCTATGAATCGATATGGTCCGCCAATGCCTTCCAGAACAGCACCGACTCCTGGATGTACTACGTAGCCCTCGGCAACAGGTTCAACATAACAAAATGGCTGAGATGGGACATTGACCTGATGGACAGGCTCGGCAAGGGAAGCGGATTCATCGGGGATTTCTCGATAATGAGCGAAATCTCGGCAGCTCCTGTTGACGGGCTCAGGGTTCATGCCAAATTCACCTGGGACCGCAACAAGGAATGCCACGAGGACTGGCTTGTTCTCTCCGGCACCAATGTAAGGACTGTTTCGGGCGGAGTGGAGTACAACCCTGTCAAGAGGTCAAGGGATGCCGTAAAACTCTTCGCAATGGCCGGATACAGTTTCGGCGACTGCTATGGAGTCCTCGGCAACAAGGATCTTCAGATCCAGGCCGGACTCAAATTCAGGCTTGACATTCTCGAAGGTGTCAAGGCCCTGATACGCAAGAACAAATAAATGCTAAAACTAATACTGCAACACTATGAAGTGCAAATTCAGACTTCCTAACGGAGTGACCTGCCTGCTTGTGATTCTGGTCATCTTCGGTTACCTTTCAGCCGTGATGGGCCTTTCCAACATGCTCAACACGATGATGCACACGGCTCACGACCTGCTGCTCAACACCGTATTCTACATTATGGCCATCTGCGTTCTCACTGGAGCGCTCGCCAAGATTTTCACGGATTTCGGCGTTGTGGATCTGTTGCAGAAGGCGCTCATGCCGATCATGAAGCCTCTGTTCAACCTCCCGGGAGTGGCATCTCTCGGCGCTGTGATGACATTCCTCTCCGACAACCCGGCCATCATCACGCTGGCTCAGGACAAGAAGTTCGCAAAGTACTTCAAGAAGTATCAGATAATCTCCCTCACCAACTTCGGAACAGCGTTCGGAATGGGTCTTATCGTGATTGTGTTCATGATCGGCCAGGGATATTTCCTCGCACCGGCAGTCGGACTCCTGGGAGCGGTGATAGGCTGCATCGTCTCAACCCGCCTGATGCAGTACTTCATCTGCAAGGAATACCCTTCATTCAAGGACCAGGACGCAGTCGTGGAGAGCCACGCCATCGATGAGAATCAGGCAGAAGCCGATAATGGGCAGAAAGCCCCGGAGACAGGATTCGTTAAAGTCCTCAATGCTCTCCTTGACGGTGGAAAGTCTGGTGTTGAAATCGGTCTGGCCATCATCCCGGGCGTACTTGTG
Organism: Bacteroidales bacterium; assembly: GCA_022777585.1. Taxonomy (GTDB): domain Bacteria; phylum Bacteroidota; class Bacteroidia; order Bacteroidales; family UBA932; genus Cryptobacteroides. The sequence goes on along the minus strand of JALFFZ010000112.1, from coordinate 9,334 downwards.
ATCTCCACGTTCGTGATGATGATCACCTTCGGGGGAAGTACCGTTACAGATGCTTCGGGCAATGAGGCCGTGGTATTCACCGGAGCCGCCTATGAGGGAACAAGACTTCTGCCTTGGCTGGCATCGAAGATAGATTTCATATTCAAATGGCTGTTCGGATTCCACGCTCCGGAGCTCGTGGCCTTCCCTATCACTGCCCTCGGCGCAGTCGGTGCCGCACTTGGACTCATTCCTGAATTCGCATCCCAGGGCATCATTGACGGCAATGCAATTGCTGTGTTTACGGCAATGGGAATGTGCTGGAGCGGCTATCTCTCGACCCATACCGCAATGCTCGATTCACTCGGTTTCCGCAAACTTCTTTCCAAGGCCTTCATAAGCCACTTCTTCGGCGGAATTGCGGCCGGAATCTTCGCCCACTGGGTTTATGTCGGAATAACGGCCATAATGGCATTGATCTAGACCTGAATCTCCAGCCGGCAGAGCCTGCCGGAATTACAATGAAAAAGGGTGAACGTCGATGGCGTTCACCCTTTGCTATATGATCCCTGAGGCTAAGCCAGCTTGTGGATAGCCAGGCCTGACCTGAGCTTAGGCTCGAACCAGGTGGTCTTCGGAGGCATGATCTTGCCGCTGTCTGCGATATCGGTAAGCTGCTTCATCGATACCGGATAGAGAGCGAAGGCAACCTTCATCTCCCCGCTGTCAACACGGCGTGAAAGCTCGCCAAGGCCGCGGATTCCACCTACGAAGTCAATCCTCTTGTCCGTGCGCAAATCCTTGATTCCGAGAATCTTGTCCAGTACAAGGCTGGAAAGTACGGTTACGTCGAGAACCCCGATAGGGTCAGCGTCATCATATCTTCCGTCACGGGTATCCAAAGAATACCAGCGTCCGCCAAGATACATTGAGAACTGATGGAGACGCTCCGGACGGAATTCTCCCTCCCCTTCATATACTTTCACCTCGAAGTCAGCCTCGAGAGCCTTGAGGAACTCCTCCTCTGAAAGGCCGTTGAGATCCTTCACCACGCGGTTGTAGTCGATGATCTTCAGCTGGCTCTCCGGGAAGCATACTGCCATGAAGTAGTTGTATTCCTCATTGCCGGTATGGTCAGGATTCTGTGCCCTCTTCTCCGCGCCTACACGGGCTGCGGCAGCTGTACGATGATGACCGTCAGCTACATAGAAGGCATCCACCTTGCCGGTGAACTCCCTGGTGATGGTATCGATGACCTCATCGTCAGTGATTACCCAGAAATCGTGTCCGAAACCGTTCTCGTCCACGAAAGAGTACTCCGGCTCGCCGGCTGAAGCCTTGGCCACGATTTCATTGAGGACTGCATTGTCCTTGTATGCAAAGAATACAGGCTCGATGTTCGCATTCTGGATGCGGACGTGGATCATCCTGTCATCCTCCTTGTCCTTGCGGGTAAGCTCGTGCTTCTTTATCTTGCCCTCGGCATAGTCATCAGTATGGGCGCAGAGGACCAGTCCGTACTGTGTCCTTACGTCCATTGTCTGGGCATAGACATAGTAGCAAGGCTTGGCATCCTGAACCAGCCATCCGCGGCTCTGCCAGTCTGCGAAATTCTTCACAGCCCTGTCATACACACGCTGGTCGTGGTCGGGAAGAATAGGGTCGAAGTCAATCTCCGGCTTAGTGATATGAAGCAGGGATTTCTCACCGGCCTGCCTGAAGGCCTCTTCTGAATTCAATACATCATAAGGCGGAGCAGCCACCTCTGTGACAATCTCCCTTGGCGGCCTGACTGCCGCAAATGGTTTAACGCGTACCATAAATCTTATTTGTTAACCTGGAAACGTGTGCAGCCTTCAGTGAAGTATGCGACAATCTGGCGTGCGGCGGCAAGGCCTGCATTGACATTGGCCTCGGATGTCTGCGCACCCATTTTCTTAGGGGTTGCGAAAATCCTCACGCCGAATTTCTCGCGGAGAGCCTCATAGTTGTCCGGCATTACATCGGCCACGTACTTGAGGTCCGGCCTGTCTTCGAGAGCGCGCTCGAGACCAGCCTCGTCGATGACTTCCTTGCGGGCAGTATTGACAAGCACGGCACCCTTCGGCATCGAGGTGATGAGGTCATATCCGATTGAGCCGATGGTAGAAGGCAATGCAGGGATGTGCACGGAGACAAAATCGCTGGAAGAATATAGTGCAGCAACGTCTGCAACCGGCTCTGCGCCAGCCTCGGCAATCTTCTCGGCCGGAATGAACGGATCCACGGCCTTGACCTTCATTCCGAGGGCGGCAGCCTTCTGGCCAACGAGCCTTCCGACATTGCCGAAGGCCTGAATGCCGACAGTCTTGCCGAGAATCTCAGTACCTGTGGCAGGGGTGAACTGGTTGCGGCTCATGTAAATCATCATTGCAATGGCGAGCTCGGCCACGGCATTGGAGTTCTGGCCGGGAGTATTCTCAACGACAACTCCGTGGGCAGTGGCAGCGGCGAGATCGACATTGTCGAATCCGGCACCTGCGCGTACTACAATCTTGAGCTTCGGAGCGGCGTCAAGCACACGTGCCGTAACCTTGTCAGAGCGGATAATCATCGCCTCGACATCAGAGACGGCAGCCACGAGCTCATCCTCACCTGCATATTTCTCAAGGAGAACGACCTCATTGCCGGCCTCTTCAAGAATTGACCTGATACCGTTCACGGCAGCGGCCGCAAAAGGTTTCTGTGTAGCGAGAAGTATCTTCATGACGATTATTTCTTGAGGTTTTCGAATTCCTGCATGCAAGCCACGAGAGCGTTGACATCCACAAGCCTGCAGGCATTGTAGATGGATGCGCGGAAGCCGCCGACTGAACGGTGTCCCTTGATGCCGACCATGCCCTTGCCCTTGGCAAATGCGAAGAACTCATCCTGTAGATGCTCGTAGCCAGGTGCCATGACGAAACATACGTTCATCATCGACCTGTCCTCCACGGCAGCTGTGCCGGTGAATAGGGCATTGCGGTCAATCTCAGCATAGAGGGTGTCAGCCTTCTCCTTGTCAATCTTTTGGATAGCCTCGACTCCACCGATGCCCTTGAGCCATTTGAGGGTCTCATTCATCACGAAGATGGAGAATACCGGAGGCGTATTGAACATTGACTCCTTGTCAATATGAGTGCGGTAGTCAAGCATTGTAGGAATCTTGCGGGATACCTTTCCGAGGGCATCCTTGCGGATGATGGCGAAGATCACGCCGGCAGGACCCACGTTCTTCTGGGCACCGCCGTATATCATGGCAAACTTGCTGACATCCACAGGGCGGCTCATGATGTCGGATGACATATCGGCGATGAGCGGTACAGGAGAAATGATATCCTCCTTGATTTCAGTGCCGTAGATGGTGTTGTTGGTAGTGATGTGGAAATAGTCGAGATCCGAAGGAATCACGTATCCCTTAGGGATGTACGAATAGTTCTTGTCGGCAGAGCATGCGATGGCGTATGCCTCGCCGAGTCCCTGAGCCTGCTGGAGAGCCTTGTGAGCCCATACACCGGTGTCAAGATAGGCGGCCTTGTGCTCGAGGAAATTCATTGCCACATAAAGGAACTGAAGGCTTGCTCCACCACCGAGGAATACGACCTCGTGGGTGTCAGGAATATTGAGGAGCTCTTTCCAGTTCGCCCTGACTTCATCCATCACCTCGCCCCACTCCTTAGAGCGGTGTGAAACAGACAAAACTGAGATTCCAGTGCCCTTGAAATCCCTGAGTGCCTCAATGGAGGCGTCAATAGCCTGCTGCGGAAGAATGCAAGGCCCGGCATTGAAAACGTGTACTTCGCTCATTTCAGTACAATAATTATAATTTTTGACAATTAAAGTATAATCGGTAACGATATATTACGTTGCCTATGGCAAATATAATGAATTAATATACAATTCCAATATATTTGCGATGGATTGTCAGGATTTCCTTCCGCAGGCTTGAGACTAATCAGCGCATTCCGGGTTTCGTGCAAAACCTTGGCACTCATCTTCAAAATAAGCCAGTTCAAAGAAAACAAAAAAGGCCGACAGCAATCTGTCAGCCTTCTTGTGACTCCAATAGGATTCAAACCTATAACCTTTTGATCCGTAGTCAAATGCTCTATTCAGTTGAGCTATGGAGCCATTCAGGGATTTCTCCCGTATTCCTTACGCCTCAAGGGCGCCTTCTTCCTTGATCATATTGAGCTTCTTCTCCTTGATCCTGGCCTTCTTACCTGAGAGGTTCCTGAGATAGAAGATTCTTGCCCTGCGTACCTTACCAACCTTGTTGAGCTCGATTGAGTCGATGAACGGTGACTCGTAAGGGAAAATCCTCTCGACACCTACACCGCCTGAAACCTTGCGGATGGTGAAAGTCTTGGTGAACGGCGTCGCGCCGCTGATCTGGATAACGACTCCCTTGAACTTCTGGAGTCTCTCCTTGTCACCCTCTTTGATCCTGTAGGTAACGGTGAGAGTGTCACCGGCCTTGAACTCAGGATATGTTGCAGCTTTTCCATTGGTGAAAGCCTGCTCTACTACTTTTATCAAATCCATTTCTAAATATTTTTAAGCGCAACGTTACCTGAATTTTCCCTAGTCGTAAGAGGTTGCCTTGTTAATTGGACTGCAAAATTACTAATAATTTTTCTTTTCGCAAACTTTTTTCAGAAATTTTCTTTCATTTTGTCGAAAAGATTCTTGTCGTCCCGGCTGAGGTCCGGTTTGAACGAGCTGCTGTCCCGCATTGCCTCGATTGCAGACTTCTCGCTGGATTTCAGTTTCTTAGGTATCCAGACGAGGAACTTCACATAGAGGTCTCCCACTCCGCTGCCATAGCCCTTGACGGCCGGGAGGCCACGTCCTCTGAGACGTACGACGGACCCTGACTGGGTTCCAGGCTCCACATCTATCGTATAGTTTCCGTCCAGGCAAGGCACTGAAACCTTGCCTCCGAGCAATGCATCGGTAACAGGAATCACCACGGAATAGAAGAGGTTCTTGCCCTCGCGCCTGAGTACCGGATGCTCCCTCTCCTCAATCACAACGAGAAGATCTCCGTTGATTCCGCCTGCCTTGGTGGCGTGGCCCTCTCCCTTGATGGTGAGCTGCATTCCGCTCTCGACACCTGCCGGTATCTTGACCTTGATCGTCGCACGCTTGCGTACAAGGCCGGTACCTGAGCAACTCCGGCAAGGATTCTTGACAACAGTTCCCTCTCCGTGACATCTTGAGCAGGTAGTATATGTGTACATGAAGCCGTTCATGACCCTCTGCTCCTGGCCGGAGCCGTTGCAGACAGGACAGGTCTGAACATCTGACTCGTTCTTGGTACCCTTTCCTCCACAGTCAGGGCAGCGCTCGTTCCTCTCGATGGTGACCTCCTTCTCCACCCCGGTGGCAATCTCCTCCAATGTGAGATATACCCTGGTGAGAATGTCACGTCCCTTGACCACCCTTCTCTGGCCGCTCCGCTGGCCTCCTCCGAAACCTCCAAAGCCTTCGAAACCGCTGAAGCCCCCGAAAGCACCGCCAAAGAGGTCGCGAAGGACATCATTGATATTGAAGTCGCCGAAGCCTCCGAATCCGGAACCGCCGGCATCTCCGCCAAGGCCCGCCTCTCCGAAACGGTCATACCTGGCCTTCTTGTCAGGGTCGCTCAATACCGAATAGGCTTCCGAAGCCTCCTTGAAATTGTCGGCCGCGGTCTTCTTCTCCTCTTCCGAAGCATTGACCCACTTGTCAGGATGCCACTTCAGCACAAGTTTCCTGAATGCGGACTTTATCTGGTCAGGGCTGGCATTCCTGTCAACCCCGAGAACTTCATAAAAATCTCTTTTCCCTGCCATAATGAATCACCTCCGATTATATGCCTACAACGACCTTGGCATATCTGAGGACCTTGCCTCCGAAAAGATAGCCGGTCTGCACCACATCATATACAAGGCCCTTCTTCTCCTCTTCCTGCACAGGCACCTGGGCCACAGCTTCGTGGAAATCGACGTCGAACTTGACCCCCATAGCCTCGATCTTCTCCAGCCCCTTCTTATTGAGATACTGCATCAACTTATTGTAAATCAATGCAGTGCCCTCCTTGGCAGCCTCATCGCTGCTCTTTGACAAGATTTCCATCGCCCTCTCACAGTCGTCGAGTACAGGAAGAAGCCCCTTGATGGTCTCTGAAGCGGCCGAATTGACCAGTTCCAGCTTCTCTTCAGCATTGCGCCTGCGGAAAGTCTCGAACTCCGCCAGCAGCCTGATATAACTGTCCTTTTCCTTGGCAAGAGAGGCTTCAAGATCGGTTTTCTCCTTTATCAGCTCAGCCTTCGTCTTCTCCAGCTCGGCATTGGACTTCTCAAGTTCTGCAATCCTGTCCGCCTTCTTCTTGTTCGGAGCGGCCTTCACTGCCTCATTGGCAGTCTCCTGCTCCCCCTTCTTGATTTCTTCTTTAGTCTCTGACATATCTTATTCCTTTATATTCACGACAAAAGCGGCGGAGCGGCCACGTCAATGATGGCAAGCACCCGCCGACCATCTCCGTCAAGCAAAATATCTGCCAATGAAAAATACTGACATTATGGCAGAAAATTGATTGCAAGGCACAGTACCGGGCCCTCATGAATTGCCAGTCATCCTCAAAACACAACCGTTCGTCCGATTATTGGAACAGAGTACTTTATTATAAGAAAATTATGCATAAATTCGCAGAAACCACATAAACCTGCACATCATTATGATTATGACAATAAGATTCAAAATCGAATACCGCACATCCTGGGGAGAGGAAATCGTCCTCGCATTGGGAGACAAACGCATAGCAATGAGTTATGGAGAGGGCGGAATATGGACTGCCGAAGTCAGGACAAGAACGCCGGAGAAAATAATTGACGCTCCCTACCATTATGAGGTACGCGTCGGCGGAAACCTCCTGAGGAGAGAATGGAAGAACCGCAGCATCTCCGGACAGACCGGCCTCACGGCGGAGAGCCTGCCGGCGAGGCTGGAGCTTGCGGATGCCTGGTCCGATGTGCCGGCCAATGCTCCGTTTCACAAGTCGGCATTCTCCGGAGGCACCTTCTCCGTGCAGCAGGGCGAAGGCCTTGAGGCAATGTCGGATGCCGGCGAGATGTACAGAAAGGGCTGGAAATGTGCAGGAACCGCCATTCCGGTATTCTCTATCAGGACCAGGGACAGCTTCGGAATCGGCGACTTCCACGACCTGAAGAAGATGGCGGAATGGGCCGCAGCTACCGGGCAGAGGGTTCTCCAGATTCTTCCGGTGAATGACACCACTGCCACTGGGACCTGGACTGATTCATACCCTTACAGCGCAAACTCCATCTATGCCCTCCACCCGCAGTTTGTATATCTTCCGGAGGCAGGAGTCCGCAGGGACAAGGCCTACAGGACATTGCAGGCCGAGCTCGAGGCACTTCCGCAGGTTGACTACGAAAGAGTGAACAGGGAGAAGGACAGGCTGATGCGCAAGGCTTTCGCCGCCAACTGGAAGAAGACCAGGGAGACAGAAGATTACAAGAATTTCTACAATGACAACAAGTTCTGGCTGGATGCATACTGCGCATACCGGATTCTTACCGTGACAAATGGAACCGCGGACCCGGCCAAATGGGGAAAATATTCAAAATTCAGCAAATCCCGTATCGAGACACTCATAGGGGAAAACAGGGACGAGGCGGACTACCATTCTTATGTGCAGTATCATCTGAACAGACAATTGAAGGAGGCGAGGGACTATGCGCATTCTCTCGGAGTCATTCTCAAGGGCGACCTGCCGATCGGCGTGAGCCGCACCAGCGTGGATGCCTGGCAGAATCCGTCGCAGTTCCACCTCGACTCCCAGGCGGGAGCACCGCCTGACGCATTCGCCGCGGACGGCCAGAACTGGGGCTTCCCTACCTACAACTGGGAGAAGATGGCAGAGGACGACTTCGCATGGTGGAAGCAGAGGCTGTCCAACATGGAGCAGTTCTTCGATGCCTTCAGGATTGACCACATTCTCGGATTCTTCCGCATCTGGGAGATTCCGGCAGGAGCAAAGAGCGGTCTCGCAGGACATTTCAACCCTGCCCTCCCTTTCAGCGAGGATGAACTCAGGCAGAGAGGATTCGATGTCACTACAGGCTGGTACACAGAGGATTCCCTCAACACCCTTTTCCTGGAGGACCAGAGGCGCAAAGGATATTGGCACCCGAGAATCGCGGCCCAGAACACGGAACGCTACCGCAATTTGCCGCAATGGCAGAAGGATGCCTACAATGCCCTCTACAATGATTTCTTCTACCGTCGCCACAATGAATTCTGGAGGCAGTCGGCAATGAGGAAACTGCCTGAACTCCTGGCCTCGACCGGAATGCTGGCCTGCGGAGAAGATCTCGGAATGATACCGGACTGCGTTCCTGAGGTGATGAGCGCATTGAAGATTCTCTCCCTCGAAATCCAGAGGATGCCGAAGGACCCGAAGAGGGAGTTCGCCGACACCTGGCAGTATCCATATTTCTCAGTCTGCGCCACCTCCACCCACGACATGAGTCCGCTCAGGGCATGGTGGAAGGAAGACAGGGACGTCACACAGAAATTCTGGAACCAGGTACTCGGAAAATACGGTGCCGCTCCGGAAGAATGCGGACCGGAAACCTGCAGAAGCATTTTGATGATGCATCTCCAGTCGGCATCTCTCTTCGCCATCCTTCCGCTTCAGGACTATCTCTCCATCAAGCCGGAACTCTGCACCGAGAACCCGGACGACGAGAGAATCAATGTCCCGGCCATATCCCCATACTACTGGAGATACAGGATGAAACCTTGCGTGGAGGATCTCCTCGCCGATGATGTCACCGCCTCACTGAGGGCGATGATAAGGGAGTGCGGCAGGAAATAGTGATGTTAACGGCCACCCATCCAGACGAGGAAATCGTCTGAGCGCGAACGGCTTACCAATATCTCGGAAGAACATTCGGGGAGAGGGTTGATCTTCAGCCTTCCTCCCTGAAGTTTTATTATGCTGCGCACGGCGGATGAGGCAATGATGCAGTTTCTGGACACTCTGAAGAAGGATGAAGGATCTAGTTCAGTGGAAATGATGTCCAGTGACTGGTCCATCACATACTTCTGTCCGTCCTTCGTGTACATCCAGGTCATCTTGTCCTCGGAAATGAAATATGCGATGGAGGCGACAGGGACCGGGAGTATCTTGTCGTTGATGCGCAGCATGAAACGCTGGCGGTATTCCCTTTTCTGATTGAGGGATGCCATCAGCCCGGATACGTCCGTGCCGGAAACGGACTTGCGGCAGCGTTCCACCGCCCTGTCAAGCGCCTCCTTCTCAATC
>JALFFZ010000086.1 GCA_022777585.1 Bacteroidales bacterium | reverse complement strand
AGCCGCAGGGTCCGGAGTGTTGACCCTGAACTTGGAAGGAGTGAACACGCTCTCCTGAATCTTCTCCTCCGTGGTCACAGCCGGGTCATAAGTGATGACTACCCTGTGATGCGCCACGAATGTCTTCACACCGTGCACCCCCGGAATCTTCTCCAGCTTAGCCTTGAAGGCCATCGAGCTGCCGTAGCATTTCACGGAGCGGAGATTTTCCATCTCCATCGTCTTGAGGGTGGAAGGGTCAATGAGCTGGTTCACAGTGCCATCCTCCAATGTCTCCTCTATCCCCCAGGTAACATTGATGGTCGGGAGCTCGACCTTGTTGCCGAAATGTATTCCAAGTGCGACGAGAATGACGGTGAGCAATGCCGGAAGAAGCCTCAGGAACATATTAGGCTTGTGTTTCGCACAGACCCCGATGCTGAGCGCCTGAGTAGGACAGGCGGCCACGCATTCCCCGCAGAGAGTGCAGTCCACATGCCTCATTGCTCCGCCCTTTGCCCTGTTCACGTCAATGCTGAAAGGACAGGCCTTGTTGCAATGATTGCAATGAACGCAGGCAGGATTGTCCTTCATGACGTGTAGCACCTGCAGCGCAGGTTTTCCGCAGAAAATTTCGAGAAGGTATCCTGTCAGGCAGAATGCGGCAAGCAGAACCCACCAAGGGATTCCCGCACCGAGCAGTTCCAGAAGCCACCAGAGGGCAAAGAGCACAACTACCCATACCCAGAACTTGAGGGAGTTCGATATGGCCCCGAGAGGACATAGATACTTGCACCAGAAATTCTTGGCAAAGAATCCGAGCAGCAATACCGCAGCCACGGTAATAATTGACATCCAGAGAGTTATCTCTCCCTTAAACCCCGTAGCGACGGCATAGTAAGGGTCGAGATTCTTGCAGAAGAGCTCGCTGGTAGTGGCCGTCATATAGAAGACCCAGAACAGGAGAATATATTTCACAACCCTGAGAATCTTGTCAACGACATTGTTGTTGACAACCTCAAGGCCCTTTATTCCAATACTTTCACGAAGTTTGGTCAAAAGATCCTGAACTGTACCGAGCGGGCAGATATATCCGCAGAAAAGTTTGCTGAAAAATACAACTCCCGCAGCGAGCACAATGCCCATCACGATTTGCATCGTAGTCATGCTGCAAGGCAATGAGCCCTTGACAATATATGTCAAAAGGGCCTGAAGACCGCCTACAGGGCAATGAGCCTCAGGGTTTGCAGGTTCTTCGCCGGATACAATGCCGGTCAGGAACAATACGAGGGCCAGGAGAACGCCCCATTGAAGGAGGTATTTCGGCCAGTTCTCAAGAATCTTGAATCTCTTTGACATAACGGGTCTGGTTCAAATTTGTTTCACAACATATCAATTCTGCAAGATAACAAATATTTACGAATTATTCAGGCCCCAAGGGACCTGAATAACAAAAATTCGTCCTATCGGACTATTCTGCGGAGTTCTTCACGCAGCGGAGCTGGGAGCCCGCCTCATAATGCTGATACATTACTGATAAGCGGCCTTCCGGATATGTGGCCGTGAAGGTAGTTGCCGCAGCAAAATACTGCATATTGGAGGTATTTGTCTTGTAATAAGTCGAAGATGCGAAATATGTCATTCCCGGTTTGCCAAGGAATGCGTCAGGCGCACCGGATACGGTTATCGGAGTAACGTGATACTTCGGAGTCCCCGTAAATCCTGTCTTGTTCATCCATCCTCCCAATACGACATTCCAGCCGGCCTCATTCATAGCAGTAACCTTTCCACCCTTGTATCCTGAATCATAGAACACGGCGGTCTCGTCAGTTACAGCAGCGGACTCGTCGGCGGCCTTGTTGGAATATCCGCAAAGGGCAATGAACTCAGCCCTCGTAGGCACGTGCCATCCATTAGGACAGATACCCTGCGCACCTTCAAACGAAGCAGCATTCTCTTCAGTAATCTCGCTTGTTCCCAAGATGGCGAGCATATCGTAAAGATAACCATTGCTCTCGGCCAGAGCCTTGTCCGTGGAAGGCACGGCCACGCCGTCCACAACGGTGTAAGGAGCCCAGATATGTCCTGTAGCCGGATCGGTTGATACCTCGTAACCATCTGGCACATAGCGCATTGGCTGAGCCATCCATACGGAACCGTCGGAGAGGGTCACGGTATTGTATTTCTCATTCTTGTAGATGAAATAGCCATCATACTCGGCAAAATCGATGAAGGTCGGCTTCTCGGTTCCGATCTCACCCTCGTCGGTCCAGTTCTCGATCTCGCCGGTGAGAGTGACCTTGATGTCGGCAGGGAGCACCTTCACATTGATGGTGTACTGTCCGCCCTGCTTCAGCTCGGTAGAAACGAGGTTCTGGGAAAGCTCTGCTCCCGTGGTAGTCGTGACCTTCAGAACGAATCCCACTGTCTGAGGGACAACGATGGCGGCATATCTCACACCGACCTCCACTGCGCAGGCCTTGATGTCAGCCACCTCGGAAGTCTCTGATGCAGAAGCAGTCAAGGCGGCAAGGTCAATGTCTGCCGTCAGCTTGGATCCGCCGAGGGAGACTTCCCTGATTTCAGATTCGGACTCATTGGTGACATTGAGCACAATCTTGGTCAGCATATGCTTGAACGGTATTACGATGGCATTGACGGAAGGGGTCACGTCAGCCTTCACGCCGGCGATGAAATCCGAGCCGGAAACGCCTGCGGTCTGGTCTGCAGCCACGCTGAAAGCAGCGGGAACGCCCGCCGGCTGATATGGATAATAAGCTGTGACCGTGGACTTGTCCGTAGCCTCCGGATACCAGAGAAGTGTGCCTGAGAATACGTCTGAGGCGTATGTAAGCTTGTTGTTCACCGCATAGGACTCTTCCCCGCGGACAATATTGACACCTATGGCATCGCCATCCTCGAAATTGACGTCAGTCGCCCTGGTGATTACCGGGACAATCGAGACTTTCCCCGTAACGGAAGTCTCAACCTTCTCCTTTGCGCAGGCTGCTGCAACAAGAGCAACTGCTGCAAGAATCAATGTTTTACGCATAATATAAAGTATTAGAATTTAAAAATCATAACCCAGGGCAAGGCCGGCAAAGAATCTGTACCCGCCACTGTTCCTGTACAAATCCTTCAGCGGCTCGCAGCTCCTGAACCTCGCCTCGATGTAAATATTCCTCCTGAATGTATATCTGAACGACAGACGTGCGATGCCAGAAGGTGTCGTAAAGTACTCTCTCTCAATATCATAATACTCCTCAAGACGTGTCGGTCCGGATTCCGGGGAAACATCGTCAGACACGGACCTGGCCGCATCCGAAATCCATCCGAAACGGAAATCCACGCTGCATCCCATGCTGAACCTCCGGTAAGGAAGCCAGAACCAGGCCCCGACATCGAGCCTGTCCTTCTTCTGGGTGGCGACATATGGATAGAGGACTGATGCCGCAGTCCTGTCGCCTTTCCAGCCGATTCCGGCTCCGAAACTTAACATCCTGCCATCCCGCGCTACCCAGCTGACACCGGCTTCATGCGAATTGGAGAGCGACACTGTACTGGCTCCGTAATTCCGGGTCAATGTCACTCCGTTTTCCGTCACATCCTCCAGGACATTCTCCATATCCTCCGTCGAACGGAACGAATAAGTACCTGAAAAATAGTGCGTCAGCTCCTGGAGCTGCAGCTTGTAGGCAAGCCTGGCGGAGACATTGTCCCCGTCGAAATTATACCAGATTTTCTGCTTCTCGCCGATTTTTCCGTTGCGGCGTCCATATTCGGCGTCAATGTAGAGGCCCTTCCATTGGAACTGAAGGGCGACCCCGCTGCTGTTCTCAGCCACCGGGAATCCTGCCACTCCAGCCTCGAAGATATGCAGTCCGGAATTGTCCCAGACATCCATCACTCCGTAGCGGAGGCCCTTGTCGAGAAAGGCGTAGTAGGAGCCCGAGGTAATGCCCATCTCCTCGGCCTTCACGGTCTCGGAAGTCCTTGAGAATATGTAGGATGCGCCTGCGGCAATGTCTCCCTTGTGCCACATCAGGCTCGGGACGAAGGTCATGTCGAGGCGGTAGTTGCTGTGCCTGAGATCCTTGCGCTTCGTATAATTCTCGTTTTCAATGTCGATGGTCCCGCCTATCCGCCAGTTTTCGGCAATGTCGGCAGTGATTCCGCCGGCGATGCTGTAGATCTGCCTGGTCTTGCGTCCCGGCGTAAACTCCAGGATATCAACGGGATAATATCCGGGCTTCGACATCATTGAGCCGCACATGTCCTTGGCGTCAGAATGACGGAAGGAGAATGAGCCAGTCATTGAAATCTTGTCGAGATGAGTGATCGTGGCAGCCTCGGCCCCTGCATTCCAGAGGGATGCGGCCTCGTTGACATTGCGGTATCCGCCTGATTCATAGCCTCCTGATATCTCGGCATAGGACACGGTCACGGAATCGGCACGGACTCCGTTGACATTGCGGCCCGCATTCCATAGGTTCCGGTCACGGTATTCCCTGAATGGCTGGGCCACTGCCTCCGCCGCCGACAGTGTCAGGACGGCAATGCTGATGTATGACAATAACTTATTCATTCAGAGTGTGTTTTTCAATTTCAACAAAATCATTGGACGAATTGTTCGTATCCGCAAGGACTTCATACCCCAATGCCTCCGTTGCCGCCTGGTCCACATTTCTCAATACGGCATGGCCCTGGAAGGCATCGGAGAACTGGACGCTTCCGGCATCGATGTCCGGGCGGAGCCTCTTCTTGCTTCCGTTTCCGTTGAAGACCTCGACTCCGTCCATTATCCACCCGCAAGGTACTGCCACGACCTTGTCGACGGAAGAGCCGGGCTTCTGGACAATGTTGGCCGGGTCCGCGATGAAATCCTGTATCGTCGTCCCTGAAGGGGCCTTGAAAATCACGGCAGCCGGCGAGGTGGCCGACATCGTGTAGGCATTGGCTATTCCGGTCTTGATTACGCAGTCCAATATCCTGGAAGTCTGTATGTTGCTGCCGGGAGCGGGATGCCAGGCCGTATTGGAGAAATAGTTCGTATTGTAGCATACGAAGTAGTCAGGCTTGTTGAGATTGACCGACTCGGGGTACTGCGCCCTGTGGTCAATGGCTCCGTAAATGCAGAGCACGGCATCCTCGCCGGGTGCCAGCGGGAAATCATCCCCGTCGCCGGGGAACTGCCACAGTGCCTGGGCTATCGGCACGAAATCCCGGAAAACCACCTCGCCGGTATCCGGGTCCGTGCTGATCCACGGGTTGTTGGAAACCGAATTGTAAGGGTCCAGTGTCCCGAAGCAGAGCGAGTCCAGATACTGGGTCTGCGCACTGTTGTTGTGAAGTATTATATACTTGTCAATCTGATAGTTACCCTGCTCGGGATATTTCTGGCAGCCGCCGAAGTACATTTCCTTTATGACAATGTCCCCGGAGACGGAGCCGACCACCTGCATTGACACTTCCCTGTCCTCTCCGGAGAGAATCACCTTGTCGGAGGCCCCGTTGTAAACCTTGCCGTCAACCCTGGCGCTCAGGACAATGCGGTATGTTCCGGCGGGAAGTTCCGCCTCGGCATTTCCGTCCTGCCCGGTCAGGAGAGAATAGGAGCCGCCCCTGTTCCTGTCGGTAATGACAATGCCTATTCCCGCCCTGCTTCCCGGGCTCATTTCCTCCGGGTACAATGGCTTGATGGTCAACACATTGAGACTATCCTTATAGGGATTGACATCCGACACCCGCAGGCATCCTGCCAATGCCGCGGCCATCATTGTCATATACAGTATCCTTCTCATATCTTTCAGAATTTAAGCCTGCAGGTAAGTCCGTAGTAGAATGACGGGGTGAATATTGCGCTCACGCCTGTCGCTCTGGACCTGACATACATTCTCGAGTTTGTGAAATTGTTGGCATAGAAGGAGATGGAGACGTGGTCCCCGATTTCCTTCGTGACGCTGAGGTTGGCCGAGAGATAGGCCCCGTAGCCGTCCCTGGCGAAGGTGTAGACATTGCCGGAACGGAGAATGAGGTTCGCAAACTCCGGATTCAGCGCATCCGAGGCCGTGAAGTCATGCACGGCTCCGGTCTCGTCCATATATTTTACCGGCATTATCGCCGTGTAGCTGTTCTGGTCGTATATGCTGCCCGCGTCGGAAGGTCCGCCGTCGGCCGTCACCTTGTATGCGTACTCCTGCCCATTGTACTCGGAAAGATTGCGGAAACGCTGAAGCACAGACATTTCCAGTCTGCAGGTGATGATGATTCTGGCCTGCGGGATATGGGTGATGGAGGTCAGGTTGGCATCGAGGGAATGCGACCTGCGCCCGTTCCAGGTAGATGGGGCATTGCCTCCGGAGGCATAGATGCCGACGTACTGGTAGGACCTGTTCTTCAATTCGGTATGCGACCAGCCTGTACGGTAATATGCTGTAAGGCTGTTATCTACGTATCTGGTCCAGGACCAGGCGGCATCGAGCCTGAACTTGGTGAGAATCGGGTTGATCTCCGGGAAGTCCAGGGTGAGCTCGGCTCCGGCCCTGTGGATGTCGGCCCCGTTGGAAGGGAGCTGGGACTCGCAGAATGTGTAATCGGTCACCTTGACATCCATCGGGGTCCAGTATTCCTCGTCCGAGGCCCTCATATAGACCTGTCCGGTCTGGCTGTCCACCCTTACCTGAGGGTCGTCAGGCATGGCGAATCCTTCCGGAATGGACATTATGCTGTAGGAGAACGGGGAATATACGCTCCTGAAGGTGTACGGGGAGGATGTCTTGTTGTAGAAGCCCACGAGGGAGAGCGACATTCCGGCGAACCAGGCGTCGATTCCAAGCTCGGAATTGCTGTTGCGCTGCCAGCGCAGGTCTTCATTGAACAGCATCTTGTATGGCTGGGTATAATAGACATAGGAGGCGTCGTCCCCGTGAGAGAAGCCGAATGTCTGGATATCCCTGTACTTCTGTTCCGGATAGAGAATGTAGAATGAAGGGAGTTTCTCGCTGATTCCCCAGCCTCCGCGGAAGGAGAACGAGTCGGATATTTTCCACTTGAAATTGAACCTCGGGGAGAGGCTGCTGACATTCTTGTACTCGGTGTCTTTCACGAAAAGGTTCTCGAGCCTGAGTCCGGCGGAGAGCTCCAATGTCGTCCTGCCTACCGGGAATGTGAAGTCCTCCTCGGCATAGACGGCCAGGTTGTGCATGAACGGATACTGGCTGTAAGGTCTTGGCCTATAGCCGTTTGTGGCAAGGGAAGGATCTGTGAAGAATTCACCTTCGCCCACATTTCCATTGGCTTTCCACTGCACGCCGGCCTTGAGTTTGCTGAGCCTTCCGGCATTCTTCCGGAACCATTCGTATTTGAGGGATGCGGCATAGTCAAGTTCCTTTGAATCAATGACTTTGTCCGCAAAATAATTCATCGGCAGCCGGTCTGCGAGATAGTAGCCCTCAAGCTCGGAATGCACGGACGGGAGGACGGATGCGGAGGAACTGTAGAGGCGTTCCCGGGACAGGTTGTCGTTGTAGTTGACTGATGCGTCGAATTTCAGGTTGGTTATCCAGGATTTCTGGAGGAGCCAGGTAAGGGAGGTGTTGGCCCTGAAGACATTGTCCCTTACCTTGGACCAGGTGCCCTGATAGGCGTCGGGGTCATTCTTCGTATTCATCCCGCCGATATTTCCGGTGAAGCCGGCCTCGAACTTGAGAACTCTGCTGAATGTATTGCTGTAGGCGAGGGAGAATCCGCGCCTTGAATACGAGGTGTACGGGGATATGAGCTTCGCAGTGGCCCGGGTCCACTCCGCACTGAGGTTCAGGACTCCCCTTCCCTGCTGTAAATCAATGCCTTTCGATGCTGAAGCCTGATATGTCCGGGGATTGACGGAGAATGTGACATTGAGCGGGGTGCGGCCTTTCTTGGTATTGATCCGGACCATTCCACTGCCCAGATCGCCGTACTCGGCCGACGGAACTCCGGATATGACTTCGATGGAGGAGACGTTCTCGGTGGAGATGTTTCTTGTTCCGGAGCCGGTCATCTGTCCGAAGGATGCATTGTTCCCGACCCGGACTCCGTCCACTTCAAGGGCGGTTCCGAATGAGGCATTGCCGTAGGCGAGTCCTCCGCTGCGGACTGAAATGCGGTTGTCGGAGGTAAGGTCCGGATTGACCGTCTTGCCTCCCGGAAGGAGGGCGGAGATGTCGGTGACATTGCTCATCTGGAGATGCTCAAGGGCGTTGCTTCCGAATTTCGTGGACGTGTTCAGGCCATCCTTGTCCCTTTCTGCCGTAACGGTTACTCCATTGAGGGCCAATGAGTTCTGATTCATCTTGATGGTAAGCGACCCTATGTCGGCCTTCACCGTGAAGTCCAGTTTCCTGTCCACGTACCCGAGGCAGGAAAACACGAGCCTGTAGGTCCCGGGGCGGATATCAGTGAGGACGAAACGTCCATTGTCGTCGGATGTGGTCCAGATTCCGGTATCCTCCAGATTGACAGCGACTCCGGGGATTTTCTCCCCTGTGCCTGACTCGATTGTGATTCCGGAAATGCTGAACACGGCGGAGGTTTTCTGAGCCCCGCAGACGAGCGGGAAGAGCAGAAAGACAATAAATGCCAATGTTGCCAGCCTCTTCATGTTGCAAATATATTTGAGTTCCGCTTCCGCAAAACCTGAATTGTCCGATGCCAGTTCGTTTGTGAGGCCCGGGCAATGTCACGTTCCGGAGCCTGATGCCCATGCGATGACATCCCGTCCAGCCACATCTGCAAAGTAAAGAAAATTTTTCATTACTTGTAATACCTATAATTGGGTAATTTTGCCGATTATGGTACAACTGCGCCTGTGGCTGGAGGGGAAGGCTGTATGAAAACCTGCCTGTGAGGCTGTAGCCGGCCGGTATGTCCGCCCGTCAAAGGGAGGCTAATCCTGTCCCTTGTATGTAGGAGAGGCGAACCGGAAGATATCCGAATCCACCCTGGCCTCCGACATGATCTTCTCGAATTCAGCGACTTTCTCCGGGTACTCCGCAGCGAGATCATTGGATTCCTGAGGATCCTCCGCGAGATTGTAGAGCTGGATCTGTCCTCCCGTGGAGACATTGTACTTCACGGCCTTCCAGTCCCCCTTGAGTACTGCCTGACGTCCGTTGATTTCGTGGAACTCCCAATAGAGATAGTCGTGCTCCTTCTGATCATTGTCTCCGAGAAGGGCCGGGAGATAGGATATTCCGTCGATGGCTGCAGACTCCGGGATCGGCTTTCCGACAAGGTCCGCTACGGTCGGGAAGAAGTCCCAGAATGCGGCAACGTGGCCGGAAGTGGTTCCCGGGGCGATGTGACCTGTCCATCTTGCGACGAACGGTACCCTGATTCCGCCCTCATAGAGGTCTCTCTTGATGCCCCTGAGGCCGGCTGAGGAGTTGAAGAAGCCCGGCTGGGCGCCTCCCTCGGCGTGAGGGCCATTGTCGGATGTAAAGACAATGATGGTATTGTCGGCAATGCCGAGGCTGTCCACGAGGTCGGCTATTTCCCCGACCTGCCTGTCGAGCAATGTTATCATCGCCCCGAATGCCGCATGTGCCCGCGGCTGGGAGCCGTAACCGCCCTTCTTGTACATCGGGCCGTCATCGCAGCCTTCGAAATTATGCTCCGGAAGGAAGTCTCCCTCGCAGGCATCTATTTCATTTTCAGGAAGTCGCAGCTCGGCGTGAGGAATGACAGTGGCATAGAACATGAAGAACGGATGGCCTTCCTCGGCATTGTCCCTCACGAAATCGAGAGCCTTCTGATGGTAGAGATAAGGGGCGTACTGGCCCTCGTCGTGGCCCTGGTTGCCGGGGAGTTCGATTCTTTCTCCATTGTGCCAGAGATGGTCAGGATAGTAGTTATGTGCGAGACGCTGGCAGTTGTAGCCGTAGAAATCGTCCACGCCCTGCTTCTCCGGAACGCCTTCCGTCCCGGGAGCGCCGAGGCCCCATTTCCCGTAAACGCCTGTGGTATAGCCATTTTCCTGGAGGTAGCGGAAGACATTGTAACAGTCTGCCGGCAGCGGCTGCTGGCCTTCAACCGGGAATTCCTTATTGCCCCTGATCGGGGTATGTCCGGTGTGCTGGCCCGTGATGAGGCAGGAGCGCGACGGTGCGCTGACCGATGTTCCGGCATAATGCCTGGTCATCAGGACGCCCTGAGATGCGAGCCTGTCGATGTTGGGGGTCTGGAAATGTGTCTGGCCCATGCAGCTGAGATCTCCGTATCCGAGGTCGTCTGCAAGTATGTAAATGATGTTCGGCCGGGCTGCCGTCTGTCCGGCCTGCTTTCCGGTGCAGCCTGTGATTGCAAGGAGCGCCAGTCCTATGGCTGATTCTGTACGCATGGTGTTATCGGTTTTTGTGCGGTGCTAATATAGTGGTTTTTTATGAAATGTCCGTTATATGGACACACGGCGCAGAAGGTTCAGGGCAGTTCAGGTCCCTGCTGATTTATAACTGTAAATCATTTACATTTCCGCACACTTTGATAATTCAGCTTTTTGTAATATATTTGCAAAATCCAACCGATTCTTCTGCATTTTTGCAGAGTCCGCTTGCCCGAATGGCGGAATTGGTAGACGCGTTGGACTCAAAATCCAATGTCCTTAAAAAGACGTGCCGGTTCGAGCCCGGCTTTGGGCACAAAAAGAGATGAGGGTGAAGACCCTCATCTCTTTTTGTGCCCATTGGCACCTTCATGGTGGGTGGGGAAACAGAAGACTGATTATACTTCGTAATATCGACTGTTCAGGCAGACCGAGAGGTTACCCTGGCAAAAGTCAAGAGCGAGGAGAGCCTTGAGGCGAGCTCCCCGCAGCGCTTGATCTTTAGCCGCCGGAGATGCTTTATTCCGGCGGCGGTGCATTCGTTGACATTGTCCGAAAACTAATGAAGTAACACGCCGCAGAACAAGAAAGCAATGAATCATTTACGGGAAAGCAAGATTCTGCGAAATAACATGTCACAAAACCAGACGACCTGAAAAGATATGATGAAAGCCAGTTTTTACAGGAGAGCAGGTCGCAAAGCATGATCTTGCAAATGAATATGACACAAAGCCTGATTGCGCAAATATCCAACCCTCGTGACATTCATTTGGACATAGATATGCCATTCTAAGGCATTGTGGGGCATCTGAGGTATCCCAATGGAAAGGAAATGTGTCCATCTGCACCGCCTACCTGCCCCACAGCCACGTAGAACGATAGGGTGGGTGTGCAGATGAATGTCACGAGAAAGTCATCTTGCAGGCATCCCCACGACGCAGGATAAGATAAACAGTTTTTCAAAATATAGCCTCATATCGTGGATGGATTGAGTAACATGATGTGTACCTGGTCTGTCTGGCGTCAACTCAGCCGGAATATACGCTCTCCGGCTGCTCAAAGCAGGCTGCGCGAGCTCCGCCGTTGGCTCGCTCCGCCCGCTTTGTGACGTTTTCCAAGCTTGGCTATTTCACATTGACATAATTATTCTGACAGCGGGCCTTGTCACAAAGCGGTGCCCATTGTTCACTGAAGCCTTCCAGAGAGCCTCAGTGATCATGAGGTGACTTCAGAAGGTGCTGTGAGGCAGGTGGACCATCAAAGGGAGTCAATGCGCAAATGCAGAGACGCTTACCGGAAACGCCGATAATATGGACCTGTACTTGTCACAAGCATATCTGCTACAGATATCCTGGGCCATGCCCTGCGGGCCAAGAACTATCTTTAGAGGCAGACTTGACTCACGAACAGCTACCAAGCATAGCCCAGTTTATCCATCGCGAGTCAAGAACGTCTCAATCCGGAACAAAATTGCGAGAATGCTCCGTACTTGGCGGTAGTGTTCCGAGAAACGGAGCCGTTTATCGGCCAACGTGAAAACCCGATGCCCCTGAACTACGTCACACTGTTTCAAGGACAGCCGGTTTCCGGTCAGCTACTCCACCGGAATCTGAATCTCGGAAATCCATTTCTCGGGATCTTCCTGATTCCACGGACCGTCAATGTAGCTGAAACGCGGGTCCCCTGCTATGCGCATGCCGTTTGACTCCAGGTAGCGCACGGCCTCCGTGAAAGATTCGGAGAAGCGGTCATATGGGCCTACATGCTTCATGCACAATGCTTTGGGAATAGCCGGAAGTCTTTTGAACCTGATAAAGTCCGTGTCGGGAAGCATTTCCTCGACCTGCTCGCAG
>JALFFZ010000068.1 GCA_022777585.1 Bacteroidales bacterium | reverse complement strand
GATATGAAGCCGAATGGGGCTATTGTCCGGAATTTACAGCTATTCGGGGGACCGGGGCAAAATATATCCCGGAAAATAATGCCTCCGGACGTGCTGTAGTGATGAATCTCGGAGGTTCCGAGTCGAATTACCTTGAATGGAAGGATGTCCACAGCCGGAAAGGAGGCGAATACAGTCTTTCTCTCAGAGTAAAGAGCATCGAGGAATTACCTGTCATTCACCTTTCCGTCAATGGATTTGAGGCAACGGTAAGAGACAAGGTTCCGGACGGAGACTTCGTGATATTAACCTACGATGCAATACTTTCAGAAGGGAGAAATTCTATAAAGATATGGAACCGTGAATCAATATTGCCCGCAATTGACAAAATTGAGTTGAAGGAGCAATAATCCGAAGCCTCCAGCATCAAAAATGGCCTCATTGTACAGTCCATCTCTTTGATTTCCGTGATTTTTTTCGGAAATTGGCCATTTGAAAATGACAGATATGATGGACTTGCAAAAAGACAGAGAAATGCTGAAAGCGGCCTTTCCCCATTATGGCGAGGAGGGGCTTGAGCTCGTTTACCGCGCCTGGAAGAAGGCGGGCGAGGTGCTGTCGGAGGACCTGAGGGACAATGGGCATCCATTCATTGAGCATCCTATGAACGTGGCGTCCATCGTTTCCGAGGAAATCGGACTCCCTGCGGAATGCGTGGCGGCAGTTTTCCTCCACGAGGCCATACGGAAGCATCCCGAGGCAGGAATCGACATTGCCGGTTTCCCTGCGGAGGTATGCAAGATGGTGGACGGACTTAACAGAATCTCCACCATCAAACCGAAGGATACCAGACTGGAGGCCGAAAACTACAAGAAGCTCATTGTCCAGTACTCGGCCGATCCGAGGGTGACAGTGCTCAAAATCGCTGACAGGCTGGAAGTGATGCGCAATCTCGAGAGCTTCCCTAAAATGTCCAGGGAGAGAAAGATTCTTGAGACATTGATGCTCTACATACCTCTTGCACACCAGCTCGGCCTCTACAATATCAAGAGTGAACTGGAGGACATCTATTTCAGATTTTCCGACCCTTCGGAATACAGGCATATCACCAACAAGCTGAAAGCCACGGAGAAAGACCGCATAAAGCTGACCGAGGAGTTCATCCGCCCGCTCGAGAACAAGCTTTCGGCTGCGGGAATCAGGTACAAGCTCAAGATCAGGACCAAGACTGCCTACTCCATCTACAAGAAGATGCAGAAGCAGAAGGTCCCGTTCGAGGGTGTGTATGACGTATTCGCCATCAGGTTCATCATTGACTGCGACGCAGATCTCAAGACGGAAAAGGATTTGTGCTGGAAGGTTTATTCCTATGTAACTGAAGAATATGAGCCTGACACGAAGAGGCTCAGGGACTGGATTTCCAACCCCAAGCCGAACGGGTATGAGTCACTTCACATCACCGTCAGGAACAAGGACAACGCCTACATTGAGGTCCAGATCCGGACCAGGAGGATGGACGATGTGGCTGAGAACGGACACGCTGCCCACTGGTCCTACAAGGGAATCCAGCACGAGGAGACAATGGACAAGTGGCTGACATCGGTGAGATATGCGCTCGAGCATCCTTCCGAGGGCCAGAGTGATGACCTCCCGCAGCCGCCTTCGAAGGAAATTTTCGTATTCACCCCTTCCGGGGAACTCAGGATTCTGCCTGCAGGTGCCACAGTCCTGGATTTCGCATTCAATATACATACGAATCTCGGAACTTCCTGCACCGGCGGAAAGGTCAATGGCAAGGCCGTGTCCATCAAGGAAAAGCTCAAGACCGGCGATGTGGTGGAGATAATGAGGGGCAAGAACCAGAAGCCTTCATCCGGCTGGCTTAACATTGTGGTATCTACCAAGGCGAGGAACAAGATCCGCCAGGTCCTCAGCGAGATGGAGTACAAGAAGGCCGCCGAGGGCAAGGAACTGCTGAACAGAAGGCTGAAGAACTGGAAGCTGGAATTTCCGGACGACTATATGGCCGAGCTGATGAAGAAGCTCAAGTACCCTACGGTGAACTCATTCTTCGCCGCCATCGGAGAGGGGACATTGGACATTGACATTGTCAAGAACTATATTCTCGAGCACGAGGAGATGGAGGCCAGGGCCATCGAGGCCGCCCGCGCTGCCGACCAGGCCGCTGCAGCCGCCTCGAAGAGCCAGTGGGAGGGCAGTTCTGCCACCGGGGATGACATCCTGGTAATCAATGCCAAGGACCTCAAGGGCCTGGATTACAAGATGGCCCGCTGCTGCAACCCGGTATTCGGAGACGACGTTTTCGGATTCGTGACAAGGACCGACGGCATCAAGATTCACCGCATGTCCTGCCCGAATGCCGCCCGCCTGCTGGAGATGTACCCTTACCGGATTCAGAAGGTGAAATGGGCAGACACCCCTTCAAGCGGCACATTCATCACCGCCCTGAAGGTCATCACCGCCATCGAACCGTTCGTTATCAATCAGATAATGGACATCGTGAACACCTTCAAGGCTTCCCTCCGCCAGTTCAACGTCAATGAGAACGCCCAGCACGGAACCTACGAAATCGCGATGAAAATCTCCGTATCATCCAATATGGAGCTCGACAAGGTAATCTCGCAGATTAGAATTCTCAAGAACGTGGAGAAAGTCACCAGGCTATAGAATCTCCTCTGTCCGCAGGGACCTGTCCCTGCGGAAATGCAGGCAGGCCCAGCCGTTTTCCACTCTTTGTTTCATGAATTCAAGGTTGCATTTCTCAGCTTCGGTACGGATGTCCGGAATGTCGGACTCGTAGAATCCGCTCAGCAGGAGGACTCCGCCGGCTCTCAATGAACGGGAATATGTCCTCAGATCCATCAGGATAATGTTGCGGTGGATATTGGCAAGCAGCAGGTCGTATTTGCCGAGCTGGAGGCGGGAGGCGTCTCCGCAATAGGTTTCAACACGGCGGCCTACACGGTTCAGCCGGGCATTGAGCCAGGCGGAATGGGCGGCAACTGCGTCAATGTCGATGCCGTACACCTTCTCTGCTCCCATCTTCGCAGCCAGTATTGCCAGAACTGCAGTTCCGCAACCCATATCCATCACCACCCTGCCACGGATATTCTCCTGATACTCAAGCATCGAGGAGAGCATCATCCTGGTAGTGTCGTGATGCCCGGTCCCGAATGCCATCTCAGGACGCAGCCTGATGTTGTACCTGGTCGGCCGGCAGGTCCCGTCATCGGCCTGCTTCACAGTCACCGTCCCATCCACCACAATAGGCTTAAATCCGCTCTCCCACTCCGCATTCCAGTTGCTGAACGGTACAGGGACGGCCATAATCGTCGTAGCGAACGGCAATTCCGAAAGTACAAGCCTTAGAGCCCTCCTGTCATAGAGTTCCTTCTGGATATAGCATTTGACAACATTGTCCCCAATCACGAAAGAATCGTAGGGAAGATCGGCCGCCATGGCCTCCACGATTTCGGCATTCTCCGTCGAGAATGGCTCAATACGCACGGTAACTTCAAGATAATCAGCAGTATTCATTCCTTATTCCTCTTCAATTGCTTCAGCATTTCTCCTCTCCCTCCTTTCTGTCCGTCTCTTCCGGCGAGCCTCCTTGCGGGTCAATTCAGCCTCCTCTTCCATGACAACTGCATCCTGGGCGGAGATAATCTCCTCAAATGGCGCCAGGGCTACCGAATCAGGCGCATCCAATTCAGTATGCAGGGAATCCAGCATCTGCATCTGGGTTGTATCCAGAGAATCGAGGTCTGACTCGGCATCATATCCAAGTGCCGCCTTCCTCTCGGCGACAGCCTCCCTGAGGGTCTTGTTCGTCTTAAAGGCAGCCTCCACCCCCTTCGTGAATATGTTGTGGATGGCGTTTATCAGATTCATCTGTGTGGTATCAATGATAGCCGTGAATACCGGCACATTGGTATTCTTGTACTTGGCCTTGCCAATCTTGAACTTCCACTTGTCAAAATTGCCGAAAAGATTGATGCCGAAACGGAAAGGCAGCGGGGACTTGAGCACAGACACGTGATATTTGAAACTCTGGTCAAATTCCTGAAGTCCGCTCATAGCCATCGTGTACCTGTCCACCTTAAGCACGAACGGGAAGATTTCCAGCCTATTGTCACTTACAATGCCGGACACGGACATATCCGCTATTTTTCCAATCTCCTTATCTTTGAACATCAATGTTTTAGCCAATTTTCTAAACTCAGGGCTATCCTCTAGGGACACATCCCGGCCCTTGATCTTAAGCACTCCGCTCATTGTCGGGGTGAGGATGTTCATACAGGTGTCAAGGTCGGTGGTGGCGGCGATTTCACAGTCAATCTGGCCCTTGAAGGATGTCAGCATCGGCATCAGGGTGTCCACCACAGGGAAGAGCTGGACAACCTTGTCAGCTGTGATGTCCGCGAGATTGAGGTCGAAGCCGGTCTTGATATCCTTCTTGGAACGAGTTGAGTAGAAGCCCTCGAAATATATGTCCCCCATATTGGAAGTTGCCACAGTATTGGTCAACTGCAGGCAGCGGTTGCGCATCACAATGTCGGATGCCATCCAGTCAATGCAGAGTTCAGAATAATCTATATCATTGGCCTCCAATGATATAGTAGCCTCAACATTGGCCGGGATCACAATCAGGGAGACAGCCGTGTCAGCAACCTCGAGGACAGGTGTCTCAGCCTCGGCAATGAACTCGGACATATTCTCCGTCACGTTTCCTGACATTGCCCCGGTCTCAGGCCTGTAATCAACTCCTGCACTGTATGCCGCCAGAAGCTCATTGGCGTCAATCTTCTCCGAAGTGACTTTCAAATCGAGTTTCAATGGAGCACGTCCCATCATTGCAGGACGTATATTGGACACTTCTCCCTTTGCTGAAATGTCGGAGCCGCCGGATTTCACAGTCATGTTGTCAAGGGCAATCCTGTTGTTGTCAGCAGTGAAACGGACATCCGAAACCGAGTTCTTCAACGGGAAATAAGGCGTATAGAGGAGTCCGTTTTCAATATCGAGGGATGCATTCATAGCCCATTCCCTCAAAAACCTGGACACTGTGGCCCCGAGATCAAGCCTTGCATCCTCGAAGCCTGAATTGTCCTGCTTCTTCTCCTTCATCATCTCCCCGAAAGTCCGTATGAAAAGAGAATCTCTCCTGACTCCCGGATATACCCTCTGAAGCGAGTCCAGCAAGTGTTCTCTCCTCTGATTCCTCTCGAATGTCGTCATTACGGCGGAAGCGGAGACAGATACATCCCTGAAGGCGGCGCGGTTCACACCTGAACGGCCGAAGACTCTTGAGATTCTGGAGTTCAATGACAAAAGCGGTGTCACAATGTCGCCGCGAACCCTGTTGGAAACCTTGAAGTTTCCACTGGTCCCAAGCACTCCCAGAAACAGGGAATCAGTCCCTCTGTAGAACAATCTGTTCAAATCAAATGAGCCGAGAACCGGCTTACTCTCCTTTCCGTATGCCTCGGTGTATGCCTGGCTGGCATTCTGGGCCTGAACTGCCAGTTTGGAAGCCCTGACAACGTCTGTCCCGAGAATGGCTCTGAGAGTATCCACCTCAGCTGTGAGAGCCAGTATCTTCTCCCCTCTCGGGAGCTTGCTGTCCAGCCTGTTTTTCACAGTGGCGATGCCAATGGAGGCTCCTCCAAGCCATATTTCCATGGAATCAGCCGGCATTGATAAGGCAATGCTGTCTCCTCTCACATAGCCGTCAAGCCCAGCCCGGTATATTTTGTCCATTTCCAGCTGGGACATCCTGATATTACCCTTCAATGCGGCATTCAGCATTCCCCCGGCACTGATTCCCAATGTGTCTGCAAGCTGGGCAGACATCTCGGCGAGATTCGCCTCAGCCCTGGCATCCACATTGAACAGAGGGTCATTTCCAAGCAGGTCATATGCACTTCCTGTCGCATCAAGGTCAACTCCGGCGAAGATCAGGCACATATCGTTCAAGGTGACATCCAGCTTTCCTGCCGGATCGGTCGCGGCATTGACCTCCAGACGAACCTGACCGTCAGGGATGCCCGGATATCTGACATATGAGCCGGGGACAACAATCTCCGCGACGAGCTCAGGAAGGGAATTCTTCGAAGGATTGTAATACCCGTCACACAATGCCGTCAGACTGACCTTGGCATCAGTTTCCAGATCTTTTGCCTCCGGCAGGAAGTTCTTTCCGAAGAACTGTATGAAATCATTGACCTTGAACTCGTCTATTTCCGCCTCAGCCCTGACGTATGTGCTGTCCTTATAAAGCTTCAAATCGGCCTCGGCTGTCATTTCAATCTCTGCCAGATCGGCCTCGACATTTCTGAGGGATATGGCGGTCACTTCATCTTTAGGCAATGAAACATCGCCCCTGAGGGCAAGCGGAAGAATTATCCTGCCATATGAACTTGTCCCGGCGAATGCCTTGGCAGCCGCATCGAAATGCATTCCGTCACTCTTCTCATCCACGGTGAAATGGTCAAGGGCCACGGCAAGGGTATCAGCCGGGAGACGCCCGGATACGAAAAGGCTGTCCATCCTGAGCCCGAGCTTGTTTCTGGAAGCCTTACGGGAATGCAGACGACCCTGGAATGCCATTTCCTTCAATGCCACGGCGGCGAAGATGGTATCCTGGCAGTCCGTATAGAATACTGCGGGACGGCCGGTAAGGGCAATGCGGTTGACTGCTATCGGAGGGAGCACCGTCACCGAGGTGTCCTCCGTCTCGGACATTGAAATATTCTTCAGAACGTTCCAGTTTGCGTCCTCCGGAGAATACCAGTGTGCAAAAATTCTTGGTCTGTCGAGAATGGCCTCATTGACGTGAATCTGTCCGAAAGCTGCCGCAACGTAGTTTACAGACAGCCTCAGGCTGCGAAGCGAGGCCAGCGTATCCATTGTCTCACCCCTTCCGGCATGGCGGAGGCGCCCGTCAATGCCCACCGTGTCATATCTGGCATATCTGTCGTGCGGATAGGTAACCTCCAGTCCTTCAAGGGTCAGGACAATGTTCGGGAAGCTCCTGAACATGTGCGCTCTGATATCGTCCAGCCGGACATCCGCATCAACATATTCGGCAGCGGCCTTCTCCACGATCTTCTTCATGACGGAAGGGCTCATGACCACCTGAATGACCGCCATCAGGGCCAGCCAGAGCCCGGCAAAGACGGCCAAAGCGATTTTCAGCCATCTGAAACGGCGCCCCACCCTTACCGGAGACCCGGTCTTCTGGTCTGTATTGTTGTCCATTTCCATTGCACGTCAGTTTAAGCACATTTCCCGGCATACCGGCCGGAATACACAAATATACGCTTTTTCCCTGTCATAGACTAACAAAAGATGACCGGAAGTCTTGTTTCCGGTCATCTTTTCGTATATCCTGTTCAGATATATTACTGTACTGAATTACTGCTCGTCCTCGAGCTGCATGTGCTGCACATAAATCGCCTTCTGGAGCTGCTCTCTCCTCTTCACTGAAGGCTTCACGAAGTTCTTCCTTGCACGGAGTTCGCGGATAGCGCCTGTCTTCTCGAATTTTCTCTTGAATCTCTTGAGAGCCCTCTCAATGTTCTCACCATCTTTAAGCGGTACAATAATCATGTCTGAATCACCTCCTTTTGTTGTAAGTTTCACTGTTTCAATCGAATCCCTCACTTTGCGGGATTGCGGTCTCATTTCAGCGGGTGCAAAGATACTACTTTTTTCCGGAATACAAGCATTTTCGCCTTTTCAATTGATAAAATTATTTTCTGACAATAACCGAGCCGCTTGCCTGGTGTGTGGCCAGGACGAGGACCTCTGCAATCTGGACATGCCCGGGGGCGGAGGCGGCGTAATATACGACGTCGGCTATGTCGGCTCCGGTCAGCGGCTTGATTCCCTTGTAGACATTGTCGGCACGCTCATTGTCACCGTGGAACCGCACGCGGCTGAACTCGGTCTCCACCAGACCCGGCTTGATATTGGTAACCCTTACAGGGGTGTCGGCGAGGTCAATCCGAAGACCGTCGGTAATGGCCTTGACAGCGGCCTTGGTAGCGCAATAGACATTGCCGCAGGCGTACGCGGCATCACCGGCCACACTCCCGATATTGATCACGTGTCCGGAGCCACGCTCCACCATTCCCGGAACAATCAGGCGGGTCATTGTCAGCAGCCCCTTTATATTGGTGTCAATCATTATGTTCCAGTCCTCCTGACTGCCCTCATATTCCTTGTCCAGACCGAGGGCAAGTCCGGCATTGTTGACCAGAACGTCAATCCTGCTCCATTCCTCCGAAAGGCTCCCGACTGCGGCCGACGCGGCTTCCGCATCCCTGACATCGAACTGAAGCGTCCGTACCCTGGCTCCTGCCTTCTCCAGTTCAGCCCTGAGAGACTCGAGCCTCCCGGCCCTCCTTCCGGTAATTATGACATTGTATCCGCCCTCGGCGAATTTCCTTGCGCAAGCCTCACCGATTCCGCTGGTCGCGCCGGTGATCAGTACTGTCTTTTCCATATCATTGTGGCACTTTTGGTCCTGTTCCGCAAATATATGAAAAATTGAGGTCAGATTTCTTGAACTCATCGAGATTCTCCATCCTGCACATTTCGCGGTGCAAAACAAATCATTAATATTGCAATAATGTGGCAGTGCTCGTCATACCCGGCTTGGGCATATCGCGTCATTCCCGGCTTTGACCGGGAATCTTTACGCAGCAATAGCTATACAAATTACGGTTAATCAGTTCCGGAATAGTAAAATCGGAATATTTATGCTAATTTTGCAGGATGTGGATTTACGAATAATAAAAACAGAAAATTATATGGCAAATATGGAATTGAGCGAGCAGGAAATCATCAGGAGAGAATCTCTCGCAAAGCTCAGGGAACTCGGAATCGAACCTTATCCGGCACCGCTTTACCCGGTCAACACCTCAACGAAGGAAATCCTCGAGGGCTATGACCCGGAGAAGGGCAATTTCAATGAAGTATGCATCGCCGGCAGGATAATGTCAAGGCGCATAATGGGAGCAGCCTCATTCATGGGTCTCCAGGATGCAGACGGCAGAATCCAGGTCTATGTCAACAGGGATGAAATCTGCCCGGGAGAGGACAAGACAATGTACAACACCGTCTTCAAGAAACTTCTTGACATAGGCGACGTTGTGGGAATCAAAGGCTTCGCATTCATCACCAAGACCGGCCAGCTTTCCGTTCATGCGAAAGAGCTGACACTTCTCAGCAAGTCCCTCAAGGTGCTCCCGATTGTGAAAGAGGCAGACGGAAAGGTATTCGACGCATTCAGCGACCCGGAACTCCGCTACAGGCAGAGATATGTGGACCTCATTGTAAACCCTCAGGTGAAGGACGTGTTCGTGAAGAGAGCAAAGATTGTGGCCACCATGCGCGAGTATTTCAACAATGCGGGCTGCCTCGAGGTCGAGACTCCGATTCTCCAGTCCATCCCGGGAGGCGCGACAGCAAGGCCGTTCATCACCCATCACAACGCGCTCGACATTCCTCTCTACCTCCGTATTGCCAACGAATTGTATCTCAAGAGGTTGATTGTCGGCGGATACAACGGAGTATATGAGTTCGCGAAGGATTTCCGCAATGAGGGAATGGACAAGACCCACAACCCGGAGTTCACCTGCATGGAAATCTACGTGGCCTACAAGGACTACCTCTGGATGATGGAGTTCGTGGAGAAGATGCTGGAGAAGATTTCCACAGTAGTCAACGGAACCACACAGGTCACCATCGGCGAGAACACCGTGGATTTCAAGGCAGGATACCGCAGGCTTCCGATTCTCGAGGCCATAAAGGAATATGCCGGCGTGGATGTGAAGGGAATGGACGAGGACCAGCTCCGCGAGACCTGCAAGAAGCTGAATGTGGAAATAGACCCGACAATGGGCAAGGGCAAGCTCATCGATACCATCTTCGGGGAATATTGCGAGAAGAACCTCATACAGCCTACCTTCATCACCGACTATCCGGTGGAGATGTCCCCTCTCACCAAGAGACATCGCGAGGATCCTACCCTCACCGAGCGCTTCGAGCTCTTCGTATGCGGAAAGGAACTTGCCAATGCCTACTCGGAGCTCAATGACCCTATCGACCAGCTCGAGAGGTTCGAGGAGCAGGCTGCGCTCAAGAGCAAGGGCGATGACGAGGCAATGTTCATTGACTATGACTTCGTCAGGGCGCTCGAATACGGTATGCCTCCTACATCCGGACTCGGAATGGGTATCGACCGCCTCACAATGTTCATGACCGGCCAGAGCACCATCCAGGACGTCCTTTTCTTCCCTCAGATGAGGCCGGAGAAGGCTGCTGCCCGTCAGGAAGGCGAACAGGAATAAGACCATGCGGATCGAGACAATCACATCAGTCCAGAATCCGAAAATCAAGATGCTTCTCGCGCTTGGGGAGAAATCCAGGACCAGGCGCGGGAATGCGCTTTTTGTCGTGGAGGGAAGAAGGGAAATCCTGCATTGCGCCGCCTCGGGGTTCGAGGTCAAGGCATTGTTCACCTGCCCGGATATCATTTCCGAAAGGGAGGAAAAGGCCATTGCGGAACAATGCGGAAGCGACATTTCCATTTTCCGGGTACCGGCTGCGGTATATGACAGGATAGCCCTCAGAGACAGCACGGAAGGAATCGTAGCTGAGGTGGTCATGAAGGAGCGGCCGCTTTCGGGGCTCAGGCTCCGGGAGAATCCCCTCATCCTCGTGCTGGAATCCGTGGAAAAGCCCGGGAACCTGGGTGCCGTTCTAAGGACAGCGGATGCTGCGGATGCCGATGCCGTGATTATCTGCGACCCTCTCACTGACCTTTACAACCCTAATCTCATCCGCGCCAGCCTTGGTGCAATCTTCACCCGGCAGGTAGCTGCAGCCACCTCGGGGGAAGCCATCAAATGGCTGAAAGACAATAACATAAAAATCTACACAGCCCAGCTTCAGGACTCATCATGGTACTACGACACTGATATGACCTGCGGCACGGCAATAGTAATGGGAACGGAGTCCACAGGACTGAGCGATGTCTGGAGAATGGCGGCAGACGCCCACGTGAAGATACCGATGCTGGGCAGTCTGGACTCCCTCAATGTCTCGGTTTCCGCAGCCATCCTCGCATTCGAGGCGGTGCGCCAGAGACAGGGCGGAGCAGGCAGATAGCCGCCACCGGCACGGAGTCGGTAATTACGATAAACTACAAGACAATGAGCAAATTCGGCCTTATCGGCGACCCGATCGCCACCTCCCTGAGCCCTGTGCTTTTCAATGCGGGCTATTCCGGAGAACTGGAATATGACCTGATCGAGGGCAATGATTTCGACGCATCCTGGAAAAGATTCCTGGACGGATACGACGGCATCAATGTCACAGCCCCGTTCAAGGAGAAGGCCTTCCGGAAGGCTGAACTGTTCACCCCTTATTGCAGAAAAATCGGAGCATCCAACCTCATTGTGAAGACCCCGGACGGACTTCTGGCAGACAATTCCGACTTCACCGGAATCATCTGCAGCATTGCCGAGGCATATTTCCCCGGCATTGTGGCGGAATTCTGCGGGACCTACGGAGACAGAGCCCACATCAAGGTGCACCAGTTCTTCAGGCAGATGACAGGACGGATTTTTCCGCAGAAGCCCCAGGCCCTGATTGTAGGCTGCGGAGGAGCGGGAAGGGCTGCCGCAGTGGCCGCCGCCGAACTGGGATTTGACACTGCACTTATGAACCGGACAGCGGAGAAAGCACAGAGAATCGCAGACGAACTGCCTGAATACAACTTCATTGTGGACCCGGTAACGGATTTCAAGCCGGCATTGAAGGAGTGCGAGCTCGTAATCTACACCCTTCCCATGAAGCTCGATGCCATTGACAGCCTCACCAACGAGGATTTCGCCGGGGAAAATCCGTCCGCAGGACCGGCCAAGGTAATTCTGGAGGCCAACTACAAGACTCCTTCATTCTCCGGAGCCGTCATTGACCGTCTCAATGCAGCCGGATGCCGCTATGTCAGCGGCCGTGACTGGCTTCTTTACCAGGCGGTTACCGGCTACCGCAGGCTCACCGGCAGGCAGCCGGACTGCGGAGCGATGTCGGAAGCCATCAGCAGAGCTTGACAATGGAAAAATGTTCTCCCTCAAAAAATAGGTTATCTCAAAACTTATTCATAAATTGCAGGGCTAAAATATCATTTATATGTCACTGAACAAAGTAATGTTGATCGGTAACGTGGGCAAAGACCCTGAAGTACGTTATCTTGAGAGTAATCCGGCCCAGCAGGGCCCTGCACCGAAAGTCGCCTCATTCCCTCTTGCCACATCCGAGAGGTACAAGGACCGCAACGGGAATCTGCAGGAAAACACCGAATGGCACAATGTAGTCGTATGGCGCGGCCTGGCAGACACGGTGGAGAAATTCGTTAAGAAAGGCACTCAGCTTTATGTAGAGGGCAAGTTGAAGACCAGGTCCTGGACTGACCAGACCGGGGCCAAGAGGTACACCACGGAGGTTGTGGCCGATGTGATCCAGCTCCTTGGCAAGCGCTCGGACAATCCGGCCGCATCGGGTTATGCCGCACCGGGACAGAATGGCGGATACCAGCAGCCTGCATATCAGCAGCAGGGGCCGGGATATATGCCGCCACAGCAGGGCTATGCCCAGCCGTCCCAGGCTTACGGACAGCCTGCATATCAGCAGCCGGCAGCCCAGCCTGCCGCTCCTGAATATCCTACAGACCCGGGAGATGACCTTCCATTCTAGAACCTTAATAACTACTTGACAATATGACACTTGACGTTGTTCTCGGCCTCCAGTGGGGAGACGAAGGCAAAGGAAAAATCGTGGACGTGCTGGCCGGAAGATATCCGGCGGTAGCCAGATTCCAGGGCGGCCCTAACGCAGGCCATTCCCTGCATTTCGACGGACATAATTTCGTGGTGAGGAGCATCCCTTCCGGCATTTTCCGCGAGGGTTCCACCAACATCATAGGAAGCGGAGTCGTTCTCGACCCGGTCACCTTCCGCGAGGAATGCGGCAATGTCGCAAAGATGGGCATTGACGCAAAGGAGAGGATTCACATTT
Organism: Bacteroidales bacterium; assembly: GCA_022777585.1. Taxonomy (GTDB): domain Bacteria; phylum Bacteroidota; class Bacteroidia; order Bacteroidales; family UBA932; genus Cryptobacteroides. Next base: position 9,983 of record JALFFZ010000068.1, on the reverse strand, counting down.
CCAAGAAGGCTCACCTCATCCTTCCTACCCATAAGCTTCTGGATGCCGCATACGAGGCAGCTGCCGGCAAGGGAAAAATCGGCTCGACCCTCAAGGGCATCGGCCCTACCTACACAGACAAGATCAGCCGCCACGGCCTCAGGGTCGGGGATATCCTCGCTCCTGATTTCAAGGAGAGGTTCTCCAGGCTCAAGGCAAGGCATCTCCAGCTTCTCAGGGATCTTGATTTCGAGTGCGACCCGGATGCCAATGAGGCGGAGTGGCTGTCAGCAGCCGAGTTCCTCAAGGAGTTCGATCTCATTGACTGTGAATATTTTGTAAATGAGTGGCTGGATGAGAAGCCGATGCTTGCGGAGGGTGCGCAGGGCTCACTTCTCGACATTGACTACGGCTCCTATCCATTCGTGACTTCATCCAATACGACGATTGGCGGAGTCTGCACCGGACTGGGAGTAGCTCCTTCAAGAGTCGGTCACGTCTATGGCATATTCAAGGCATACTGCACCAGGGTGGGCAGCGGCCCGTTCCCTACCGAGCTTTTCGACGAGACCGGCGAGAGAATCCGTCAGATCGGACACGAGTTCGGTGCCGTGACCGGAAGGCCTCGCAGGACAGGCTGGCTGGACCTCGTGGCATTGAAATACACCGTGATGATCGACGGCGTAACCGACCTGATAATGATGAAGTCGGACTGTCTCGACACGTTCGAGACCATCAAGGTCTGCACATCCTACATCGTGGACGGCAAGGAGACCGACAAGTTCCCGTTCGACACCGCTGCCGAGATCACTCCGGTCTATACTGAGTTCAAGGGCTGGAATCAGGACCTCACAGGCATACGCAGGGAGGAAGATCTTCCTCAGGCCTTCAAGGACTATGTGAAGTTCATGGAGGACTATCTCGGGGTTCCTATCAGGATTATTTCACTCGGACCGGACCGCGAGGCTACCATCGAGAGGTAGCATTCTCTGCTCAATCGAAATAAAAACAGAGGCTGACCTTTTGGGTCAGCTTCTGTTATTTGGGAGGGGCAGAGGGTGATTATTCAGTCCTGCCGGTATAGGCATCGGAGCCTGAATTGTCAATCTCAGCCGCAAAGAAATCATTCTGGGCCTTCTCGAGGTCATCGTGCCATGGAGAGGTGCTGTCAGAGATCTGAATGACAAAGAGTTTCAGCTGCTTCTTGTGCCAGTTGACCATGCAGTTGGTGCCCCAGGCCCCGCCGTGTCCGAACCATGAGTCCTCGGTATCCTCAACAGGGGCAACGAGTCCGAGAGAATATCCATCGAAGCCCGCAGGTCTGGTGGAGCGTGCAAGAATGGACTTCACAGTCTCCTCCTCCAGAATCCTGACTCCGTTATCACCCATTCCGAGATTCATAAGCATCTTGTAGAACTTGAGCTGGTCATTGGCGGTGCTCCAGAGCCCGGCACCGGCTGATGCGAACACGTGGGAATCATTGTAAGGCCTCTGTTCCCAAGGATGCTCCCTGACATATTCAGCCTTGCCGCCCTCCTTTGTCCTGTACATCTCGACCTGAGTCCTGAGCTGTCTGTCAGTAGGCCAGAACCAGGTGGATTTCATCCCGAGCGGATCAAGCACGGTCTGCTTCAGATACTGCTCCCATTTCATTCCCGTAACTTCCTCGATCACAGCTGCCGCAATGTCGATTCCTGTATTGGAGTACAATACCGACGTGCCCGGTTCAAAACGGAGAGGTGAATCAGCCGCAACCGCAGCGACCTGACGGATCGGCGCACCTCCGGACCAGCCACCGCCCCTGACATCATTCCTCTTGACACTTGCCTCGAACGGAAATCCTCCGGTATGATTTAGCGCCATCCTGATTGTCAGCGTGTTCCTTGCCCGCCGCAATGTCCTCAGGCTGTCCGACTCACCTTCCAGCACCCAGAGATCCCTGAACTCCGGAAGGTACTTCGACACCGGATCATCGAGGCTGACCTTGCCTTCCTCAACGAGCTTTGCCATCGTAACGCCGCAGAATCCCTTGGTCTGAGAGCATTGCATGAAGACATCATCCATGGTGATTTTCCTGCCCGCTGCCAGGTCAGAATATCCCACGCAGGCCACTTCCTCGACGCCATCATTATACAACACGCTGATTGCCCCGGCAAGCTGCCCGCTCTCAACATACGGCATCAGCGCCGCCTCGGCAAATCCCACTGTACTCTTATTGCCCGCATTGTCGCAGGCGGTAATGGCCATGCCTACTGTGGCCAGAAATGCTAAAATTGTATTTTTCATATATGATTGGTGGTTATTATCCTTAGCGTCAATTATCCATTCGGAGAATGCAAATATACGTATTTTCCGGGATTTGCAAGGCAGGTGCAGAACATTTGGATATCAGCAATCCGCATCCTAAATTTGCAGGCAGCAATAATGTCCAAGACCCGGAAACATAAGAAATCAATATGACAAAGCGGACGACTTCATACATACTACCCTGCTGTCTGGTCCTTGTCCTGCTGACAGGCTGAATCCACACCGGGACGGAGTGGAGACCGATATGCCCAATGCATTGAAAGCCAATGAGGAAGTCTATGAATTCCTGCGGCCCATGCATTGGCCAGTGGCAGCGCAAGACAGATGATCCTCAGGCAAGGAACAGCATTGTCAAACCTGCGTGCCGTCCTGCTGAAGGAACTTGCCACAAAAGATAAAAAATGAGAGGATGGCCGGATGACCACCCTCTCATTCATTATCATAAGGCTATCTCCTAAAGATCGTTCATCTCCTTGAGGTAGTCCTCCTTGCTGCTTACCACGATGTCCTGGAACTCCTTCTGACCGGTTCCGGCCGGAATGAGATGTCCGCAGATGACATTCTCCTTGAGGCCCTCGAGGTCATCGACACGGCCACGGATTGCGGCCTCGCTGAGAACCTTGGTTGTCTCCTGGAAGGAAGCGGCGGAAATGAAGCTGTCGGTCTTGAGGGCAGCTCTTGTAATACCCTGGAGAACCTGGCTTGCAGTCGCCGGCCTTGCCTCGCGGACAGCCATCATTGTCAGACCCTGTCTTTCGAGGGATGCATTCTCATTGCGCATCTCGCGTGCATTGATAATCTGGCCAACAGAATATCTCTGGGAATCACCGCTGTCGACGATATAGTACTTGCCGTAGATATCATCGTTGGTATCCATGAACTTCCACTTGTCCACAAGCTCCTCAGGCAGGAACTCGGTGTCACCCGGGTCATTGATCTGCACCTTCCTCATCATCTGGCGGACGATGATTTCAAAGTGCTTGTCATTGATCTTCACACCCTGGAGACGGTAAACCGCCTGAACCTCATTCACAATGTACTCCTGAGCCTTTACAGGACCGAGGACATTGAGGATGTCGGTAGGTGATATACCACCGTCGGAAAGTCTTGAACCGGCCTTCACGTAGTCATTCTCCTGAACGAGAATCTGCTTGGTGAGAGGTACGAGATAGTGTTTCTCTACACCTGACCTGTTCTTGACAATGATTTCACGGTTACCCCTCTTGACCTTGCCCATGATGACCTCACCGTTGATTTCGGAGATGATGGCAGGGCTTGAAGGAGTTCTGGCCTCGAAGAGTTCGGTAACTCGAGGGAGACCTCCGGTAATATCGTTGGACTTACCGATGGCACGAGGAATCTTGATGATGACCTCTCCGATCTTGACACTCTCTCCGTCGCTGACAGTCACGTGGGCGCCTACAGGCAGGTTGTACTGCTTGAGGACCTCGCCTTCGTCTCCGACAATGAGAATGGACGGGTTCTTGGTCTTGTCCTTGGCCTCGATGATGACCTTGTCCTTGTTGTTGGAATACTCATCGGCACTCTCCTCACGGAATGTCACACCGCTCTCCATATTGTCGAAACGTACCGTACCGGTGGTCTCAACGATGGTGATGGCGTTGTACGGATCCCATTCGCAGATGAGGTCTCCCTTCTCTACGGTATCACCGTCCTTCTTGTAGATGACTGATCCGTAAGGGACATCATAATGTGAGAATGTGATGCCGGTGTTCTCATCGACAATCTTGAGCTCAGCCATACGGCTGACAACGACTTCCTCCTTGAGACCGTCAACAGTCTCTCTCTCGAGAGTCCTGAGCTCCTCGTACTGGAGCTTTCCGTTGTACTTGGACTCGATGGTGGAATCAGCGGCTGTGCTGGAAGCGGTACCTCCCACGTGGAATGTACGGAGGGTAAGCTGAGTACCAGGCTCACCGATAGACTGGGCTGCGATGACTCCGACAACCTCGCCCTTCTCGACCATACGGCTGGTGGCTAGATTACGTCCGTAGCACTTCGCGCAGACTCCCTTGCGGGACTCGCATGTGAGCACGGAGCGGATTTCAACCTGCTCGATAGGCAGAGAGTCAATGAGATTGGCGGTAGCCTCCCTGATTTCCTCACCGGCCTTGATGATGAGCTCTCCAGTAATAGGGTTGAAGATATCGTGTACGGAGGTACGTCCGAGAATTCTCTCTCCGAGCGACTCTACGACCTCGTCCTTGTTCTTGATGGCAGTTGCCATAAGACCGCGCAATGTTCCGCAATCCTCCTCATTGATGATGACATCGTGCGAAACATCCACAAGACGTCTGGTGAGGTAACCTGCGTCGGCAGTCTTGAGGGCGGTATCGGCAAGACCCTTACGTGCACCGTGGGTGGAGATGAAGTACTCGAGCACTGTCATTCCCTCCTTGAGGTTGGAAACAATAGGGTTCTCGATAATCTCGGCACCTGCCGCACCGGACTTCTGAGGCTTGGCCATAAGGCCTCGCATTCCGCAGAGCTGCTTGATCTGCTGTGTAGAGCCTCGGGCTCCGGAGTCAAGCATCATATATACAGGATTGAAGCCCTGCTGGTCAGCGGAAATCTGCTTGGTAACGATTCCGGTGAGCTTGTTGTCTATGGTTGTCCAAAGGTCGATGACCTTGTTGTAACGCTCGTTGTTGGTGATGAAACCCATCGAGTAGTTGCCCTTGATTTCCTCAACCTGAGCATAGCCCTCGTCAATGAGCTTGTACTTCTCCTCAGGGATGAGCACATCACCGAGGTTGAAGGAAATACCAGCCCTGAAGGCCCTGTCATAACCGAGGTTCTTGATGTCATCAAGGAAATGAGCGGTGCGTGCCACTCCTGTATTCTTGATGACCTCGGTGATGATTTTCCTAAGGGACTTCTTTCCGAGGACCTCATTTACATAAGGAACCTCCTCCGGAACATACTGGTTGACAATGATACGGCCAGGGGTTGTCTCAACCATGTGGGTTCCCTTGGACTCGTCCTGCTTGTCAACTACAAGCCTTACATTAATCTTGGCATGAAGCTCAACCGCGCCCTCATTGAGAGCCACGATGACTTCCTCAGGGCCGTAGAAACTCTTGCCCTCGCCCTTTGCACCAGGTTTGATCTTGGTGATATAGTAAAGGCCGAGCACCATGTCCTGAGAAGGCACGGTGATAGGAGTACCGTTGGCAGGGTTGAGAATGTTCTGGGAACCGAGCATGAGAAGCTGGGCCTCCATCACGGCAGCATTGCTGAGCGGAAGATGGACCGCCATCTGGTCACCGTCGAAGTCAGCGTTGAACGCAGTACATGCGAGCGGATGAAGCTGGATGGCCTTGCCCTCGATCATACGTGGCTGGAACGCCTGGATACCGAGTCTGTGAAGTGTAGGCGCACGGTTCAGGAGAACCGGATGTCCCTTCATCACATTCTCGAGGATATCCCAGATGACAGGATCCTTCCTGTCCACAATCTTCTTGGCAGACTTCACGGTCTTCACGATGCCGCGCTCAATCAGTTTCCTGATAATGAACGGTTTGTAAAGCTCGGCTGCCATGAACTTAGGCAGGCCGCACTCGTGCATCTGGAGCTCCGGACCAACGACGATCACTGAACGTGCGGAGTAGTCCACACGCTTTCCGAGGAGGTTCTGACGGAAACGTCCCTGCTTTCCCTTCAAGCTGTCGGAGAGAGACTTGAGAGCCCTGTTGGACTCGCTCTTCACAGCGCTTGACTTCTTGGAGTTGTCGAAGAGTGAATCGACAGCCTCCTGGAGCATACGCTTCTCGTTCCTGAGAATCACCTCAGGTGCCTTGATCTCGATAAGCCTCTTGAGACGGTTGTTCCTGATGATAACCCTCCTGTAGAGGTCATTGAGGTCTGATGTGGCGAACCTTCCACCGTCGAGCGGAACGAGAGGCCTGAGATCCGGCGGGATAACCGGAACCACCCTCATTATCATCCATTCAGGACGGTTGACTCCCTTGGACTCCTCGAACCACTTCACCACGCTGAGCCTCTTGAGAATCTCGGCCTTCCTCTGCTGGGAAGTCTCTGTGGCCATGGCGGTCCTGAGGGACTTTGCAAGTTCGTCGATATTGATTTCCTTGAGAAGGTCGTAGATACCCTCGGCACCCATCTTGGCGATGAACTTTTCAGGAGCATCGTCAGGAAGGTTGTCATTTTCCGGCATCTTTGCCATCACGTCGAGATACTCGTCCTCTGTGAGGAGGTCAAGCTTGGCGAGTCCGCTGTCTCCCGGCCTGATGACGATGTACTTCTCGTAATAGATCACGGACTCGAGCTTCTTCGCAGGGATTCCGAGCACGGCCGAAATCTTGTTCGGCGCGGACTTGAAATACCAGATGTGAGCTACAGGTACAGTGAGAGTGATGTGTCCCATCCTCTCGCGACGTACCTTCTTCTCAGTGACCTCGACGCCGCATCGGTCGCAGACGATTCCGCGGTACCTGATCCTCTTGTACTTGCCGCAATAGCACTCGTAGTCCTTGGTAGGACCGAAGATCTTTTCACAGAAAAGACCGTCGCGCTCCGGCTTGTAAGTCCTGTAGTTCACCGTCTCCGGCTTGAGGACCTCTCCGTGGGACCTGTCGATGATGTCCTCCGGAGATGCAAGAGAGATGCTGATCCGCTGGAAATTGCTTCTGACCTTATTATCTTTATTGTTCAAAGTAGGCATAGTATAACAAATAAATGTCTTACTGATTAATCAAGTGTCACTTTAAGACCCAGGCCTCTGAGTTCGTGGAGAATCACGTTCAATGCCTCAGGTATGCCAGGAGCAGGCATTGGCTCGCCCTTGACAATGGCCTCGTACGTCTTGGACCTTCCGGAAACGTCATCTGACTTGACAGTGAGGATTTCCTGGAGAATGTTGGCGGCGCCGAAGGCCTCGAGGGCCCAGACCTCCATTTCTCCGAAACGCTGTCCTCCGAACTGTGCCTTACCACCGAGAGGCTGCTGGGTGATGAGAGAGTAAGGACCGATGGACCTGGCGTGCATCTTGTCATCGACCATATGGCCGAGCTTGATCATATAGATGACACCGACTGTCGCATACTGGTCGAACCAGTCACCTGTACCGCCATCCCTGAGATGAGTCCTGCCGAACTTTGGAAGACCTGCCTTGTCAGTATATTCGCAGAGCTCGTCGAGGCTTGCACCGTCGAAAATTGGAGTGCTGAACTTCACGCCGAGCTGCTTGCCTGCCCATCCGAGAACTGTCTCGTAAATCTGTCCGAGGTTCATTCGGGAAGGCACACCGAGAGGGTTGAGGACAATGTCCACAGGAGTTCCGTCCTCGAGGAACGGCATATCCTCCTCCCTGACAATCTTGGCCACGATACCCTTGTTTCCGTGGCGTCCGGCCATCTTGTCACCGACTGTGATCTTTCTCTTCTTTGCAATATAAACCTTGGCAAGCTGCATCACGCCATTCGCAAGTTCGTCACCGATCTTGACCTTGTCAACCGCTCTCTTGTTGACGGCGGCAGCCTCCTTGTAAGCGATGCAATAATTGTTGATAAGATCCCTGATCATATCATTGGCGTGAGCATCATCGGTCCAGCCATTTGAATTGACATTGTTATAGTCAATAGTCTTGAGCTGAGCGGCGGTGATTTCCTTTCCTTCAGGAATAAGCTCAACACCGTAGAGGTCGAAGATTCCGGAGCTCTTCCTGCCCTCGGCGAGAGCGGCGAGCTTATCGAAGAACTTGGCATACAATGCCTCGGCCTTCCTGTTGAAATCCTCCTGAATGCTGTCGAGCTTTGCCTTCTGCTCAGCCCTTGCACCCTTGCGGTTTCCTTCCTTGGCCACCTTGGCGTAGAGAGCCGTCTTGATGACAGTTCCGCTGAGGGAAGGATTGGCCTTGAGGGAAGCATCCTTGACATCACCGGCCTTGTCGCCGAAGATTGCCCTGAGGAGTTTCTCCTCCGGTGAAGGATCGCTCTCTCCCTTAGGAGTAATCTTACCTACCATGATGTCACCCGGCTCGATATGGGCACCCACCATCACGATACCGTCCTCGTCAAGGAACCTTGTGGCATCCTCGCTGACGTTCGGAATATCGGAAGTAAGCTCTTCCATACCACGCTTGGTCTCACGTACCTCAGTCACGAATTCGTCAACGTGAACTGAAGTGAGGATATCCCAGCGCACCATCTTCTCTGAAAGCACGATGGCGTCCTCATAGTTGTAACCCTTCCAAGGCATGAAGGCGACCATCAGATTCCTGCCAAGTGCAAGCTCACCGTTCTGGGTGGCGTAGCCTTCGGTCATTACCTGACCCTTCTCCACGATGTCACCCTTGCGTACTATCGGCTTGAGGCAAATGGTAGTACTCTGGTTCGTCCTCCTGTATATAGGAAGGTGATATACTGTGATGTCAGGAGTGAAGCTTACGAATTTCTCGTCCGCGCTCCTGTCATACTTCACGTGAATCTCATTGGCATCAACATAGACAACCTCTCCACGGCGGTCGGCCATCACCTGAGTCCTGGAGTCAATGCAGACTCTCTCTTCAAGTCCGGTACCGACAATCGGAGACTCAGGCCTGAGAAGCGGAACGGCCTGACGCATCATGTTCGCACCCATGAGTGCACGGTGGGCGTCATCATGCTCGAGGAACGGAATGAGGGATGCGGCCACGGAAGCCATCTGGTTCGGAGCCACGTCCATATAGTCAACCTCCTCCTTTGTGACAACCGGGAAGTCGGCCTCGAGACGGCACTGGATTCTGTCGTCCTCGATGACACCGTCATCGGTCATCTTCACATTGGCAAGGGAAACGAGCTTGTCCTCTTCCTCCTCGGCACTCATGAATTTCCATCCCTCGTCGCTGAGATCAACCTTTCCGTTGTTGACCTTGCGGTATGGTGTCTCGATGAATCCGAGATTGTCAATCTTGGCATATACGCAGAGGGACGAAATAAGTCCGATGTTCGGTCCCTCAGGAGACTCGATAGGACAAAGTCTTCCGTAATGCGTGTAGTGTACGTCCCTGACCTCGAATCCTGCCCTGTCCCTGGAGAGACCTCCCGGACCGAGGGCTGAAAGACGCCTCTTGTGAGTAACCTCGGCAAGAGGGTTGGTCTGGTCCATGAACTGTGAAAGCTGGCTGGTTCCGAAGAAGGAGTTGATGACGGACGAAAGGGTCTTGGAGTTGATGAGGTCAACCGGATTGAACTGCTCGCTGTCCCTTACGTTCATCTTCTCGCGGATTGTCCTGGCCATTCTGGAGAGACCTACGCTGAACTGGTTGGCAAGCTGCTCGCCTACAGTTCTGACCCTACGGTTGCTCAGATGGTCAATGTCATCCACTGAAGCCTTGGAATTAATCAGCTGGATGAGATACTTGATAATCTCGATGATGTCGGTATTGGTCAGTACGCGGAGAGCCGGGTCGATGGTGAGACTCAGCTTCTTGTTGAGACGGTATCTTCCGACAATACCGAGGTCATATCTCTTTTCGGAGAAGAAGAGCTTGTCAATGACATCCCTTGCGGTTGCCTCATCAGGCGGTTCCGAGTTGCGGAGCTGCTTGTAGATTTAGTTGACGGCTTCCTTTTCCGTATTGGTCGGATCTTTCTGCAGAGTGTTGTAGATGATGGCATACTCATTGTCGCTGGCCTCGTCCTTCTGGAGGAGGACAGTCTTCACCTCAGCATCTG
>JALFFZ010000162.1 GCA_022777585.1 Bacteroidales bacterium | reverse complement strand
CGCGGCAGCCGGCTTCATTGTCGGCAGGAAATATGTGGACAGGAAGCTGCCGAATTTCAGCGGAGGGATGGAGATTTACGTCTATCCCAAGATGAATGCCCTCGACATCGTTGAGGAACTTGTGGACAGCGGAATCGTCATAAGGCCGAGGAGCCTGGAGAGGGCGTTCAGGGAGGAGGGACTCCTTCCGATTTCTCCCGAGGCATCCCGGATTCAGCCGGGACATTATACTATATCCACGTCCAATACAAGTACTTACGTGGCGCGAATGCTGAAGGGCGGATGGCAGACTCCTGTGAATCTTGTCATTTCCGGAGCGATTCGCAAACGTGGGGATCTGGCCAGGAAGATCAGCCGGCAGATGCTGCTTGACTCGGCCGACGTGATGGCCGCCCTGAAGGATTCTGCCTTGCTGGCAGGCTACGGATTCACACCGGAGAACGTGTTCGGCCTCATCATCCCTGACACCTATGAGGTCTATTGGACAGACTCTATGCAGACGATTCTTGACAAGAACAAGGCTGCCCTGGATGCTTTCTGGACTGAGGAGAACAAGGCCAAGGCCAAGGTCCAGGGACTGACTCCGTCCGAGGTGGCTATCCTGGCCTCCATTGTCAGGGGCGAATCCAATTATGTTCCTGAATATCCGAAAATTGCGGGAGTGTATCTGAACCGCCTCCACAAGGGGATGAAGCTGCAGGCTGATCCGACCATAGCATTCTGCTACGACTACACATTGAACAGAATCTACAGGAAACATCTGACAATAGATTCGCCTTACAATACCTACCGCAATGCCGGTCTTCCGCCGGCTCCGATTTATGCTCCGGGAAGGGATGCGATGAATGCCGTGCTCAATCCTCAGGGTGAGAACTATCTCTTCTTCTGCGCGAGCCCGGAGTTCAACGGCTCGCATAATTTCGCCGCAACATATCAGGAGCATCTCCGCAATGCCAGGGCCTACGTGCAGGCATTGAACAAGAGGACCCGGGAGCGCGAGGCTGCTGGCAAATGAGGGTTTTCTGACTAATAACTTATTGAAAATGAAAAAGATAACCTTAACGTTGGTTTTGGCGTTTTCCTGCGCGTTGTTTGCGGGAGCCCAGTCGGCCGGATACCGGTTCATTGAAGCATCCGACCTTAACCTCATCGGAAAACTCTTTCCGGACACTCCGAACCCTTACCACAGGGTTGACACTGTGAAATTCAAGGGTTTCACCGCCTCTGAGAACAATCAGGTGCGCTGCGCCTCCGGCCTCGCCGTGGTGTTCAGGACCAATTCCTCCACCATTACCGTAAAGACTGAATATGGCCCTGCATACAATGCTGTAAATACGATGCCGATTGCATACAGAGGCTATGACCTTTACATAAAAAAGGAGGGGGAATGGCTCTGGGCAGCCGCAGGTGCAACGAAGCCGGAAAAGTCCGGTGACAATCTGGTCCTGATAAAGAATATGGACAATTCGGAGAAGGAATGTCTCCTCTATCTTCCGATTTACAATGAACTCCTGTCCGTGAAAATCGGAGTGGACCGGAATGCGGAAATCTCCGCCATCGAGTCTCCGTTCCGCCACAGGGTAGGAATCTTCGGTTCGAGTTTTACACACGGAATCAGCACCAGCAGGGCGGGTATGAGTTATCCGGCCCAGTTCACGAGGCATACCGGTATCCAGATGCTCAGTCTCGGATGCAGCGGAAACTCCAAACTCCAGCCGTATTTCGCGGATGTGCTCTGCGCCGCCGACGTGGACGCATTGGTTTTTGATTCTTTCTCAAATCCTTCCGCAGAGCTGATTGAGGAGAGGCTTTTCCCGTTCATCGAGAGGATTCAGAAGGCGCATCCGGACATTCCTCTGATATTCCAGCGGACCATTTACAGGGAGAAAAGGAATTTCGACCTTGCCACGGAAAAGTTCGAGGCTGAAAAGCAGGCTATGTCCGACTCCCTCATGGCTATTGCCGTAAAGAAGTACGACAATGTATATTACGTAAGGGCCAATGCCACCGATGAACTCCATGAGTCTTCAGTGGACGGAATCCATCCCGGAGACCATGGCTACACCATCTGGGCGCGCTCCATTGAGAAGCCGGTGCTCAGAATTCTCAAGAAATACGGTATCAGGTAGCTCTGTCATTCCGACCGGGCGGAGAGAATATGAGTCAGGGAGGAGCCTCAGAATTCCTCCCTGATGTTGTATCTATTTCTGTCAGAGGAGTTTCTGGAAATCATTTCACAGATGAACCCGGTCAGGAACAGCATCGCTCCGAGCAGTACCGCAAGCAGTGCGATGTAGAACAGCGGCTGGTCGGTCACCGGACGGAAATGCATTCCGCCGGCCTGGTGTATGAGCTTTCCTGCTATCAGACATACCGCAATTATGAATCCGGTCAGGAACATCAGTATGCCCGTGAACCCGAAGAAATGCATCGGCTTCTTTCCGAAAGTGCTCAGGAACCACAGGGAAATCAGGTCGAGAAATCCGTTAACGAAACGCTCGATGCCGAACTTGCTCTTGCCGTATTTTCGTTTCTGATGGTGAACCGGCTTCTCGGTGATGCGGGTGAACCCGGCATTTTTGGCCAGATAAGGTATGTAGCGGTGCATCTCCCCATATACCTCGACATTCTTCACGACCTCGTTGCGGTAGGCCTTCAGCCCGCAGTTCATGTCGTGGAGCCTGATGCCCGTAATCCATCTCGCGGTGGCATTGTAAAGCTTGGACGGAAGATTCTTGGTCAGGGCATTGTCCTTCCTGTGCTGCTTCCAGCCGGATACGATGTCCCAGCCCTCTTCCGTAATGAGCCTGTACATCTCCGGAATCTCCTCAGGGGAGTCCTGGAGGTCTGCATCCATTGTCACGACAACATTGCCCGCAGCCTCCTTGAAACCGTGGTAGAGCGCGGCCGACTTGCCGTAGTTCCTGCGGAAACGGATTCCGTGGATTCCGGCGTCCCCCGAAGCCAGTTCCTTTATCTTGTCCCAGGAACCGTCCGTGCTGCCGTCGTCCACCATTATGATTTCGTATTTCCATCCGTTCTTCAGCATTACCTCCCTGATCCAGGATGTGAGTTCCGGAAGGGATTCCTTTTCATTGAGGAGGGGAATTATGATAGAAATGTCAGGTTTCATGATTTATTGTCGGACTGGTTCTTATTGCTCCGGTTCAATGTTATCCTCCGCGAAGATGTCCCTCGGAGGAATGCCTGCGGAGAAGATTTTTGCCACGATGGCACCGTAGATGAAGCAGTATATCAGATTCGAGAAGAAGTCGATCTGCGGGTACATTCCCATGGATCTTTCGATGGATATGATATCGCTGTCGCTGACTCCCGGCATTGAGCGTACGCTGTCCACCGCGACCTTTACGGCCTCTTCCACCGCATCCGGGGATATGACGCATATGTTCAGCAGCTTGATGCCGGAATACACCACCGCCGAGGTCAGGGCAACGATGAGGCCGAGCCTGAAACTCTGCCTGTTGTCGACTCCTCTGTGTCCGGCGGCGAACTTCAGCATGAAGAAGCGCATGAGCCAGAGGCATCCGAGAAATTTTACCAGCCAGAGGCCCGCATTCAATGCCACGGCAAGCATTTTCAGCCCCGCTCCTCCATTCTCCGCGAGTGCCGCTGTCCCCATATTCAGGAAAATGAACACCCCGGTTGCAAGGCCGAGAATCATCCCGTATCCGGCGCCTTCATTCCACATTGTTCTGCTGTCAATCTTAGCTGCCATTGCAATATATATTGGTTTATCTGTGCAAATGTACGTAAAAAATTCGTATCTTTGCAGTCTTGAACTGATAATATGGCTGGCCAAGTTCAAGTACTTGGTTTGTAAATACTGGCCAGTCCAATTCAATTATTGGGTTTTTAATTTTTTCAGATGATGATTGACATCAGATTTCCTGACGGAAGCGTCAGGTCCTTCGAAGAAGGAGTAACAGGTTATCAGATTGCGGAAAGCATCAGCCCGAGGTTGGCAGCCGATGTTCTGGCTGTCTCTGTCAAAGCCGACGATGATGCGACAGTGGGCAAGGGAAATGTCATCGGACTTGACACGCCGATTGTGAAGAACAGCAGCGTCAGACTGCTCAAATGGGATGACCCGGAAGGAAAGCACGTATTCTGGCATTCTTCGGCGCATCTCATGGCACAGGCCCTCGAGGCCCTTTATCCGGGCGTGAAGTTCGGAATCGGACCGGCTCTTGAAAACGGATTCTACTATGACGTCGACCTTGGTGACAAGGTCCTTTCTGACAATGATCTCCCGGCCATCGAGAAGAAGATGCTCGAGTTCGCCCATTCCAAGGAGGCGTTCCAGTGCACTCACGTGGCAAAGGCGGATGCTCTCAAATATTTCAATGAGAAGGGGGACGAATACAAGGTTGAACTGATTGACGAACTGGAGGACGGCAAGATTACCTTCTACCAGAATGGAAGTTTCACCGATCTCTGCCGCGGACCGCATCTCCGCGATACCTCGATGATCAAGGCAGTGAAGCTCACAGCCATCGCCGGAGCATATTGGAGAGGAGACGAGAAGCGTCAGCAGCTTACCAGAATCTACGGAATAACCTTCCCTAAGAAGTCCCTTCTCGATGAGTATCTCGTGATGCTCGAGGAGGCAAAGAAGCGTGACCACAGGAAACTCGGCAAGGAGATGGAACTCTTCACCTTCTCCTCAAGGGTGGGTCTCGGCCTTCCTCTCTGGCTGCCACGCGGCTCCGTGATGCGTCTCCAGCTCGAGAACTTCCTCCGCAGGAAACTGGACGAGTACGGATATCTCCCTGTTGTCACCCCTCATATCGGAAGCAAGCAGCTTTATGTGACTTCAGGCCACTATGCAAAATACGGCAAGGACTCGTTCCAGCCGATTCATACCCCGCAGGAAGGCGAGGAGTATATGCTCAAGCCGATGAACTGCCCTCACCACTGCGAGATTTACCGCTCGGCTCCGAGGTCCTACAGGGATCTCCCATTGAGGTTTGCCGAGTTCGGTACAGTTTACCGTTATGAGCAGAGCGGTGAGCTCCACGGACTTACCAGGGTCCGCTGCTTCACTCAGGATGACGCCCACCTCTTCGTCCGTCCGGACCAGCTCAAGGAAGAGTTCGAGAAGGTAATCGACCTCATTCTCTATGTATTCGGCTCATTCAAGTTCCAGAACTTCACGGCCCAGGTTTCACTCCGTGACCCTGAGCACAAGGAGAAGTACATCGGTTCCGACGAGAACTGGGACAGGGCTGAACAGGGAATTATCGAGGCTGCCGCCGAGAAGGGTCTCCAGACTGTCGTTGAGTATGGCGAGGCTGCATTCTACGGCCCGAAGCTCGACTTTATGGTCAAGGATGCCCTCGGAAGGAAGTGGCAGCTCGGAACAGTTCAGGTGGACTACAATCTTCCTGAGAGATTCCAGCTCGAATATACTGACAAGGATGGCTCCAAGAAGCGTCCTGTAATGATTCACCGCGCACCGTTCGGATCCATCGAAAGATTCACTGCCGTCCTCCTCGAGCACACCGCCGGACACCTTCCTCTCTGGCTTGCTCCCGATCAGGTCAAAGTACTGCCAGTCAGCGAAAAATATGCGGATTATGCAAAAAAAGTTTGTGATTTGATGAAAAAATCCGATATTCGCAGTTCCGTTGACGACCGCAACGAGACATTGGGCAAGAGAATCCGCGAGATTTCCCTGCTCAGGGTGCCTCTCCTCGTGATTGTGGGAGAGAAGGAGATGACGGAGGGAACAGTTTCGGTACGTTACGAGGGAGCCGATCAGGGCTCTATGAAAGTAGAAGACTTCATTGCAAGGTTTACGGCGTCAGTCGCCTCGAACTCTGCAAGTTTTTGATGATATTAACTTAATTTAGGAGGATTTTTTATCGCAACGCCTTTCAAACCACATTTCAGTGGCCCTAAGCCATCTGGAAACAGACCGGCCGGAGCACCAAGACCGGCAGGCCCGAGGCCCGCAGGCGCACGTGACAGCAGACTGCCGTCAGGTCGCCGCAAGGACGAGAATGAATTGAACATCAATGAGGAGATCAGGGCACCCAAGGTGCGTCTCGTAGGTGACAACATTCCGGAGCCGGGCATCTATCCGATTTCCGCAGCTATGAAGATGGCTGACGAGATGGAACTTGACTTGGTCGAGATTACTGCCAAGGCAGACCCTCCTGTGTGCAAGATACTTGATTACCAGAAGTATCTTTACCAGCAGAAGAAGAAGGCCAAGGAGATGAAGCAGAATGCCACCAAGATTGTGATAAAGGAAATCCGCTTCGGTCCGAACACCGATGAGCATGACTTCCAGTTCAAGCTCAAGCACGCCCAGGAGTTCCTCGGGGAGGGTTCCAAGGTCAAGGCGTCGGTATTCTTCAGAGGCCGTTCGATTCAGTTCGCCGACCAGGGAGAGAAACTTCTTCTCCGTTTCGCCGTCGAGCTTGAGGAGTTCGGAAGGGCTGAGAATATGCCGCAGCTCGAGGGCAAGAGGATGATAATGATGATCGCTCCGATTAAGAAAAAGTAGCAGCATCTTCTCTCCCGGCCGGTCCGGGAGGGATTTTGAATATTATTAATCATAAAATTGTTGTAAAATGGCAAAGCTTAAGACCAACTCCGGTGCCAAAAAGCGTTTTGCGCTTACCGGAACGGGAAAAATCAAGAGGAAGCACGCTTATCACAGCCACATCCTCACCAAGAAGACCAAGAAGCAGAAGAGAAATCTTGACCATTTCGCACTCGTTCACAGTGTAGATGTCAAGAGAGTAAAGGAACTTCTTGTAATGTAATTATCTTTCACAAACAAAAAGTGCAATCGGAATGCAGTCGACAAGAACCGGGTTGTCCGGTCACTGTATCCAGAAATCATTTAAATTATGCCAAGATCAGTAAATTCAGTAGCCTCAAGGGCACGCCGCAAGAAGCTTCTTAAAAGAACCCGCGGCTATTTCCTCTCCAGAAAGAATGTCTGGACGGTAGCGAAGAACACCTACGAGAAGGGTCTCACCTATGCTTATCGTGACCGCAAGGCCAAAAAACGCGAGTTCCGCGCTCTTTGGATTCAGAGAATCAATGCTGCCGCACGTCAGTACGGTATGTCCTATTCCCAGTTCATGGGCAAGCTCGCAAAGCAGAACGTAGGTCTCAACAGGAAGGTCCTCGCCGACCTCGCAATGAACAATCCTAAGGCTTTCGAAGCTATCGTCAACCAGGTAAAATAAACTGACTGATGACATTGAGGGATCTATATCATAACAAGTGGGCGAGACTCATATTCTGGTCTCTGCTTTATTTGCTATGGGTGATCTGGTTGGGAAATTACTGGTGGCTCCTCGGCCTTGCAGTCATTTTCGATCACCACATCACACGCAAGGTGAAGTGGCTGTTCTGGAAAAAGGAATACAAGGAGGGAGAGAAGAGAAATGCCTGGCTGGACTGGCTTGATGCCATTATCTTCGCCGTCGTTTTCGTCACGTTCATCAATATTTTCTTTTTCCAGGCATTCAAGATTCCTTCATCATCGATGGAAAGTTCTCTGCTTACCGGAGATCATCTTTTCGTAAGCAAACTGGCTTTCGGTCCGAGGATTCCGCAGACTCCTCTGACCATACCGTTCACTCACAATGTCATTTTCGGCAAGGAATCCTATTCGACCCTTATCCAGAATGACTACAGGAGGCTCAAGGGCTTCCGTAACGTGAGAAGAGGTGATTATGTCGTATTCGGTTTCCCTGACGGGGATTCAGTCCTTGTCAAGGCGCCGTCCGAGGACTATTACACAGTATGCCGGCTTTACGGCAAGGACTATGCGGTAAGGAACTACGGTCCTGTCATCGCAAGGCCTTCCGACAAGAAGGACCACTATGTCAAGAGATGTGTGGCTGTGGCCGGGGATACATTGACGATAGTTGACGGAAGAGTGCACATAAACTCGGAGCCTCAGACAGTATGGCCGGGCGTGCAGAGCACCTATGCAGTCATCACCAACGGAACGAGAATCAACCAGAAGACACTGGACAGACTCGGACTCAACATTGCCGAACTCTATTATGACGAGACCTTGCCGGGATACCCGCAGATGGCCCTTACGGCCTCAATGCTGGAAAAGGTAAAGGCTTGTCCGAATGTGACGGCGGTGGAAGAGCTTGTCGATGTTTATCCTCCGGATTATCCGGATTCATACCTGATGCTTTTCCCGTTCAGGGAGAACTTCAGATGGACCAGGGACAATTACGGACCAATCTGGATTCCGAAGGCTGGAGTCACAGTGAAACTGAATGCCGAAGTGCTCCCGCTCTACGAGAGAATAATAAGGGATTATGAGCACAACAGCCTTCAGGTCAATGCTGACGGAAGGATTATCATCAACGGGGAAGAGACGGACGAGTACACATTCAGTCAGGATTACTATTTTATGATGGGCGACAATCGCCACAATTCTCTTGATTCACGATATTGGGGATTCGTACCTGAGGATCATATAGTCGGGCGGCCTGCCGTAATATGGCTATCTACCGACAGTTCAAGGTCTTTCCCTTCAAATATCAGATGGCGCAGATTCTTGAAATTTGTGTAGAATATTTGGAAATTAGAGAATTAAACGCGATATTTGCACTTCGCATCAATATTTTGAAAATTATAAAAGTACAATAATATGGCAAAGGTTTGTCAAATAACTGGAAGGAAGAGGATGATCGGTAACAACGTTGCCCACTCCAAGCTCCGTACAAAGAGGAAATTCTCTTTGAACCTCAAGCACAAGAAGTTCTGGCTTGAGTCAGAACAGAGGTTCGTGACACTTAAGGTTACCTGCAAGGGTATCAGGCACATCGAGAAGAATGGCCTTGAGCAGACCCTCAGGGATGCACAGAAGAAAGGATATATCAACCTTGTTTAATCTGAAGTAATTATGGCAAAGAAGGCTAAAGGAAACAGGGTGCAGGTCATCCTGGAGTGCACCGAGCAGAAAGAGAGCGGTGTACCTGGAATGTCAAGGTACATTACCACCAAGAACAAGAAGAACACAACCGAGCGTCTTGAGCGTAGGAAATACAATCCTTACCTCCACAAGGTGACTCTTCATCGTGAGATCAAATAAATTTAGGAGAGCAGTTTTATGGCAAAGAAAGCAGTCGCAACCTTCGCAGCCAAGGCTGGCGCAAGAAGCATCGTGAAGTGCATCCGTATGGACAAGTCTCCGAAGACTGGTGCTTATGTCTTCGTTGAGCAGTTCGTGGATGCCGGCAAGGAGAAGGATTTCTTCGAGAAGAAGTAATCATTCCGCAAGGAACAGAAATATCTTTGAGAGTGGATGGCAGTTTTTGCCGTCCACTTTCATTTTGTCCGGGATTGGCCGTTGCGCATTGTATCTCATTTGGACTTTACACTGACTTTCACTATATTTGCTTGATTATTCTGACTGTGTTATGGGAATTTTCGACAAAGGCGTGAAGAAGACCAACGAAGGCTTCTTCAAGAGACTCTCGAGAGCCGTAATAGGCAAGTCGAGGGTGGATGATGATGTCCTCGATGCAATTGAGGAGGCTCTCGTATCTTCCGATATGGGAGTTGAGACGACATTGAAAATCGTGGAGAATCTCGAGGACAGGGTTGAAAGGGATAAGTTTATGTCAATGAACGAGCTCGTCGAGATGCTCAGGGATGAAATATCCAAGCTTCTGGACGTGGATGGAGAGAGTTCTGCCTGTTCCGGCAGCCTTCCTTTCGACCTCTCGAAAAAGCCTTATGTCATCCTGGTAGTGGGAGTCAACGGAGTCGGCAAGACCACGACCATAGGCAAGCTCGCCGCAAGATTCAAGTCTGAGGGAAAGAATGTGATTCTCGGCGCAGCCGATACATTCAGGGCTGCTGCTGTCGATCAGCTCCAGATATGGGCTGACAGGGCCGGAGTCGGCATTGTCCGTCAGGAGATGGGCTCGGATCCCGCTTCCGTGGCCTATGACACGGTCAAGTCCGCCGTGGCGAAAAATGCGGATGTGGTCATCATTGACACTGCGGGCAGGCTTCACAACAGGATCAACCTGATGAATGAGCTCACCAAGATCCGCAATGTCATCAGGAAGGTAATCCCGGATGCCCCTCACGAGGTAATGCTGGTTCTCGACGGCTCCACAGGCCAGAATGCCTACCATCAGGCCCAGGAGTTCTCCAAGGCTACGGATGTGACCTCTCTTGCGGTTACAAAGCTGGACGGTTCGGCCAAGGGAGGAGTCGTAATCGGGATTGTGGATCAGATGAAGATTCCGATCAAGTTCATCGGAATAGGAGAGGGTGTGGATGACCTCAAGGTCTTTGACAAGAAGGAGTTTGCGGCCTCCCTTTTCAATCCGGAGGACATTGCCGGATAACATTGGAAATAAAAAATTGAACAGATATGAAACTTTCTTACAGTTGGTTGAAGGAATATCTCGAGTGCGGTCTTACGCCGCAGGAGATAGCGGATGCCATGACATCCATAGGCATTGAGGTGGATTCGGTTTCCGAGGAAGAGAAATTGTGTCCGGAGGTCGTTGTTGCGGAGGTGAAGGAATGCGTGATGCATCCGGATTCGGATCATCTCCACGTTACCAAGGTCGATGACGGTACGGGCGAACTGATAACCGTGGTTTGCGGCGCTCCGAACGTGGCTGCAGGCCAGAAGGTGCTTTTTGCCAGAATCGGGGCCGTTCTTCCGGGCGATTTCAAGATCAAGAAGTCCAAGATCCGCGGAGTGGAGTCTTTTGGAATGATTTGCGCCGAGGATGAACTTGGCATCGGCAATGACCACTCCGGAATCAAGGTTCTTCCGGCTGATGCACCTGTAGGTGTCCCAGCAAGGGATTATCTCGGTCTCAAGTCAGAGGCGGTAATAGAGTATGAAATCACTGCCAACAGGGTAGATGCCGCCTCCCATATCGGAGTCGCAAGGGATCTCTACGCATATCTGAAGCTCAACGGCATACCGTGCTCATTCTCCTATCCTGATGTTTCGGCATTTGCCGAAGGTGAGGGAGAGGCCATCCCTGTAGAGGTTCAGGATGTGGACGGAGCCCCTGAATATGACGGAATTACCATCAGGGATGTGAAGGTAGGCCCCTCTCCGGAATGGCTTCAGGAGAAGTTGCTCGCCATCGGTCTCCATCCGATCAACAACGTGGTTGACATTTCCAATTTCGTGCTCTTCGAGCTTGGTCAGCCTCTGCATACCTTCGACGCTGACAAGATTGCCGGCGGCAAGGTGATTGTCCGCAGGGCCGGTGAGGGTGAGAAGATTGTGACTCTGGACGGGGTGGAGAGAAATCTTCACGCCAATGATATGGTCATTGCCAATGCAGAGGGCCCGATGTGCATCGCAGGCGTGTTCGGCGGCATTGACTCCGGAGTTACAGAGTCCACCCTCAATGTATTCCTCGAGAGCGCATACTTCGACCCGGGCTCAATCCGCAAGACATCCAAGACCCACGGTCTCCAGACAGACGCTTCGTTCCGTTACGAGAGAGGCGCTGACCCGGGAATAATTCCGCTTGCGGCAAGACGTGCAGCCCTTCTGATACAGGAGCTTGCCGGTGGTCATATCACAGGCAAGGTCCAGGTGAACTATCCTCAGCCTATTGAGAAGAAGGTCATTGATCTCGACTATGACAGGATTGAGAACTTCATCGGAAAGAAGATCGGCCACGATGTCATTGAGAACATATTGACCTGGCTTTCATACGATTTTATCGAGAAGCGCCAGGGTGGCGCCAAGGTTGCCGCACCGTCCTATATGATTGACGTTTACCGCGAGTGCGACGTTGTCGAGGAGATTCTCCGAATCTACAGCTACAACAACATCGAACTTCCTCACCACATGAAGATGTCGGTGGGCACGACTCCGGTTCCGGATCCGGAAACCGTCCGCAACTACATCTCCAACTTCCTGGCTGCCAACGGTTTCAATGAGACAA
>JALFFZ010000131.1 GCA_022777585.1 Bacteroidales bacterium | reverse complement strand
CGCAATGCGAGGATACGGCCTTTGAGAAATCCTGCAGAACCTGCTGGGCATCAGCATTGTAGCCAAGCAGAAACGCCAATGCGACGAATGTAAGAATCTTTTTCATTTCCTGTAAGCGCTCAATATCGTGTCGAGGGTGGCGAGGTCGGGCACGAGCACCTGTCTCGGCTTGGAGCCCTCCTGAGGGCCGACGATACCGGCGGCCTCCAGCTGGTCCATGACTCTGCCCGCCTTGGAATATCCCATACCGAGTTTCCTCTGGATATCGGAGGTTGAGCCCTTCTGTGTAGTCACAACCATCCTTGCGGCCTCCTCGAAACGTTCATCGAGGTCTGACATATCAATCATCGTGCCTCCGTCGGATTTCTCCGGGGCCGGAAGGTAATATGGGGTGTTGTAACTCTTCTTGTATCCTGTCTGTGAGGCGATTGCCTTGTTCAGATCATTGATTTCAGCATTACTGATGAAGGCGCACTGGATACGCTCCATATCGACTCCGGCATAGTAGAGCATATCTCCCTTGCCTATGAGCTTCTCGGCTCCCGGAGCATCCAGGATAGTCCTGGAATCCTGCATCTGGGACACCCTGAAGGAGATTCGTGTAGGGAAATTGGTCTTCAGCACGCCGGTGATGATGTCCACTGACGGCCTCTGGGTGGCCAGCACCAGATGGATTCCCGCGGCACGGCCCTTCTGGGCCAGCCTGATGATGGAATTGGTGATGCTCCTGGACTGGTTCTTGGCCTCGCCTCCCATTCCTCCGGCCATGGTGAGGTCAGCATACTCGTCGATAATCGTGACGATGTAAGGCAGATATCTATGCCCTTCGGTAGGCAGGAGATGACGGTCGCGGTATTTGTCGTTGTAAAGCTTGATATTGTTCACAGAGGCCTTGCTCAGGAGCTCGTATCTCTCGTCCATCTCGATGCAGAGGGACTTGAGAATGTCGTCAGCTTGAGCCGGCTTCTTGACAATGGCGTTTTCGGCCTCCTCCTTCTCGTCGGATGCTGTCGGAAGCACTGCGAGATAATGATGGAGAAGATCCTTGTAGGCATTGAATTCCACCATCTTAGGATCAACGAAGACAAGCTTCAACTCAGAAGGGTGCTTCGCATAGAGCAATGATGCCACGAGCACGTTCAGGCCCACGGACTTGCCCTGCTGGGTGGCTCCCGCAACCAGAAGATGCGGCGCATTGGCAAGGTCGAACACCTTGACCTTCTGGGTGATGGTCACACCGATGGCCACCGGCAGGTCGGCCTTGGTATTGCGGAACTCGTCATCATTGAGCAGAGCCTTCAGAGGCACCATTGAAGGATAATCGTTCGGCACCTCAAGCCCGACAGAATCAGGCAACATAACAATGCGGACTCCCCTGCTGGTGTTCAATGCCATTGCAAGTTCCTTGGAGAGGTTGCAGATGGAAGCGATTTTCACGCCCACCGAGGGATAGACCTTGTACAGGGTCACGGTCGGGCCTACCACGGCCACGACATTCTCCACCCCGATTTTATATGTCTGCAGGGTTGACCTTATCTTCAGATTATTCCTGTTGAGCTCGCTTTCAGATACCTTGTGGATGTCCTTGGAATGGTCTCCCAGGATGTCCAGGGACGGGAATTCATATTTGTCAAGCTCCGCCCTGACATCAATCCTCGGAAGTGACTCCACAACATCGGTGGAGAGTTCCGGGCCGGCCTCCACTATTATACTGTCGGACCGGGCGGCAGGGAGATTGCACACGGCAGGCTTCACCTCGGCCGGGACAACAGGCTGCGGGGCAACCGGCTGTGAGGCAACCGGTTCGGGCTCCTCCACAGTGGCCTCCACAGGAGTCTCGGCTACGGCCGGAGCCTCAGAGGCAGAGTCATCATTTTCCGTATCAGTGCCGGACTCATCGCCGGAATCAGTCTTGGCATCAGTCCAGGTGAATGTCTTCCTGGATTTCTTTCTGGCAGACTCCTCCTTTCCGTCCGAAACGCCCACGCTCCTGAACCATTCGGAGAACTTGCGACTGGAGAAATATAGCCACAATACGCTGAAGAACAGAAGGATACAGAATGTCACAGGCACATTGACAAGATTCTCGAGCCAGAGTACGACCTGCGCTCCGCACTCTCCGCCAAGTCCTCCTCCGAAACTGGTTTCCATACCTGAAGCGATGGAAACGAAGGCAAGGATATAGGAGAGAAGCATGGCTCCTGTCACGGACAGCACGATTACCCTGAGCACGGAGAAGCGGCGCTTTCCGAACACAAGCCTCAACGCCAGCACGCTCATGGCGAACACGACGGCGAAGGCGGCCAGGCCGAACCACCTGTTGACAAGAAGATAAGCCATCTTGAGTCCGATCTTTCCGCCGAGATTGACCACATCAAGCTTTCTGTCGAAAATGCTCAGGCCAGGCAATACGCTCTGGTCCAGGGTCCAGGTGAAAAGATAGGATACGCAGCCGAGCAGGGTCAACAGCACGAAAACTGAAAGAGCCAGCCCGGCAAAACGGCGGTAAGGCAGCCATCTGGTGTCGATGGCATCCATCTTCTCTGAAAATTTCTCCAGCATTGAAAAACTATTATCGTTTATTGCCTTTTCTTCCGAACATCCGCTTCTGCTGACCTCCCTGCTTCCTTACGGTGGCGAAATCAATCGTCATGCCCGGGCGGGAGAAATTGGAGTCGGATGAAATCCTTGACAGGGTAAGTCCCTCCGGCACCTTGATGCGATATTCGGAGAGTTTCTCGATATCGCTGAAAATAGTCGTGTCGGCCACGCTGTCCTTGTTCCAGATGAGGTACTGCTGCCTCATGTACATTGCGAGAGAGCGGATCATCGCCGTCTTCATCTCGCCTTCCGGCTCAGAGGCAATGAGATCTATGATGCTCTCGATATTCCTTCCGTAGTGGGTCGCCTTGATAGGTTTCTTCTTCAGAGGAATGATTTCCGGCCTGCTCTTTCTCTGCTCCGGAGACGGCATCGGATAAGGTGAGTCCACATCCAGATCATATCCTGCCATGATGTAGAGATGATCCCAGAGCTTCTGCTCCCAGTTGTCCGCGGAATGAACCTGCGGATTGAGAATTTCCATCACCCTTACCACGGCCCTGGCCTGCTCGGAACGCTTGGCCCTGTCCTCAATCTTCTTCACATCCTCCACCATCTTAAGGACATTCCTGCCATATTCCGGCATTGCAAGTTTCTCCCTCTCTGTATTGTAATCCAGTATTATCGGATTTTCGTCGTTGTAGTTTCCGTCCATATCTGTCTATATTTCGCAATTTGCAAATATAGTAATTTCATTCCACATCGACAATTCTTCCCTGGCGGACATACCAGAGAGAGGCCTTCACGTCGGAATAGCCCATTTCCCTGTAGATGCGGGCATAGTTGCGCACCTGGGACTCGTATTCAGGCGATGGCCTACCGAACTTGTAATCAATGATCTGCACGATTCCGCCATCTGTCACCACCCGGTCCGGGCGGTAGATTTCCCCATCGCTGTCAATGACATCCACCTCGTTGCGCTCCGCATCCAGGTCTTCGGCGAACCACCTTCTTCCAGCCACGGAGTCAATGCGGGAAGACAGCAGGCTTATGATTTCAGGCATGTCCTCCTCTGACACGGAACCCTCATTGAAACTCTCCCTCACGGCAGCCTCCAGGTCCGAAGGCACCCTGACCCTGGACAGGATATCGTGCAGGACAATGCCCTTGAGCCGTCCGGAGCTGCCCGGAACATCATCTCCGGTGAAGAAATCCCCGGCCTCGCTGCTGAACTCGAGCCTGCCGTCCAGAGGCCAGGAAGGATAGCCGGAAATGTCCCCGGTGTCTGCAATGACCTCGGAGGAGAACGTATATTCATCCCCGAATCTGAGTCTCAGACCGCACTCGGATTCAATCTCCCGGAAGCCGGGATTGGTGGAAGGCTTTCTCACATAGGTGTAGAGGAGCTGGGACATGTCAGAAACGGCAGACGGATATTCCGAGGCATTGTCCGAAATTGATTTCAGGAAACTGTCCGCAGGCATCTTTGAAATGATTGTCATTCCCTTTCTCGCCCTCGTGGTGGCTACGTAGTAGGTATTGAGAGAGTCCACCATCTGCATGAAACTTTCCTCCCTGAACGAGTCGGAGAAGAGAGTCTCATTCATCTTCGAGGAGAGATTCACTCTGTAGATTCCGTCTGCACAGGACTCCAGTTCAGTCCCCTCAACCTTCGGCCGGCACCATTTCTTTGTCTGTTTGAAAAGATCGCAATTCTCCGAGAACGGGAAGATCACGTAGTTGAAATCCAAGCCCTTGGACTTGTGCACAGTCATCACTCTGACCGAATTTGCACTGTCCGGGGAACTGATTTTCGGGTCTGACTGCTCCCAGTAGGCGAGAAAATCCCGGATGGAGTTGCCATTGGAAGAGGTCCATTCCCTGACGATATCCATAAATGCCTGGATATAAGCGGCTTCACCTGACAAATCATCATTCAGTGCATCCTTCAGCCCCCTTATGAAATGCTCGCACATATCCACGACAGAGTGGCATTGCTCCGGCGGAGCAATATTGAGGGACGAGGCCAGGAAGGCATTGAGGCTGTCATCCGGATTATCGGCATAAGAGAGCAGGGAAACTATTCTGCGTACCGCCGGGGAGGCCTTGATGCACAGCGAGTCATCCGATATGACGGGAATGCCCGAGGAAAGGAAGGCAGAAGCGACCGAAGCGCCTTCAGCATTTGTCCGGACCAGGACGCCTATGTCAGAATAGGCTGCACCGCCCTCAGTCAGGCGGCGGACTTCCGCCACCACGGCTTCGATCTGGTCCTCATCTTTGCAGAACATCACATCGACATTGCCCCTGGAGGCATCCCTGGACCTCTTTTCCTGCCTGACATCGGAATAGATTTCCGATATTCCCCTGTTTCCGGAAACAGAGTCCAGAGCCTTGGCGGCATATTCATAGAAGCCGTTGTTGAAATCCACGACATTGTCCACGCTCCTCCAGTTGGCATCCAGGACATCCTTCTCATACTCCCCCGGAAATTCCTCATACAACTTGGAATTCAGGAGATTCCAGTCGGAATTGCGCCAGCGGTAGATACTCTGCTTCACGTCTCCGACAATGAGGTTCGCATTGCCTCCGGCAAGACTCTCGGCAAGCAGCGGCCGGAAATTCTCCCATTGGATGCCGGAAGTGTCCTGGAACTCGTCCAGGAGGAAATGGTCATATCTCACTCCGAGCTTCTCATATATGAAAGGTGCATCGCTGCCGTCGATGATGCCTCGCAGAATGGTATTGGAATCGTCAATGCTCATCACGTTCTTCTCCTTCACAAGTTCATTGAAGGAATCCTCCAACTCACCTGCGAGACCGAGAGAGTAAATCTGTCCGAGCAATGCCAGAGCGGTCTTGTAGGTCTTGTAGTCATCGGAGAAAAGATTGCAGAAAATTCCGAGTGGCTCCTCCAGAATCCCCTCCACAGATGCCCTGAGGCCCGCTTTGCTCTTGGCGAACCACAAGTCCGGACTGGCCGAGTTCCTGAGGAAAGCCTCCGTCGGGGCCGGTATTGCCTTATTGCCGTTCACTTCCGCATAGTCCCGGATTCTGGACAGGAATTTCCGGTTGAACTCCTCGGGCTGCACTCCTGCCTTGTCCAATGCTTCCAGCACAGCGGCCGCAGCACCCGAGACTTTCCCGGCAAATCCGTCAATGACTTTGCGGCAGCCTTCCCGGAGCCTGCCAAGATTCTCCCTGGAATAAATCTTCCTGTCGTCCAGGTCAAGGCTTTCGGCAAGTGTACGGTGACCCTCATCGTGCAGGGCCGCAGCCATCTCGTACAACTGATTTTCAATGGAGAATCGCCCATCCGCATTGAGCTGTTCCATCACACTGTCAGACAGCCACTTGAGCAGATTCTTGTCCTTCTCGGTAAGGGAATCCAGGACTCTGTCGACGCTCTCCTTCACAAGGGAAGCCTTGTCGAGTTCGACCTGATATGAGGAGAACTGGCCTATTTCCCTGGAGAATGCCTTGAGGGCTCTCTGGAAGAAACTGTCAATGGTGCTAACCGAGAATGCTCCGTAGTCATTGAGAATATTGCAGAGGAAACGCCGGGCCATTCTTGCCACGTCCGCAGGGCTGAGGTCCTTTCTCATTTCCAGAATCTCCTCTATATAGGATGACTTCTCCGGCGATGTGGCCATGATGTGGAGTTCCTTGAGAATCCTGCTCTTCATCTCGTCGGTGGCCTTGTTGGTGAAGGTCACGGCAAGGATGTGCCTGTAGGCATGAGGATCGCAGTCAGGTTCCCCGGCAAAAAGCAGTCTTATGTATTCGCCGGCCAGCGTAAATGTCTTTCCGGAGCCGGCCGATGCCTTGAGTATCTTCAACATGATGCTATTCCTCCACTATTTTCCACATAATTTTCTGAAATCGCAGTATCCGCAGGTCTTTTCGTCGCCTGTCCTCCTGAAGCCCCTGTCCGGGTCGGAGATGTCGGCAAGGACGCCCCGGAGCCTCTCAGTCACCAGTCTCTCGAATTCCTTCGAGGTCCCCGATGCATAGATTTCCCCGGTAAAGAGCTTCGGAACCGGGTAGATGACATTCTCCAACTCATTGTATTCCAGCTTCATCTTCTCCACAAACCTGTCGTAGAGGAAGAGCTGGAGGGCGATCTTCGGCCTCTTCCCGCTATCTTCCCCGAAAAGGGCCTCCGCCACTGATGCGGCATTCCCGTCATCGATATATACCTCATCCTCGCTGGTCTTTCCGGTCTTGTAGTCCACGACTCTGAGCACTCCCGGCCTGATGCTGTCCAGCCTGTCAATGAAACCGATGAACTTCCTTCCGTCCAGTTCCCAGGTCTCCAGCATTTCCAGCCCGTGAATGGTGATACCATTGACCTTGTTCTCGGTGATGAGTTTCCTGTCAGCCTTCAGCACCTGCTTCACATAGCTCAGAAGCACGTCCTCCAGCACGAGATTCCTGCCCGTCACCTCATTGCATCTGAGGGAAGAGCATATCAGGGACCTGATTCTGGCCCTCACCAATGCCTCATTCTTCAGAAGGCTGTCAATGTAATCCACGGTGATTGTCCGGAGCGGTCTGGAGACATTGTCCCGGACATTCTCCCTGGTCATCTCGAAAGCCGGGTCAAGAGCCTCACCTCCCGTGTAGAGGGCCAGCATCGTATTGTGAAGTACATCTCCCACCATTCCGCTGTCGAGGGATTCGGCCACCTCCGACTCCGGAGAGAGTTTCTTCACGGCCGAGTAATAGAACTTCGCCTGGCAGGCGAGCCAGGTCTGGAGGGACGAGGCGGAATAATGCATTGTCCTGATTCTCTCAAGGTCCTCTTCCATCTTCGGGATATCCGGTTCGGGCTCAGGGATGCGTATGTCCTTCCTCACCACCTTCCTGACCATGTTTTCATAACCATACTGATATTCAAGCTGCTTTATGTAGCGGCTCTCCTCCCCCGACTTGAATCCCTCTGTCCTCGAATCGTAGAGGAGCCAGACCTTCCTGGCCCGCTGGATCATCCTGAAGAAGTAATATGACCACACCGCATCCTGGTTCTCGTATGTCGGCAGCCCGAAGCCCTTCCTCAATTCCGGAGGGATGAAGGACGAGCTGACATTGCGGCTTGGGAAAACTCCCTCGTTGCAGGACATTACCACGAGATTGGAGAAGTCCAGGGCCCTGGTCTCAAGCGGGCCCATTATCTGGAGTCCCCGCAGAGGCTCTCCCTTGAAAGGCACTGAAACGGGGCCCACAAGCTGCTGAAGCAAATGCACATAGGTCGTCGGAAGAATTTCCAGGTCCATGGCCCTGAGCCGGTTCACCGCAAGATAGAATTCCTTGGCAAAATGTGTCTCGAGAGCCAGATACTTCTCCCCGGAAATATTGCGCCCGATTTCGGCAAGAATCCCCAGCTGATAGTCCTCCAGATCCCTGACCCTGGCTGCAGAGGCAGTTTTAGGCTCTGTGACCACAGGCTTGAACATGAGGTCGAACAGCCAGTGTCCGGAGAGATCCTCCTGCGGAATGTAGTATTTGGCCTCCGTCTTGACTTTTTCCGAGAGTCTGCGACCGTCCTCGCCGAGGAGACTTTTCACAATCGAGTTCGAGAGCACCGACCATACCTGCCTGTGATAGAATGACCATCCCCCGTCAGAACGTTTCCTCAGATGCAGCTGCATTGCCGAAAGCTCTGACATCAGGCCGTAGACGGCACTGCCTGACATAGGATAACCCATTGTGACATTGATTGATGCAATGGAAGGGTCAATGCTGTTGAGTATTGGGGCAAGCAGGGTCTCGTCCGGTATGACAATGGCAGTGTCTGTCCCCTCGCAGTCGAGTCTTCCGACCTTTGATATGTCTCCTCCGGCTGCGGAAGCGGCCACGTCGCGAAGGATCTCAGGCAGATGCTTGGCCTGGCCCACTGAAGAAGGGACGCTCACGATTTCAATCTGAGGACCCGGTCCGCAATCCCCGCCGTCCGGCTCGAATGCCTGAGGGAAGTCCCTGACATTCTGCGACATGAACATCGACGCCTTGTTGAGCGGATCCTTTATCATTGCCGAGGACCAGTCCCAGCAGAATTCAGCCAGACCGGCATTGCGCATTCTCCGGAGCACGGTCTTCTCACATTCATTCAAGGCGTTGAGACCTACGAAAACGTATTTCTCCGTATCCGGCAAAGCTGCCTGCAGAATGTCGGCTGCGGACTCGTCCGAAAGCCTTGATGCGAATCTGCGATAGGCCATTCCCTCATATGCCAGATTCTTGTCCTCCAATGATTTGTTGAAATCGGCATAAAGGCGGGCCATTATGTTCCAGATTCCGAGGAATTTTTCCTTGACCTTAGGGTTGTCGGAGTCGGGATTGACCTTCAGGCTGTTGCCGTCACGGAAATGGGAAATGAAGTGTTCAATCGCAGCCCGCTGTGTATCAGTAAGATAAGTGAATGTATCCTGAAGCTGTCTGAAGTCGGCAACATTGGCATACAGCTTCCCGGGGTCGGCCAGGTACTTATCCACGTCATCGAAGTCAGCCAGGATGACATCTCCCCAGAATATGAAATCGTCCAGGGGCTCGGCATTCCTGTTCAGCTTCCGGTAGCACTCATAGAGTTCCAGAAGCAGGGCCACCCTTCCGGCAGGCTCCGCCCCGCTGACCTTGAAGAAGAACTCGTTCATTGTCAGCATCTGCGGGGCAATCATAGGAATCGCCGCAGGGTCTTCCCTGACCGCATCGGCGAGGTATTTCCTGAAAAAGACCATCGACCTCCTGTTAGGGAAAATGAAGCATTTCCCTGAAAGATTCTCCCCGGTAGAGAGGTAATGGTCGGCCACTTGACGCAAGAATGGTATCATACTGTAATTTTTGTCCTTTAGTTCATACTCCCAAAGTTAGGAAATCTTGCTGCCAAAATAAGTCAGTTTTCAAAATTATTTCCGACTATCCGCAAATCTTACAGAACATTCCCGGCAAATTGCCAATCAGAATCATGTCCGGTCAGCCGGGAATGGCGAAAACGCTGTGCTATTTATAGAGCGACGTCTTTGAAATTGAAAAAATAATTATATTTGTAAATCAATTTTTGCGAAACCATAATAATTATTAATGACACCATATATGACTGATAACAAATTCGTACTTTCGCCTAATGCAATAGCAAGATTTGCGGGCAAGGCGCCAGAAGCCTTCACAAAGGCTGACATAGTCGACTTCATCATTGCCAGAGGCGTGAGGATGGTGAATTTCCTCTATCCGGCGCAGGATGGCAGGGTGAAGACATTGAATTTCTACATAAACGGCCGCGAATATCTCGAAACTATTCTGACTCAGGGAGAAAGAGTGGACGGCTCAAGCCTCTTCCCGGCATTCGTGGAGCCGGGGAGCAGCGACCTCTACGTGATTCCGAGATACCGGACGGCCTTTCTGGACCCCTTCTGCGAGATTCCTACCGTATCGATTCTCTGCAGTTTCTATGACAAGGATGGTCGCCCGTTCGAATGCGACCCGCACAGGAGCGTTCTCAAGGCGGCCGAAGTGTTCAAGTCGAGGACCGGTATGACATTCGAGGCAATGGGAGAACTTGAGTACTACGTCATTGCGGATGAGGAGACTCTCTTCCCGGGCACAGACCAGAAGGGTTATCACGAATCCGGCCCGTTCGCCAAACTTGGAGGTTTCCGTGCGGAATGCATGGACTACATCGCAAAATCAGGCGGGATAATGAAATACGGGCATAGCGAGGTGGGAAGCTTCACAAAGGACGGCAGGACATTCGAGCAGAATGAAATAGAGTTCCTGCCTTGTCCGGTGGAAAGCGCCGCGGACCAGATTCTCCTTGCCAAATGGGTCATCCGCAACCTTGCGCTCAGGCACGGGCTTGATGTCACATTCGCACCGAAAATCATTGTCGGGGAGGCCGGTTCCGGAATGCACATCCATATCAGAATAATGAAGGACGGCAAGAATCAGATGGTTGCAGGAGGCAGGCTTTCCGACATTGCCAGAAGAGCCATTGCCGGAATGCTTGACCTTGCACCGGCCATCACGGCTTTCGGCAACAAGAACCCAACCTCCTATTTCCGTCTCGTGCCGCATCAGGAGGCGCCTACGAATATCTGCTGGGGAGACTGCAACAGGTCAACCCTTGTCAGGGTACCTCTCGGATGGGTTACAGGCAATGATATGTGCGGAGATGCCAACCCGGTCGAGGCTGCCGACAAGAAAAGGACTGTCACCGACACTTCCGGCAAACAGACTGTGGAAATGCGTTCCCCGGACAGTTCCGCAGACATATACCAGCTGATGGCCGGACTTTGCACCGCCTGCCTTCACGGACTTGAAATGCCTGAAGACAAGGCACTTTCCATTGCTGAGGCCAACTATGCCGGCCTTGACATACACAAGAATGACGATTCCGGGCGCTTTGCAGCATTGCCGTCCTGCTGCGAGGATTCGGCCGATTGTCTTGAAGTATCCAGGGAAATATTCGAAAAGGACGGGATTTTCCCTCCAAGGATGATTGACGGCATCATCACTTCCCTCAGGTCGTTCAATGACAAGGGAATGCTGTCCGAGGCCGTAAAGGACAATGAAAGAGTAGCGGAATTGGTCAAAAAGTATTACTACTGCGGATAGCATAACGGCACTTCCGTTTCAAAAAATGAAAATAATACCTATATTAGCAGAATAAATGATAACGCTATGAAACGTAACACAATTCTGCTGATATCGGTATTTTTCATTTGCCTGCTTTCCGGCCCTGTTTCCAATGCACAGAACAGGGTTGACAGGTCTTTCCCGAAAGAGAATCTCTTCAGTCTCGGCTCATATTACTATCCGGAGCAATGGGACGAGTCCCAGTGGGACAGGGATTTGGGCAATATGGCCGCAATGGGCATAAAATTCACCCATTTCGCCGAGTTCGCCTGGGGGATGATGGAGCCGGAAGAAGGAAAATTCGACTTCGCCTGGCTTGACAAGGCGGTTTCGCTGGCAGAGAAGCATGGTCTCAAGGTCATTCTCTGCACCCCTACGCCGACCCCTCCGGTCTGGCTGACGAAGAAATACCCGGACATTCTCATTGTCCGTGACAACGGAGTGCAGATTCAGCACAGCCGCCGCCAGCACGCATCCTGGAGCAGCGAACGCTACAGGGAATACGTAGAGCGCATTGTCACCAAACTGGCAGAAAGATACGGCAACAATCCGAATGTCATCGGCTGGCAGATTGACAATGAGCCCGGTCATTACGGAGTGATGGACTACAGCGAAAATGCCCAGTCTGCCTTCAGGAGATGGCTCAGGGAAAAATACGGCAGCATCGAGGCCCTCAACAAGACCTGGGGCTGTGCTTTCTGGAGCGAGACCTATCAGGACTTCGGGCAGGTCAGGCTTCCGAATGCGCAGGAGGTCCCGGAGAAGCCGAACCCTCACGCCGTCCTGGACATGAAATGCTTCATGGCGGACGAACTTGCCGGCTTTGTCAATTTCCAAGCCGACATTCTCCGCTCGCATATATCAGACAATCAGTGGATTACCACCAACCTAATCCCTGTATTCACCCCTGTGGACCCGGTGAAGATGGACCACACCGATTTCCTGACCTACACCCGTTATCTGGTTACAGGCCACAGGGACGGCATCGGGGAGCAGGGATTCCGCATCGGAGACCCTGAATATCTCGGTTTCAGCAACGACCAGTTCCGCAATTTCACCGGAAACCGCTTCGGAGTGATGGAACTCCAGCCTGGCCAGGTCAACTGGGGCACATTCAACCCTCAGCCTATGCCGGGCGCAGTGCGGATGTGGGTTTACCATGTATTCGCAGGAGGCGGCAAATTCGTATGCAACTACCGTTTCCGCCAGCCTCTGAGGGGCAGCGAGCAGTACCACTATGGAATGATGCTCACCGACGGTGTCACCCTTTCCCCGGGCGGAGAGGAGTACGTTCAGATCAACAAAGAACTGGAACTTCTCCGTAAGGCATACGACCCGAAGGCCAGGGAGCCTGAATGCCGTTCGGCAAGGCGTACTGCCATTCTGTACGAGATGCCTGTCCATTGGGAGGTTGAGAACCAGAAGCAGACACCTCAATGGAAGACTCTCGACCACGCCCAGAAATACCACAGGCTCCTGAAGAAGATGGCCTGTCCGGTGGATGTCATTTCCGAGAAGGCCGATTTCAACAGGTATCCGTTCATGATCGCCCCGGCATACCAGCTTCTGGACAGTGCTCTGGTGGAGAGATGGACAAGCTACGTAAAGAAGGGCGGTCATCTTGTCCTGACCTGCAGAACCGGACAGAAGGACCGGAACGGTGCTCTCTGGCAGGAGCTTCTCTCCGCGCCGATATACGGACTGGCCGGGCTCAAGGGTCTGTTCTACGACCATCTTCCGCAGAATTATCACGGCAATATCGAGATGGACGGCAAATCCTACAGATGGAACAACTGGGCCGATGTCCTGACCCCTGCTCCTTCAACCGAGGTCTGGGCCGGCTATGCTGACCAGTTCTACAAGGGAAGCGCAGCCGTCACCCATCGCAAGCTGGGCAAGGGCACAGTAACCTACATTGCAGCCGACACCGACGATGCCGCTCTTGAGGAAGATGTGCTCCGCAGGCTCTATTCCAAGGCCGGTGTGAAGGTAGAGAATCTCCCGGAGGGAGTAATAAAGGAATGGAGGGACGGCTTCAGCATTGTCCTCAACTACCGCTCCGATGCCGTAAGCATTGACATCCCGGCCGATGCCGAAATCATTCTCGGAGGACGGGAACTTGGTCCGGCGGGGGTTGCTGTATGGAAGTAGAGGTGCAGCGTCTATTTTGACATGAGGCTGACCCAAAAAGTCAATCAAATGCATATTTGACTGACCCCCATTACAGGCGGAGGCTATTGCGGACAAGCTTGCGAGGGTTTATTCTATCGTAAACTCGAATGTCCTTCCAAACTCCCGGAGGATGGACATCCTGACAGTCCTCTTGCTGAGGTTAAAGACCTCCGACCACTGGGTGAAGCCGGTGGACCTCTGCTCTTCATCAGGGCCCTGTGCAACCTTTTCAAGCAGATTCATTGCCTGGGTTGGATTCAGTTTGTACTGGTATTTAGCCAGATTGACCTTCAAGGTGTCATAGCGCCATTTCCCGTGGGTTGAAATCACACTTCCGTGTGGAGAATCAATCATGGATGGAGATGCGTAAAAGTTTGTGACATAGCGCCATATATCGTCACCACGGAGTACTTCCATCCTTGTCGGATATTTCTCACCTTCCTCAAATGTATATTCCACAATCGCATAATCCCCGGTGGCATCGGCCATGAAGAAATGGTAGCTTGCGGGATCGTCATCCATACACATATTGTACTGCTCCAGCATTTCCGTTGCCTCTGCGACTGTGCTGGCACGGTCAAGAAGCATACGCATCGCAACTGTGGTGAAAATGTTCTTCCTGTCCGGGTAATGCTGGCGGGTAGGATTGCCGTCGAGTTTCAGGACACTGATTGCAAAGCCGTCCTCGTTGATTCCATCCAGGAGGAGATACGGCAGAGCCATCAACATCGAAAGGTCAGTTTCGCCATCGGTATAGAATCCACTCTCGTAGAAAACAAACTGACCGTCAACGAAAGAAACTGACTTCTTTCCACCCTTGGGAGCAGTGTGGACAACTATGGCCGGTATCATGATCCGATCTCCCTTCTCATCCTTGTGATTGAAGTCAAAGTTGCGCCCCATAAGGAAATCCCCGGAATTCTTGTCAGGACAGGCAAAAGCGCTGCAACCGGCATCGTAACGCATGCTTAAGGTTTTTGGGGACGTATAGTCCATAAGATGAGTCATCACGAACTGGACGAGTGAGTTCGTTCCGACAATCCCTGCATTCAGGGCATCGTCCAACTTGTAGTCAACAGTATATGTCATCTCATAAAGACGTCCTTTGTTGCCTTCCAGATCGACCAAAGAATGAAGCATCTCCAATTTAGCAGGGTCTTCAATCAAACCGGCAGGATTCGATGTCTTAGTAGGCCCGTTTTTATCACAACAGGATGATAGAATCAATATTGATGAGAGAATGCTCAAGTTCAGCATTGCTTTGCGTTTCGGAATGAAATCTGTATTTAACATATCTTTTCTGGTTATTTAATAGCGAAAGTAGCAAACATCCCGACAAAATAAAAAAATGCCGTCCACAATTTGACGGGACGGCAAAAAATTGACGTATTCACAATTCATGGCCACCTCTCATTGTTCAAAATAGTCATTCCTCCACTTAGCCGGAGAACACCCCTCCTTCTCGCGGAATGTCCTGGAGAAATGACTGAGGGACAGGAAACCGGCCTGCTCGGATATTTCCTGCACTTTCAGATTGGGGTTCTTCATCATCAGACGCTTGGCTGACTCGAGGCGCAGGTCAGTAATCCAGTCCCGGAAATTTTTCTGATATACGGTATTGATGTATTCAGACAAATAAGTGCGGTTCGTACAGAACTGCAATGACAATTCATTCAATGTAAGACCGGGCTTGCAGTAGCCTTCGCTCTCCATCCAGGGCTCAATGCGCTGGGCGATGTCAGAATAGTAATCAGGCCGTGCCTTCGCATCTTCCACTCGTTCCTGCGCCTCCGGAGTCTGTGGAATTTCCGAGTCAATTTCCATAATCCCGGCATCTTCCCGGAATGCAGTCTTGACCTGCTCGTGGAAGAACAGGTAATTTTTATAGCAGCAATACAGATAAATGTAGAACGGTGCAGCCGCAAATACCCATAAGAACACATACTTATCCGGGAGGAATGTGAGCAGGGCGCAACTGATACCGAACGCAGCTGCCCAATAAGTGAATATCGACAGCCAACGGATATATGCCCCGATATCGTCCGAATGCGTATTCTCAAAAAGCCGGATTGCCCTCCTGTATGTGCGCAAAAGACGTATTGCCAGGAAAAGGCCATATATGACAAGGACTGCGGCAAGTACCCTTGTAGCCCACAACCTGATGCCGGCCGGCAACAGTAATTCGGCTGCCGCCAATGCGGAATAGGCAAGCCACAGCGACAGATGAAGCACGGTCCGTCTTCTGGTGACATAGTTTTCAACGAGAAGTGTCATCAATGCCGAGCTGAAGAGCCAGTAGCAGAGAAAATATGTCGTCATATTGACCAATATGGTCACATTCAATACTTTAAGCCTTAACCCAAAGAAGAAGTGGGCCGAATAGTTAGCTGCCAGAATGAGCAAAGCCACGCCCATCATCCTACGTGACAGGAGGAAATTGGAAAAATTCTTTTTCTCGGGAACCCGTGCGAACAACATGTCCAATCCGAAAAACAGAATCAGAGTCAAGGTTATGCAAAGTGAATAGTTGTATAATGACAAGTTCATTCTTTTTCAATTGATGTTGTAAAAATACAAAAATTCCATCATTTTTTCCTAAATTTGAAAATGATGAAGGCTATTTCAAATTTTATTGCGGCTGCGGCTGACCTGTACATTGACGGATTCAGGAAAATGACCTGGGGACGCCAGTTATGGTGGCTCATCCTGTTGAAGGTCATAATTCTCTTTCTCGTGCTCAGGCTGTTCTTCTTCAGACCTGTCCTGGCCGGGAAGACTGAAGGGCAGAAAAGCGAATTTGTGGGGCAGCAGCTTATTGAGAAGGCCGAAAACCGGACAGATGAAAACACTGAAAACTAAACAATAATGATTGACACAGCAATGTTGGGGTGGTCACGCGCACAATTTGCGCTGACTGCGTGCTACCATTGGGTATTCGTCCCCCTGACCCTTGGACTTGCCATCATAATGGCAGTGATGGAAACCATTTACGTAGTCAAAAAGGACGACTTCTGGAAACAGACGGCAAAATTCTGGATGAAACTTTTCGGCATCAACTTCGCGGTAGGTATTGCCACGGGTCTCATCCTGGAATTTGAATTCGGAACCAACTGGAGCAATTATTCCTGGTTCGTAGGAGACATTTTCGGAGCACCTCTCGCCATCGAGGGAATCATCGCCTTCTTCATCGAAGCCACCTTCGTCGCAGTGATGTACTTCGGATGGGACAAGGTCAGCAAGAGATTCCACCTCGCATCCACCTGGCTTACGGGCATCGGAGCCGCAATTTCCGCAATCTGGATTCTCGTGGCAAATTCCTGGATGCAGCATCCGGTGGGAATGGAATTCAATCCGGACACAGTCCGCAACGAGATGGTTGATTTCTGGGCCGTAGCCTTCAACCCGGTAGCAATCAGCAAGTTCTTCCACTCCTGGTTCAGCGGGTGGATGACAGGAGCCATCTTCGTGATCGGCGTGAGCTGCTGGTATCTGCTCAGGAAAAGGCACGTCCGCTTTGCCATTGCAAGCATAAAGACAGCGGCTCTGGTCGGCATTGTCGGAACACTGGCAGTAATGTTCTCCGGTGACGGCTCCGGCATACACGCAGCCAAATACCAGCCTATGAAACTCGCTGCCGCCGAGGGACTTGAGGACGGAGGACCACGGGCGCCATTCTCCATTGTCCCCGGCCTGGAGATACCCGGAATGCTGTCGATTCTCGCCACACACGACATAAACGGCTATGTTCCCGGCATCAACGACCTCCTCAACGGCTATGTCGATGAGAACGGGGTGGAACATCTCTCCGCCGATGCCAAAATAAGCAAGGGAAAGGTGGCGCTGGCCGCATTCAAGTCCTACCGCAGCCTGAAGGACAATGATCCCGAGGCTGCTGCAGAGGCAAGGAAGGTTCTCGAGGAGAATATCGACTGCTTCGGTTACGGCTACATTGAAAAGCCGGAAGACCTGATACCGAATGTACCTTTGGTTTACTGGTCATTCAGGATTATGGTAGGTCTCGGAGGCTTCCTGATGCTCCTTATGGTTCTCGTGCTCTTCTTCGGCTGGAAGGGAAAGCTCGAGAATATGAAATGGCTCCAATGGGTCGCCCTGCTTTCGATTCCGCTGGTCTATCTCGCCGGACAGGCGGGCTGGGTAGTGGCGGAAGCCGGACGCCAGCCATGGGCAATCGACGGCCTGCTTCCTGTAAGTGCGGCGGTTTCAAGCCTCAGCGCAGGAGCCGTCCGGACAACATTCTTCATTTTCATTGCCGTATTCACACTCTTCCTTGCAATAGAATTGAGAATTCTCTTCAAGGCAATCAAAAAGGGACCTGAAGCGGTGGACAACAATCAATAAGGAGGACCTGAGATGATTACATACGCATTTCTTCAGCAATACTGGTGGCTTATTATTTCCCTGTTGGGAGGACTTCTCGTATTCCTGCTTTTCGTGCAGGGAGGCAATGCCCTGATATTCACAGCCGGAAGATCGGAGGAGGATAAACAGTTGATAGTCAATTCCACAGGACGTAAATGGGAGTTCACGTTCACCACCCTTGTCCTGTTCGGCGGAGCCTTCTTCGCATCCTTCCCGCTGTTCTACAGCACGAGTTTCTCCGGGGCCTACTGGGTCTGGGTACTGATACTCATAACGTTCGTGTTCCAGGCCGTCTCGTACGAATTCCAGAACAAGGCCGGCAACATCCTTGGAAAGACCGCATTCAGAGTATTCCTCACCATCAACGGCTGCCTTGCGCCGCTTCTGATCGGAACGGCGGTCGGCACATTCTTCACCGGCTCGCAGTTCATCGTGGACAAGAATGCCGCGGCGGACGTTCTCGCCCCTGTCATCAGCACCTGGACGAGCGGCTGGCACGGACTTGAGGCTGCGGCGAATCTGTTCAATCTGGGAATGGGGCTGACGGTCATGTTCCTGACAATGTGCCTGGGAGCCCTTTACCTCATCAACAATGTAGATGACGACAAACTCGCAGGGACATTGAAGAAGAATCTCAGAATCACATCCGCCTGCTTCCTGGTCTTCCTCGTCCTTGTACTTGTTCAACTTGTGACAATGAAAGGTTTCGCTGTGGCTCCGGACGGGACAGTATTCATGGAAAAAGGCAAATATCTGCATAACTTCCTCCAAATGCCGGTTGTCCTGGCCATCTTCCTTGCCGGAGCAGTTCTGATTGTAACCGGGATAGTCCTCACCCTGGCGCGCAAGGGATTCCGCAAGGGAATATGGCTCGCAGCTCCCGGAACAGTCCTCGCAGTGATGGCTCTCTTCCTCACCGCAGGCCTGAACGGCACTGCATACTATCCGTCCACAGCCGACCTCCAGAGTTCCCTGACAATCTCGAACAGCTGCTCAAGCGAGTTCACGCTCAGGACAATGTCGGTCGTATCCCTGATAATTCCATTTGTCATCGCATACATTGCCTACGCCTGGTACAAGATTGACAGCAAGTCACTTACACGGGAGGAGCTCAATAACATGGATCATAAATACTAGACCGGAGGACTCCAGTCTGTCTGCAGTACCGGAAGCCGGATATTCTGGCGACCGGTACTGCAACAGTTTTGTGCAGATCACCTGCCTGCCGAGATGATACTCCGGGAACGGAGTGGATCCGGTATCTGTAAAACGAAAGGGCCGGTGCTTTTCACAAAGAACCGGACCCCCTATATAAAACGAACTTAACAAATAGACATAAAAACCTTTTATTGTCTGAGTGCAAAGATATAACTATAAAACGTTATTACCAAATATTTCACGAAAA
>JALFFZ010000129.1 GCA_022777585.1 Bacteroidales bacterium | reverse complement strand
AGAAGTAGCCGCCCGCCCGCAAAAATCGCACCCGATTTTTTGCCCTGAGCGAATTTGTAAACATCCGTAAACACGCCCGGTTTTTGCCCCGGAAGTCATTGATAATCAATACTGGGTTCGAATCCCCAACGGTCCGGAAAGGGTGTATGCAGCAAAAATGGCCCGCCAGAATGCATACGATATGCATCGCATTGTTTACGATTTGCATAGAATATTTGGCAGCGAAATGGCTACGGAAAGTAGTCGGAAGATAGACAAAAATACGCCTCTAACTCTTTGATATTTCGAGGGTTAGGGGCGTAAATAAATGAAAATGAGGAACTTGCGTTTTATTGCAAATTCCTCATTCAGCGGAGAGGGAGGGATTCGAACCCCCGGAGCCTTTCAGCTCAACAGTTTTCAAGACTGCCGTAATCGACCACTCTACCACCTCTCCAAGATTTGTAGGCCTTTTCTCGTAACAGGATTGCAAATATAGGTATTTTATTTGGATTTGCAAAGGATGACGTGATTTTTTTATTTATGATAGAATCTGTAAAACTAATATCGTCTTCATTTATCCGTGAAAATTTGAATCTTTCAAAAGATTTGGTAAATTTCGCCGACAAAATTTTGACTTTATGAAACGTATGGTATTTCTTCTTGCCATTCTTATGATGGCGTTTTCCTGCGCTCAGCAGGAATCTCAATCTTTGTCAGATGCTGTAAATGAGGTGATTATGAGCCGCCGCAGTATCAGGCAATATAAACCGGTGACGGTTGGAAGGGATACGCTTGAGATGATTCTCAAGGCGGGCATCAATGCCCCTAACGGAATGAACAAGCAGTCCTGGGAAATCCGGGTTGTGGATAATCCGGACGTGCTTGAGCAGTTCAAGGAGGCCATGAGGGAGGCCAACTCCGGCAACAGGATGGCTGGGGAGTGCTTCAGGGGTGCTCCGGTAATGGTATTTATTGCCAATGACACTGCGTATGACTGTTCGCCGATTGATTGCGGTCTTTTGGCTGAGAACATGATCCTGTCTGCATGGTCAATGGGCGTCGGTTCCGTCTGCCTCGGTAGCCCTGTACGGTTTATCGGCTCTCCGGACGATCCTTCCAGCGAAAAAATCCAGGAGGTCTGGAAGAAGCTGGGCTTCAGCGAGGGGTACAAACTTATAATCTGCGTCGGGTTGGGTTACGCGGACGAGAGTCCGGAAGCGAAGCCTCGGGATGAATCCAAGTACAGATTTGTGGAGTAGGCGTGGCCGTTTGGGGTTGGACCCGGAGCGGAACGATATCCGCAAGGTGGACCAGGCTGACGATTACTTAGACATTGAAAACCACTTCCTTGCCGAAAGGAAACAGTGCAAGGCCGGCCATATTGAAGTGGCGGGTGCCGAAAGGTATGCCGATGATGGTGATGCAGAGGAGAATGCCGAAGAACAGATGCATCAGGCATGACCAGAGGCCTCCGAAGATGAACCAGACTATGTTCAGCGGAACGGTTATGCATCCGTTGGAATTCTCTGACTGCCTGATTGTGGAGCCGAAGGGCCAGAGGCAGTAAAGGCCGATCTTGAAGGTCTGGAGGGCAAATGGAATGCCGATGATTGTGACTGCTATGGCAAGGCTTCCTGTAAAGTAGCCGATGGCGGATTCAAGGCCTCCGAAGATCCACCAGATGATATTGCCTAAAATTTTCATATTGCCAAATACTTGATTAATTTTCCGATTGAAATGAATCTGAAGCGAATACTGTTTCAGATCCTGTATTCATTGTCATATTTCCACAAATTTAAGTAAATTTGTAGAATATGAACCTGATTACAAGCATTATCTTCGATTTTGACGGGACTCTTGCGGATACCGCCACCGTCATTGTCGATACTATGAGAAGAACTTTCACGGATATGGGGCTGCCGGTTCCGGACGAGGAGGATATGCGCAGGACAATCGGCATGAAACTGCTTCTCGCTCTTGCAAAACTTGGCAATCTCTCTGATTCACAGGCTGTTGATGCTGCGGAAAGATACAAGAGATTCTTCAGGGAATATGCTGTGGATCAGGTCCGGCTTTTCCCTGAAGTGGCCGAGACGCTGCATAAGTTGTGGGAAGAAGGCATCAGGATGGCCATTGCGACTTCCAGAAACGCTGAGTCGCTGGAGACCATACTTGCCAACAACGATATTACCCATTGCTTTGAAAAAATTGTTTCCAACAGTGACAATCTTGCACCTAAACCTGAGCCTGAGATGGTCCTGACACTTCTGCAGCGCATGGGAGTCGGAGCGGGGGAGACATTGGTCGTGGGAGACACCACATTTGACATTGAAATGGGGAAAAGGGCCGGATGCCGCTGCTGCGCGGTCACCTGGGGCAATCACGACATTGAGACATTGGCCACGGCCGGACCGGACTTCTATATTGACAAATTTTCGGAATTGCTGACAATACTTGACCATTGAAACATACTACAATGAACTTTCTTGAAGAAAAAATTCTTGCCGACGGTATCATCAAGCCGGGCAACATCCTGAAGGTGGACAACTTCCTGAACCATCAGATTGACATTGACATCATGCGTCAGATTGCCAATGAATTCAAGCGTCGCTTCCGCGGAAAGACGGTGACCAAGATTCTGACCATCGAGGCGAGCGGAATCGCGATTGCGACAATGCTGGCCGATATGTACGATGTACCGGTGGTGTTCGCCAAGAAAGGGGAGACGGCCAACTGCACTGATGACAAATTTGTGTCGCAGGCCTATTCATTCACGCACAAGAAGATGAACAATGTGTTTGTGTCCAGACCGTATCTCAATGCCGGGGAAAAAGTTCTGATTGTGGATGATTTCCTTGCAGAT
Source organism: Bacteroidales bacterium (assembly GCA_022777585.1). Taxonomy (GTDB): domain Bacteria; phylum Bacteroidota; class Bacteroidia; order Bacteroidales; family UBA932; genus Cryptobacteroides. The sequence continues at coordinate 25,224 of JALFFZ010000129.1, read as the reverse complement.
GGCCAGGCGATGCTGGCATTGATTGATATTGTGAAGCAGGCAGGGGCCGAGGTCGTGGGCCTTGGTGTGGCAATAGAGAAGGGGCAGCAGAAGGGCGGTGAGATTCTCCGTGCTGCCGGATATCATCTCGAGAGCATTGCCATTATCGACTCCATGGATGCTGAGAAGCAGACAGTCAATTTCCGAAAACTCTAACCAGATATGTCAAAGTCCAGAATCTATGAGCTCGACGGAAGAGTTCCGTTGGCTCAGGCCGTTCCGTTCGGTCTTCAGCACGTGCTTGCGATGTTCGTGAGCAACATTACCCCTATCATTATTCTCGCCGGAATTGTCGGTGTGGATTCAGCCCTCCAGGGAGCATTGATCCAGAACTGTATGATAATTGCCGGAATCGGAACCTTCATCCAGCTCTATCCGGTCTGGAAAATAGGCTCCAGGCTGCCTGTGGTGATGGGAATCAGCTTCACATTCCTCTCACTCTCCATTGTCATCGGGACCAGTATGGGAATGGGAACCCTGATGGGTGCGGTCATCATTGGCGGTATTGTAGAGGGTGTTCTCGGACTTTTCGCCAAATATTGGATTAAGATTATTTCTCCGATTGTGGCTGCCACGGTGGTTACCGCAATCGGTTTCTCATTGCTCCCGATCGGTGCCAACAGTTTTGCCGGCGGACAGGGCGCAGCCGACTTCGGGGCCGCACAAAATTGGATTGTAGGATCCGTGACTCTGCTTACCTGCCTGCTCTGCCAGGTGTTCGGCAAGGGCTTCCTCCGCTCACTCTCTGTCCTCGTAGGACTTATTGTGGGCTATATTCTCGCTCTTTGTATGGGAATGGTGGACTTCAGCGCTCTCAATGGAATCGGCTTCATTTCCCTCCCGAAAATACTCCCTTTCATACCTGAGTTCAATCTTGGGGCTGTGCTCTCAATCATTGCAATTTATATGGTCAGCGCGACTGAGACAATAGGTGATACGAGCGCGCTCTGTGCCGGTGCCCTGAAACGTCAGCCGACCGACAAGGAACTAGGCGGCAGTATAGCCTGTGACGGATTCGTGAGCTCAATTGCCGGCCTTTTCGGCTGTACGCCAATCACCTCTTTCAGTCAGAACGTGGGTCTCGCGTCAATGAGCGGGGTTGTGAACCGTTCAGTGATTGCCACGGGTGCGGCCATTATGGTAATAGGCGGCATTTTCCCGGCAGTGGGAGCCCTGCTTACGACCATACCTCAGGCCGTTCTCGGAGGATGTACCCTGATGATGTTCGGAAGCATTCTCTTCGCCGGATTCGGAATGATGGCAAAATGCGGCTTTTCCAATCGCAATATGGTGATTGTCAGCCTATCCCTGAGTGTGGGACTCGGCTTCACTTCCGCTTCCCAGATGTTCAGTATTTTCCCGGATATTATCCGCACGGTCTTTGCGGAGAACTGCGTTGCGGTCGTTTTCCTTCTGGCGGTTATTCTTAACCTGGTTCTGCCTCGGGAAAAGGAGTAGCGGTATGGATGCCCGATCATGTCGGGCATGACGAATTGCATCAAGCCTGGCATGAACCGGAAGGTCAGACCTTGGATGATGGAACCGGTGTCAGCACCCTGCGGATGAACGGAGTATGGTGGCTGTACGGTATGAATGCGAGAGAAGGCAGTTTTTCGGTGATGATCAATGAGCCAAGTTTCCCGATGGTTATGGAACCGAGCCTGTCTTCCACTCCCATTGCGTATGCGGAATTGATAGTGCAGGCGTTGAAGGCCTGTTCCGGCGTGAGTCTCATGCAAATGCAGCCCAATGCCATCACGAATCTCATGTCGCCGCTCGGGGATGATCCCGGATTGTAGTCCGAGGCAAGGGCTACAGCCAGACCTGCATTGATGAAATCTTTGGCTCGTCCGTATGGCATTCCGAGGAAGAAAGAGGCCCCTGGAAGCATTGTAGGCATCGTTTCCCGGCTGCGGAGACATTCCATCTCCTCCTGGCCGGTTCTTTCCAGATGGTCCACTGACAGGGCTCCGTGACTGACCCCGACCTGCACTCCGCCTGAGATTGCGAGTTCATTGGCGTGAATCTTCCCCCTCAGGCCGAAGGTGGCTGCTGCCTCAAGTATGCGCGAAGTGTCCTCCGGAGTGAAGAATCCCTTGTCGCAGAACACGTCGACATAGTCTGCGAGCCCCTCCTCAGCCACCCGTGGCAGCATTTCGGAGCAGACCAGGTCCACATAAGCCCCGCGGTTGCCGGCATATTCCCGGCCCACGGCGTGAGCCCCGAGGAAGGTAGCTTTCACGGTAATCGGAACAGTTTCCTTGATTCTTCTGATGACCCGGAGCATCTTCAGCTCGTCCTCTGTCCGAAGTCCGTATCCGCTCTTGATTTCCACAGCTCCGGTTCCCTTGGCCATTATTTCATGGACACGGGCGAGGGACTGGCGGAAGAGTTCGTCCTCGGACGTGTTGTGCAGAAGGTCAGCGGAATTCAATATTCCACCGCCCCTTGCTGCAATCTCCTCGTAACTCAGACCTGCAATCTTGTCCCGGAATTCTCCGTCCCGGCTTCCCGCATAGACAATGTGGGTGTGGGAGTCGCAGAACGTGGGCATCACGTAGCCTCCTTCGGCATCAATGACATCGTCGGCATTGATCCCGGGCTGGCTGTCCTCCCGTCTTCCGAAAGCGGTGATTATGCCGTCATTGAGTTCAATCCAGGCATCGTCCAGACTTTCCACCTGCGACATCCTTTCCCCCTCCAGCCTGCGGACGGAAGCGGGAAGAATGCCGCACAGCCTGCCTATATTGTGGATGACAGTTCTCATTTTCTCAGGAATTCAACTGACTTTGCAATGAGAGGGGATAGGAACCTGTCTTCCTCCACGAACGGGACCTCCTTCCGGTAGGCCTCGAAGATGCTCTCGATGGCAGGGGAAGAATGTTTCGGCCTGCGGAATTCCAGGGCCTGGGCCGCATTGAGGAGCTCTATTGCGAGCACCCTCTCGGTATTTTCCACCACTTTGACAAGCTTGGTGGCTGCATTGGCACCCATGCTGACGTGGTCTTCCTGACCCTGGGATGAAGGGATCGAGTCCGCACTGGCAGGGTAGCAGAGCCCCTTGCTCTGGCTCACGATGGATGCGGCCGTGTACTGCGGAATCATGAATCCGCTGTTGATTCCCGGCTTGGCCACAAGGAATGAAGGCAGGCCGCGCTGTCCGCTTATCAGCCTGTAAACCCTTCTCTCAGAGATACTTGCCAACTCTGACAATGCCAATGTGAGCATATCCATCGGCAATGCGATCGGCTCACCGTGGAAGTTGCCGGCGGAGATGATGAGATCCTCCTCCGGGAAGACTGTAGGATTGTCCGTGACGCTGTTGATTTCGGTTTCAATGACACTGCGCACGTACTCGATCGTGTCCTTTGCCGCACCGTGAACCTGAGGTATGCATCTGAAGGAGTACGGGTCCTGGACGTGCGTCTTCTCACCAGTAATCAGTTCGCTGCCTTCCAGCAATTCCCTGAAGCGTGCGGCTGTGCTTTGCTGCCCTTTATGCGGCCTGACCCTGTGGGTCTGGGGCAGGAACGGTTCTATTCTTCCGTCAAACGCCTCAAGTGACATTGCCCCGATTCTGTCAGCCCATTCGGACAGTCTCCCAGCCTGAATCAGGGACCAGACTGCGTGAGCCGCCATGAACTGGGTTCCGTTGAGCAGGGCAAGGCCTTCTTTTGACTTGAGTGTCAATGGCTTCCAGCCAAGTTCCGGCCAGAGTTCCGCAACATTGCGGCGTTCGCCCCTGTAAATGACTTCGCCCATTCCGATCAGAGGAAGACTGAGGTGTGCCAGCGGTGCGAGGTCTCCCGAGGCTCCGAGAGAGCCCTGCTGATAAACCACCGGGAGTACATCGCTGTTGAACATGTCCGCGAGGCGCTGAACTGTCTCGATCTGCGCTCCGGAATGCCCGTAGGAGAGGGACTGGATTTTGAGCAGCAGCATTATGCGGACGATTTCCGGGCGTACTGTGTCGCCTGTCCCGCAGGCGTGGGACATTACCAGATTGTGCTGTAGACGGGAAAGTTCGTCCGGGGCAATGGTAATGTTGCAGAGCGAGCCGAAGCCGGTCGTGACTCCATATACGGGATGGTCGAGGTCCTCCATCTTGGAGTCCAGGTATTCCCTGCAGCGTACTATTGCCCTGCGGGCCTCATCCCCGATGCGGAGTGTGCACCCGCCGTCTATAATATTCTGTATATCAATGATACTGAGTTTCTTGCTTGATATTATATGTTCCATTACATCAGTCTTTATGTTCCAATGCCTTCTTTATCAGAGAGTTGTCAGCCTCGTTAGGCAGAGTGACCTGCAGGAGGGGAGTGCGCTCCATTTCCCTGCGGATTGCCCTCACTGCGGCCTCATTGCGGGCCCAGCTTCGTCTGGCAATGCCGTTGTTGACATCCCAGAGCAGCATTTCGCTGATGTGCCTGTCTGCGTCAGCGCTTCCGTCAATTACCATTCCGAAGCCTCCATTGATGACTTCTCCCCAGCCTACTCCACCGCCGTTGTGCAGCGATACCCAGGTCGCACCCCTGAAACTGTCTCCAATGACGTTCTGCACGGCCATGTCGGCTGTGAAGGCGGAACCGTCGTAAATATTGGAGGTCTCGCGGTAAGGGGAGTCCGTTCCTGATACGTCGTGGTGGTCACGGCCAAGTACGACAGGGGCCTTGAGCCTGCCTTCGCGTATTGCCTTGTTGAATTCGAGGGCGATTTTTGTTCTGCCTTCGCAGTCTGCATAGAGAATGCGGGCCTGGGAGCCGACCACAAGGTTGTTCCTTGAGGCTTCTTCAATCCAATGTATGTTGTCATCCATCTGGCCCCTGATCTCCTCCGGCGCCTCGGCACGGATTTCCTTCAGCACATTTGCCGCGATTTCATCTGTGAGGGCCAGGTCTGAAGGGTCCTGGGACATGCATACCCAACGGAACGGTCCGAAGCCGCTGTCGAAGAACATCGGTCCCATAATATCCTGAACATAAGATGGATAGCGGAATTTTCCGTCCTCTGCCAGTACATCAGCTCCGGCACGTGAGGCTTCGAGGAGGAAGGCATTGCCATAGTCGAAGAAATACATTCCCCGGTCTGCGAGCCTGCCTATAGCCGCTGCGTGCCTGCGGAGCGATGCCCTTACGCATTCCTTGAATCTTTCCGGCTCGGCGGCCATCATTTCCCTGGATTCCTCATAGCTGTATCCGACTGGGTAGTAACCTCCAGCCCAAGGGTTGTGAAGGGAGGTCTGGTCTGAACCGAGGTCCACTCTGATGTCTTCCGCAGCCAGTCTTTCCCAGAGGTCAACCACATTGCCCTGATAGGCGAGGGAGACGGCCTCCTTGTCCCGGCAGGCCTTGCGGATCCTCGGGATGAGCTCGTCAAGGTCATCGTGAAGTTCGTCCACCCAGCCCTGGTCATAACGCTTGCGGGCTGCGAGGGGATTGATTTCGGCGATCACGCTCACTACTCCGGAAATGACTCCGGCCTTAGGCTGTGCTCCTGACATTCCGCCGAGGCCGGCGGAGACGAAGAGCATGCCTCCCATATTCTCGCGGGAGAGCTCTATACCTCTGGCCTTCAGCTGCTTGCGTGCGGCGTTCATAACCGTTATCGTGGTTCCGTGGACAATGCCCTGAGGTCCTATGTACATATAGGAGCCGGCTGTCATCTGGCCGTACTGGGATACTCCGAGGGCGTTGAAACGCTCCCAGTTGTCCTGTGAGGAGTAGTTTGGGATCACCATTCCGTTGGTCACGATGACTCTCGGGGCATCCTTGTGGCTCGGGAAGAGTCCGAGTGGATGGCCGGAGTACATAACGAGGGTCTGCTGCTCCGTCATTGTGGCGAGATATTTCATCGTCAGACGGTACTGGGCCCAGTTCTGGAAGACGGCTCCGTTGCCTCCGTAGGTGATGAGCTCGTGCGGATGCTGGGCCACTCTCGGGTCCAGATTGTTCTGGATCATTGCCATTATTGCGGCGGCCTGTTTGCATTTTGCCGGGTATTCTTCGATTGGCCTGGCGTACATCGGATAGTCCGGACGCAGGCGGTACATATAGATGCGGCCGTATTCGCGGAGTTCCCTTGCGAATTCCGGGGCGAGTGTACTGTGCTGATGCTCAGGAAAATACCTGAGTGCGTTCTTCAATGCCAACTCTTTTTCAGCCTCGGTGAGAATGTCCTTGCGCCTTGGCGCATGGTTGACTGAAGGGTCATATTCCTTCGGTTCTGGGAGATTATCGGGTATGCCTGCGAGAATGTCCCTTCTGAATTCCTCGTTTGTCATGATGCTCAGATTTTGGAGTTGACTGTATCCAGTATTTCGCCTTCTTCCCTGATAGCCTGTGCGGCAATCTGTTCAGCCTCGGAGCAGATGGCTTCGGCGGCTGTCCTGTCCTTCAGGGATGCAGCATTGATCTTTACGTTGAGATGGGCGCCGAGGACTGCGCTTCTTGCAGCGAGTGCACCTACTCCGGCGTCAGAGACGGAGTTCGGATTTCCTTCCGTTGCCATCGCCCTGAGAATCGGGAAGGCCTTGAGAGCCTCCTTCATTGTCTTGAGAGGTACCTGTGTTGCGTAGAGTGTGGCTTCCTCAAGGGCCTTGGAGCGTGCCGCCTTCTCTTCGTCATTGCCCTTCGGCATCCCGAGAGCGGCCATAATGCGGTTGAATGCCGCAGTGTCTTCATCCACTAGGGCGAGGAGCCTTTCCATTATTTCCTGTCCCTGAACCGCCCAGTCTGAGAATTCCTTCCACCTGTCGTCCCAGCCGCGCTTGTGTGAGGAGAGGTTGGCCACCATTGTCCCCAATGCTGCCGCAAGGGCTCCCATATAGGCTGAGATGGAGCCGCCGCCAGGGGCCGCAGACTCTGAGGCGGTCTCGCTTGCGAACTCCCTGCAGGTCATTCTGGTAAGTCTTTCTTTCAGGGCCTTTTCTTCCTCATCCTCAAGCAGATACTCGATTACCTTCTCCTTCGGGTCGAATGGCTTCAGGTCGTCCAGGCCCATTGACTTGATGGCAATCTTCATTATCTCATCCTCGGAGATGCCGAGGGAGCGCTGCTGCTTCTCAAGAAAGTATTTTCCTGCTTCAATGAGGCTGCGCTTCGGCACGAGGCCGACTATTTCGGTTCCGGTGACCCTTAGGCCCCTGGCCTGGGCAGCCCTGCAGACTTCCTCGAAGGCCTTGTGGAGCGGAGTGACATTGATGTCGGTAATGTTCATCGATACCTGTGCAATGCCGTATTCGTCTATGTACCAGCCGATTGCCTTGCATCCTTTCAATGTTCCAGGTATCATCACCGGATTTCCGTCAGCGTCCTTCACTATCTTGCCCGTCAGCGGATTGCCCTCTCTTTTCGGCCGGCCTTTCTCGCGGACGTCGAAGGCTACGGCATTGGCCCTGCGGGTCGAGGTGGTGTTGAGATTGAAGTTCACGGCAATGAGGAAGTCCCTTGCGCCGACGTTGCTTGCTCCGCTGCGGGCCACTGTCTCATTGTATGTGTCCGGGCCGAAATCCGGACGCCTTTCCGGGTCTTTTATCTTTTCCGGCAATGCTTCATATTCGCCAGCCCTGCATACCGCAAGGTTCTTTCTTTCAGGCTTGTACGCAGCAGCTTCATAGCAGTAGCAAGGGATTCCGAGCTCCCTGTAAATCCTTTCGGCGAGCTTGCGGGACATCTCCGCGCATTCTTCCAGTGTGACACCTGAAATCGGCACCAATGGCAGCACGTCCGTTGCCCCTGACCTCGGATGAGCCCCGTGATGCTGTCTCATGTCAATCAGTTCCGCCGCCTTTCCGACAGCCCTGAATGCAGCCTCGACCACGGCTTCGGGGCTTCCTGCAAAAGTTATGACTGTCCTGTTGGTAGCTTCGCCGGGGTCGATGTTGAGAATCTTGACCTGGCCTTCACTGCCGCATTTGCGGATGGAATCTGCAATGGCGTTGATGATTTCAGGATTGCGGCCTTCACTGAAATTCGGCACGCATTCTATTATTTTTTGCATATATGTTTTAGTGTAATTAATGTTTTACAAATATAAGCCAATTTCTCTGAAAAACTATAAGTGAGCAGTGGGAGTTATCTATTTGGCCAAAGACGGCGTCAAGGCTTGGTAAACTGGTATGCAAGGCGCTCGGTCCCGTTCCAGCAATGAATGATGCCGCAGTATGTGAAGCCCTCCTTGGCAATGGCATTACGCATTACTGTATTGTCCCTGTGGGTGTCGATGCGAATGGCGGAGTATCTTTCCAATGCATATTGCATTGCGGCATGCAGCATTCCCTTCCTTTCTCTCCGGCTTGCGATTCTGTGGATGGTGGCGTATGGCAGGTCATTGGGCCAATTGCCGTCATGGATTATGTTGTAGGTGGGGTCATTGCCCGGCCTGAGCACAAAGGTCGCAACGATTCTTCCTTCGCTCAGTATGACATGGCTGTCTCCGCTTGCAATGTCGCTTTTCAGCAGTTCTTTTCCCGGATAATCTTCAGACCATTGGTCCGGGTTCCCGGTCCCTGCCATGAATCTGCGGGCGGCGGCGAAGATTTCCAGCATTTCCGGAATGTCTTCCGGTGCCGATTTCCGTATGCTCAATCCGCTCCTGAGAACTTTTCCGATTTCGACAAGTATGTCCCGGTCGGCCGGCAGCCACTTGACAGAGCCAAGGTTATCGGCAGAAAGCCATGCTGCGGCTTCGTGTTCGTTAAGGTGCAGTGCCTCACAGACAAGCTCGCACCAGAAACAATGCATTGTGAGATGGAAAGAAGGGTAGTCCCATTCGACGGTTTGGATGAGCTCGCCGACCTCGATTGTCGCGTCCAGTTCCTCGCGGATTTCGCGTTTCAATGCCTCTTCAGGAGACTCTCCGGCCTCCATCTTACCCCCTGGAAATTCCCACCAGTCCTTGAATTCCCCATAACCGCGCTGGGTTGCGAAGATCTCATTTCCGCGCCTGATAACAGCCGCCACTACTTCTATTTGCTTCATAATGATTGTTCAGTAATATATTCGTACAGATTGTGTTCTGCCGGAGTCTCTAAACTGCACCGGATTCCACGCTATCCTTTTTCGCGTCGTAAAGTTACAAATATACCTTGATATATGATAAATAAACTCGGACTTCTTCCGGCTTGGTTCAGTCAATCTGACGATCTGAGTATCGTCCGATTCAGCAATGGCTTGTACGGCGGGACAAAAGCAGAGGCCGGACGGATAGTTCTATCCGACCGGCCTGAAATTGGTATTATGCTGTCCTCCTCAAAAGGACGCAAATGAAAAGTCTTATTGTCTGGCCTTCTCCTCAGCAATGATACGGGCCAGCTTCTCATAGCCCGTGGCAGGCTTCTTCCAGAGAATAGCCAGGATGGCGGCACCGATCAGACCGAAGATTACGGAGAGCAGGAAGACGAGATCCCAGCCGTACTGACTGTCGGCTATTGCTCCGAAGACAATGCCGGAGACAATAGGGGAGAGGTAGCAGAACAGACCGCAGATTCCGTTGGCTGTGGCGGCGGCTCGCTTGGTGGCCTGGTTTGAGCAGGCGATTCCAAGCAGGGCCTGAGGGCCGTAGATGAAGAATGCCGACAGGATAATCAGCAGGGACGAGATTACCACGCTGCCCTGAATCTGCCAGAAGGCCAGCATACAGAGAGATGCCAGAAGGGTGCAGATCGCACTGGTGCGGACTGCACGTCCCTTGAAGAACTTGTCAGTCACCCAGCCTGCAAGTAGCATTCCGAGAATGCCTCCGATAATCTCCATTGCACCTACCACGCTGGCAGCCAATGTGATATCCATCCCCTTGACCTGGGTCAGAATAGTCGAGCCCCAGTCCAGAATCGTGAACCGTATGATATATACGAAGAAATCCGCGATAGAGATAATCCAGATTATCGGGTTCTTCAGCACCATCTCCTTGATACTGCGTTTGTAGATACGCCTCGTGAGTTCCGGACTTTCAACTTCGGCAGACTCAGCCTTGTCGGCATTGCCGGAAAGCTCCCTGTCAATCTCCTCCACAGACGGAAGACCCACAGTGTGAGGCTCATTGCGCAGTCCGAAGAAAATCATCGCAGCTCCGAAAATGGCCAATATGGCAGGCACCCAGAAGCACCATTGCCAGGCGGCATTGGAATAATGTCCGAGAATCGCTCCTATCAGGAGGGAGAGGAGTCCGGCGCCGATGGAGTGGGAAGCGTTCCACAGTGACTGTTTCGTGGCCAGTTCCGAAGGCCTGATCCAGTATGCCATCAGTGATGAACACGGAGGGTAACCCATTCCCTGAAGCCAACCGTTTATCAGCCAGAGACTTCCCATTAGGTAAATGAAACCCATCGTAGCCTTTCCTTCGGTGTCGAGGACAGTGAAAAAGGCATTGACATCAGGAATGAAACCTATGAGAATGTTGACGATGGCGGAGAGCAGGAGACCCAATGCCATCAGCCCCTTCTTGTTGGCTATTCTGTCGGACAGGAAACCGTTCACCAGTCTGGAGATTCCGTAAATGACTCCGTTCAAGGTCAGGAAGAGTCCGAGCTTGGTCTTCGTGATTCCCAGTTCCGCCTCCAGGGCAGGCATGGCAATGCTGAAATTCTTTCTGACGAAATAGAATAGTGCATAGCCTATCATCAGGATGAGCAATGTCCTCCACTGCCAGTAATTGTACTTTTTCAATGTCTGAGCTTCCATTCTCGTAAATTCTTGTCAGTTATTTTTTTGTGCTTTATTACTCCACCTCGAACCTTCCGCCGCGTCCGAAAATATGCTCCGTGACCTCGTCAAGGAGGCCTGCACGGTAAATAAGGTCAATGCCGGTGTACCTGTTGCGCATGAAAGGAATACACTTGAAGGTGTCACGGAGACGTGCCTTGCTAACCCCGATTTCCTCCGGTCTGGATGGTGCGCCTACGAGCCTGAGCATTTCCTTGACATCATCGAAAGGAATGATCTGCTCCCTGATTCTCTCACGGAGTTCAGGCCAGACTGCTACAATTGCATTCAGCTGACAGCGGATTTCCTCAGGTCCGCAATACTTGGCCCTGCTCTCCGCAAGACCCCTTGCCAAATGCCCCGGCTTGCCCTCGAAAATTTTCCTGATATATGCCTCCTGAGCCTCCCAGGTAGGCCAGGCTGCAACGCAGGCATCAATGTCAAGCTTGGTCAGGTCCTTGGAAATCAGGAATTCCAGACAGGCGGTGGAAACCATTGTCCCGATGCCGACCTTGAAGCCGTGTGAGACGTGACGGCCATTGTAGCAGAGACCTTCCATATCCCAGAAATGGCTGAACTGGTGGTCGGTGCCTGAAGCCGGGCGGCTCGATGAAATGGCCTGCATTGCAAATCCGCTCATAATCAGGCCGTCAGCCAGCATTCCGGTTGCCTCTACATCTCCATCGGCCACAGCTGCAGGGTCGGAGAGAGCTTTGCGCAGATTTTTCTGTACCAGGTTGAAAGCGAAATCGTCAATGGCCTCGCTTCCTACCGCGTCGGAGATTATCCAGTCAGCACCTGCCGGCACCTTGGCCAGAAGGTCAGCATAACCGGAAGCCGACATCCCCGCAGGGGCTTTCGCCGCAACTGCAGGGTCGAAAACCACGCCGAGAGGTGCCGGGCAGTCGAATGTCTGCTTGTTCCCCTCGTATGTGATAGAAGCACCGTAGGCCGTGTAACCATCCATTGATGCGGCTGTTCCTACAATGACATATCGTCTTCCAAGATGATGTGATGCAAGTTTTGTCAGGTCGTTGATGACTCCGGAACCGACAGCCACAGGAACTGCGTCCCTCTCTTTCAGATATGCCTCAAGCAACTGAAGATAAGACCATTCCGCATAGAGATCAGGATCCTTGAAAATGAAACTATCCTCCATCTGCGTCCCTGCGGCATCAAGAATCCCGCAGACCTTCCTTCCTGCAGCATTGTATGTGTTGTCATCCGCGACAATCACAACCTTCTTCCCCGGGAACAGTGCTTCCAGCATTTTCGGAAGCCGTTCCATCGCACCTTCGCCAAATTCAAGAGCCTTGGTATCTCTTGCTCTCTGCAGAGCAGTCTCAATTTCGTTCATTTCAAAAATCAGTTTAATTTCGCTTTGAAATCAGGTAGTCATAGCGAACGGTGTAAAGTTATATAAAATATTTCATTTCATAGCAAATTAATTTTCATTTTTTCACATTCTTCAATTCCATCGTATAAGATTGATATGTGTCCATGCAAGTCGGGACTAAAACGAAACCGGAAGCTTTGAAAAATATGGAATATTTTTGGCAGAAAACGTTATAATCCGAAAAAATTGCAATATATTTGCAAGCATACAGTTAAACTATTTACAGCCAATGATAAGCATAGCAGAACGTCATCTTTATATCAAGGAACAGCTTTCAAGAAACGGATACATCCGCGTCCAGGAAATTGCTGACCATCTCGGAGTCACCGGAGCCACCATCAGGAAGGATCTCAGAATACTTGAGAGCCAGAATGTTTTAATCCGCTCACACGGAAGCGCCTCTCCGGTCAAGCCGCACGTGATGGATGTCAGCATACACGAAAAGTCTGGCCAGCATTCCGCTGAGAAACAGGCTATTGCACGTGCTGCGCAGAAACTCATAAAGCCGGACGATGCCATCATTCTCGCATCAGGTTCCACGGTTACAGCATTCGCTGAGCAGCTTCAGCCTGTCAACAGCATCAATGTTGTGACCCCGTCCATCAACATTGCCGTACTTATGAATGAGAAGGCTGACGCGAAGGTGCTTCTCCTCGGTGGCGAGATGTACAAGAACTCCCTCTCAGTGCGGGGAATCTATGCTGAGGCGGGTCTCAGGAATGTCAGCTGTTCCAAGGTCTTCATCGGCTGTGACGGGATTGACATTTCCACAGGTATCACCTGTGCCACCATCGAGGAGGCAAGGCTTACCAATGCAATGATGGCAGTGTCCTCCCAGACCGTCATCCTTGCGGACTCCTCCAAGTTCGGTCGCCGTGGATTCGGGAAAATCGGTGCGCTCGAGGATTTTGACATCATCATTACTGATGCCGGTATCCCAAAGTCATTGAAAGAGAAAATAGAAGATGTCGGAGTCCAGATAATCATTGCATGAAGGAATGTGCTCTCGGGACTGGTATGACAGAGAGTGGAAATTATCGTTACGATGTTGTTCTGGAATAAGGTAAAGCTTTCGGAATCCGGTATTCTGAATGGATTCACTGACTGGCATTCGCACATTTTGCCGGGGGTGGATGATGGAGTAAGGGAAATCGAGGATTCCATCCGCATTCTCGAGATGTATGAAATCCTCGGTGTCAGAACGGTGTGGTGTACTCCGCATATCAAGGAGGATTTTCCGAATACGCCTGCTGAACTTGAGGCTGATTTCAATGGACTCCGTTCCGTTTGGAAAGGCAATGTTGAATTGCGTCTGGCCTCGGAGAATATGGTGGACATCGTTCTCGAGGAAAGACTTGAGCAGGGAATGCTCCTTCCGCTCGGCAACGGACTTCTGGTGGAGACTTCCTTCTTCAGCCCGCCTGTTGACCTGGAGGGCATCCTTGACAGTGTCAGGAGCAGGGGACTTTTCCCTGTCCTTGCCCATCCGGAGAGGTACGGATATATGACAGACATTGAGTATGAGCGCCTCAAGGAGGATGGGGTTCTTTTCCAGCTGAACATCCCGTCATTGACCGGATTGTACGGTTCCTCGGCCAGGGACAAGGCTGAAAAATTCCTGAAAAGAGGATGGTATGATCTTGCAGGCCTTGACCTGCATTCATATAACTCATTGAAACACATACTCTCATCGACTCTGTCCGAGAAATATGCGGATGGAATTGCATCATTGAGGGGATTTGAATTGATTGAGGCTTAGATAGTTGATTTTGAAGTTGAATAGAAATGAAAGAGCTCAATGAAATCACCATCGCGGTGGCAGGAACGGGTTACGTTGGCCTGAGCATCGCTACATTGCTTTCACAGCATCATCGTGTCCTTGCGGTGGACGTCATTCCTGAAAAAGTGGAGAAGATCAATAACCGCATCTCTCCGATTCAGGACGACTACATTGAAAAATACCTTGCGGAGAAAGAACTGGAACTTACTGCAACATTGGACGGAGCCGCGGCCTACAGGGAAGCGGACTTCGTTGTCGTTGCCGCCCCGACAAATTATGACTCAGTACGCAATTTTTTTGACACATCCCATGTGGAGGAAGTAATTGACCTGGTCAGGGAAGTTAATCCCCAGGCTGTCATTGTCATAAAGAGCACCATTCCGGTAGGATATTGCGAGAGCCTCTATCGCCGATACGGAAAGGAACTCAGACTCCTTTTCGCTCCTGAATTCCTCCGTGAGAGCAAAGCCCTCTACGACAATCTTTTCCCGTCCCGCATCATTGTCGGCATACCTTCAGATGAGGTTTCCGCACACAGGGGCGAGCTGGAGGAGGCTGCCGGGACATTTGCCGCATTGCTTCAGGAAGGGGCAATCAAGGAGGACATTGATACCCTCTATATGGGTCTTACCGAGGCCGAGGCGGTAAAGCTTTTTGCCAATACCTACCTTGCCCTGAGGGTCAGCTATTTCAATGAACTCGACACTTATGCCGAGATGAAAGGGCTTAAGACTCAGGACATTATAAAGGGAGTCAGCCTTGACCCGAGGATTGGTGACCATTATAACAACCCTTCGTTCGGCTACGGCGGATACTGTCTCCCGAAGGATACCAAGCAACTCCTTGCAAACTATGCGGATGTGCCGGAGAATCTGATCCAGGCAATTGTGGAGAGCAACAGGACGAGAAAGGATTTTATTGCTGAAAGAGTGCTCGAAAAGGCCGGATACTATGGCGCCAATGCCTCCTGGGACGCAGCGAAGGAGAAGAAGGTGACTGTAGGCGTATATCGTCTCACAATGAAGTCCAATTCTGACAATTTCCGTCAGAGCAGCATCCAGGGAGTGATGAAACGCATCAAGGCCAAGGGAGCGGATGTCATCATCTATGAACCGAGCCTCAATGACGGAAGTACTTTCTTCGGAAGTCTCGTAGTCAATGATCTCGAAGAATTCAAGGCGCGCAGTCAGGCCATCATTGCCAACAGATATGATTCCTGTCTTGACGATGTCAGGGACAAGGTATATACAAGGGACATTTTCAGGAGAGATTAGCGTCATGCCGAACAAAAAAGTATTCGTCAGCGGATGCTATGACCTTCTCCATAGCGGTCACGTGGAGTTCTTCATGCAAGCCTCCGGCTACGGGGATCTCTATGTGGGAATCGGTTCCGATGAGACATATCTCGAGTACAAGCATCGCAAGCCGATGTTTCCTCAGGAAGAGCGTCTGTTCATGGTCAAGAGTGTCCGCTATGTCAAAGATGCATATATCAATGCCGGCAGAGGTGTGATTGACTTTCTTCCTACACTGGATATTGTCCGTCCTGACATTTTTGTGGTCAATGCAGAAGGCGGCAGTGATGAAAAGCGCAGGATCTGCAGGGAGAGAGGGATCCAATACATTGAGCTGCAGCGTACTCCCCACGAGGGGCTTCAGGCAAGGAGCTCGTCTTCGCTCAAGGCTGCTCTAGGTGCGGCAAGTGAGAGCAGGGAGGAGGGAATCCCTACCAGAATTGATATTGCCGGAACCTGGATCGATCAGCCTTATGTCAGCGTATATCATCCGGGATGGGCCATTACCATATCGGTGGAGCCGACTTTCGAGGTCCGGGATCGTTGCGGCCTGTCCACCAGTACCCGAAATGCCATAAAGAAAATCTGGCCGGTGAAGCTGCCGAAGATGGATCCGGAAATGCTTGCCCGCCTTGTATTCTGCTTTGAGAATAATCCCGAACGGGAGGCAGGACATATCTCGGGAGCACAGGATGCAATAGGAATCTGTGTGCCGGGTCTGGCCCGTCATTATTATGACAATGGCTTCTGGCCCAAGAAGATAGAGAACACGACAGATGAGATGACTCTCCGCTTCCTTGAGACTCATCTCGCCCTTATTCCTCTCCGGCCCCGTCGTAAGGGCTGCAGCGTGGTTGAGGGTAAAGATATTACGACAAAGAAGGTGGAGGCGCTTGCCGATGCGGCAGAGCGCTGCTGGGCCTCAATCATGAGCCGTGACCTCGCCGGATTTGCCTCTTCCTACAGGGACTCGTTCGAGGCTCAGGTGGCAATGTTCCCGGGTATGGTGGATCCTTTCGTGGACAGCCAACCTTGTCCGGAGGCGAGCCTGAGGTCCGACATTGAGCATTGGTCATCAATGCCCGGTGTCCTCGCCTGGAAACTTGCCGGAGCAGGTGGCGGCGGATATCTTGTTCTCGTAGTCGAGGATTCCGCTGAATTCTGCAATGAGAATGAATCTGCCGGTGCTACTCCTGTTTGCATAAGACGTTAGTTTTCCTGTCTTTTTTGCTATTTTTGTAAATCTGCCGGAGGACTTCGGCTTCAAGCCGACATACCCTTTCGGGAGGGGCTTCGCCGATTCGCCGGATGGTATAAAGAAATGAATGAGATGAAACGGTATTGTCAGATTCTGAATATTTCCGAAGATCCTGAAATGATTCGCCAGTATATGGAGGCGCATTCTCACGTATGGCCGGAAATAATTGAAGGTCAGCACGAAGTGGGCATTCTCTCAATGCAGATTTATGCCCGTGGCAATGTGCTTTTCATGATTGTGGATACCCGTGACGACTTTGATTGGGACAGGGATATGGCCAGACTGGCGACTCTGCCGAGGCAGGCGGAGTGGGAGGCTTATGTCAGCCATTTTCAGGGATGTGACCCGAATGCGGTCTCTACTGACAAGTGGCAGAGGATGGAAATGATTTTCGATTCCGAAAAATAATAAGCAACTTTTTAATTTTCAATACTATGGTAACATTAATCATCATCGGGGTACTGGTGCTTCTGGTACTTTGGTTCATTTCCGTACAGCGCAACCTGGTCAACCGTGACGAGATGTGCAAGAATTCCCTCAGTCAGATTGGCGTACAGCAGTCCAGCCGTTGGGATGCCCTCACTGCGATTGCGGAGCTCGTGAAATCTTACAATGAACACGAATACAAGACCCTCAAGGATATAATTGCAATGAGGAAGACCGTCAATGGGGGCAGCACGACTGCCGATGTCGAGGGGCAGGAGAAGGCGATTCAGTCCACGATTGCGCAAATCAATGCAGTGGCTGAACAGTATCCTGCCCTGAAGGCCAATGAGAACTATAAGACAGCGATGGAAAGCGTCAATACCTACGAGAATCAGGTCCGTATGTCCAGAATGGTTTACAATGACAGCGTGACCCTCTACAACAGGATTATTCGTCAGGTGCCTTCCAACATCGTGGCAGGTTTGCTTCATTTTGAGACACGCGAGTATCTCGAGGTGCCTCAGGAGAAGACTGCGATGCCTTCCATGAAGATCTAGATTATGCGCCGGTTTTTGTGTGCAATGTCGGGGCTGTTTCTTCTGGCAGTCCTGCCGTCCTATGCCGATGAGGCTAGGGTCAGGGACATCGACATAGAGGCTACTGTCCGGGATGACGGGGCCATCGACATCGTGGAGAGATGGGACGTGACCGTCACTTCCGGTACGGAGTGGTATCTGGTGCGGAACAATCTCGGGGAGATCTCCATTGAGGATTTCAAGGTCAATGACAATGTCCAGGGCCCTCTCCGCAATATCGGCAAGTGGGACGTGGACGCATCCCGTCAGAGGAAGGCGGGCAAATGCGGAATCAACCGTACTGACAGCGGGGTGGAACTCTGCTGGGGGATAGGGGAGTATGGCGACCATATTTTCACGGCCAGCTATACCATGACCAATGCCTGCAAGTCGGCCCCGGATGCGGACTATCTCCACATACAGTTCGTGTCTCCAGGCATCAGCCCTGCACCGGAGAATGTGACATTGCACATAAGGCTGGCTGACAAGCAGATAGACTCGACATTCGCCCGCGTCTGGGGCTTCGGATATCAGGGTGTGGCCCAGTTCTGCGATGACGGAAGCCTGCTCTTCGAGTCGGACGGCTATTTCGGCGAACGGAGTTCGATGATAGCGCTGGTGAAGTTCGACAAGGAGCATATCCATCCTGTCTGCGAAAGCGGAAGGACTTTCGAGGAGGTCAGGGAGATGGCTTTCGAGGGCTCTTCCTATTATGTATCGGAAGAGGATCCTTTGGAGGAGATATTGGGTGCCGTTGTCGGCGTGATTGTATCCGCATTGACTTTGATCGGTCTGGCTGTCGGAGTGGAACGCAGGAAAATGAGGAATATCCTCGGCCCGCAGCGCAAGGATGGGATAACCTGGTTCCGTGACCCTCCTTATGGGGGTAATCTCCTGGCTGCCAATGTTGTGGCTACTCTGACCAAGGAGGTCGGGGACAAGGGCAACATCACCTCGGCAATGGTGCTGCGGATGATTCAGAAGGGGGCTTTGACCTCTGTGAGGAATGCCCGGGGCAAGGTCGAGCTCGTCCTCGGGGATGCCGGGAAGGCCCGCGAACTCGGAGGTCATTATGTGGAGCTGAGGGATATGCTCAGCACCGCTGCCGGCGATGACGGGATACTGCAGGAGAATGAGTTCAGAAGATGGGCCCGCAAGCATACCGGCACTTTGACCGCCTGGGGAGACTCAGTTGTGGCCGAGGGCCGGAGATGGCTGGCTGAGAAGGATCTTATGCACGGGGACAAGTCCACGGAAGCCGGCATTGCCGAGGCCCGCAATCTCCTTGGGCTGAAGAAATATCTTTCCGAATTTACCCTGGTTTCCGAACGGGAGACCCCTGAGGTGGTCCTCTGGCAGGATTATCTGACGTTTGCAACGCTTTTTGGCATTGCCGACAAGGTGGCTGCGCAGCTCAAGGAAATCAATGCCGACATTTACCGCGAGACGGTGGGCGGCAATGATATTTCCGTGCCTGAGACCATTTATCTGTCGCGGTTCATTTCCCGTTCCATCCAGTCTGCCGTAAGGGCGGCCGAGGCCAGGGCTGCTGCACAGTCCGCTTCCAGTGGCTTTGGCGGCTCTTCTTCCTTCGGCGGCGGAGGAGGCTTCAGCGGCGGCGGTTTCGGCGGGGGCAGCCGATAGGAACAGAATAAGCCGGCAGGCGGGAGTCAGCAATAGGACTCAGCCTGCCGGCTTTGCCGTTATTCCAAATTGTCCGTAGTCGGGCGGAGGACTGTCAGCTGGAGCAGGAGGGCGATTCCCAATGCGGCAGCCATCAACGTGAAACCGAGACCGAGATTGCCCTTGTCAGCCCAGCGGCCTAGAACCTGAGTGATCAGGGCGCCGAAGAATACTCCCGTCATATTCATAATACCGTAGGCGGTGGCGCGATGCCTGGATGACACGAATTGACAGAGAATAGGCATATTGTTCGTGTCGAACATTCCGTATCCGACTCCGAAGCAAACTCCCGCTCCGATGGCGGAGACCAGACCGCTGCCCAGACCGATGAACACCAACGCAGGTATCATCATTGCCAGTCCGATGGCACTTGTATAAATCCGGCCGCGTATGTTTTTCCTGACCCAATTGTCAGAAAGGGAACCTCCGATGAGCACGCCGAAGAATGATGACACGGCGATGGTGATTGTTGAGAGCGGTCCCGCCTGTGACATCGGTATGCCGAGGCTTTCCGCAAAGAGAGTCGGGAGCCAATTCTTTGTGGACCAGCCCGGAAGGGATGAAGCGGCGAAGAAAAACAGTATTGTCCAGAAGCTTATATTGCTGAAAATGAGTGCAAAGCTCTTCCAGACAGGTTCCTTGGCCTGAGGCTCTGCAGCATCCGGGCCGCATTCACTTTTCTCATTTCTCCTGTCCTCAAGCATTATCGCGAGCAATGCCGCATAGGCGACTCCCACGATTCCGAAGCACAGGAAAGTCTGCTGCCATGAGAATGCGGCGGCAATCGTCGCCCCGAATCCTCCTACTGCCTGGCCAAGATATAATCCGGTCATATGGATGCCGACAGCAAGGCTGCGGGAAGATCCTGTGAAATAGTCTGCAATGAGGGAGAGTCCGGCAGGTATGTACAATGCCTCGCTGATTCCCATCAGGGCGCGGAGTACGTAAATCTGGTTATAGGTGGTGCAGAATCCCATTGCGAGAGTCACTCCTGACCACACGGCCAATGAGCCGATTATCAGCCATTTACGGCTTATACGGTCGGCGATTGCGCCTGCGAATGGACTGATGCAGCCGTAAATCCAGAGGAATATGGCCATAAGACGTCCGAAATTGACGGCGGACTCCAGTTCGGCTATGTCAATCTGCATAGCCTCCCTCATGGTGGAAAGCATCTGCCTGTCCATATAGTTAAGCAGGGCCACCACCCACAGCAAGCCTACCACAATCCATGGATAGGCCTTGGATGATTTGAGCTTCATGGAGATTTGATTTCCTGGTTCAGAACTTGTTACATCTCTCGAAGAAGCCTATTGCCTCGAGTTCCTTCTTCATTGAGGCTTCCTCCTCGTCAGTCATATTGCGGAACGGCACCCTGTTCGGGCCAAGGTCAAGGCCGATGAGTTTCATGATTCTTTTTCCTCCGACAATGTTGCCGCGGTAGTTGCAGATGACGTTGATGACGGCCTGGGAGAAGTTCTGTTTTTCCCTGGCTGTTTCAATGTCTCCTTTTTCCCAGGCTTCAATGATGCCGGTGAGCTCGCGTCCGTTGTAGTTGGTAGTGCCACCGATCCCTCCCCGGGCACCTCCTTGTGCAAGGCTCGGGAGTATGGTTTCGTCCTGACCGTGAAGCATATCGTATTTGCCGTCCCTGTAGAGCCTGCATTGGTTGTATTCATACAGGCTTTCGAAAGTGTATTTGATGCCGGCGAAGTTCGGAATGCGCCCGTCCACTGCTTTAAGCATCTCAAGCATAGGAAGATAGGCTCCGTTGAATGCAGGAATGTGATAATAGTAGAATGGCAGGGAAGGGGCGGCTGCGGCTATTGTCTCACAATATTTCACGAGTTCCTCGATTCTCCCGATTTTCGGGAAAGGAGGGGCCATTGCACCTATTCCCCAGGCTCCGATTTCCTCTGCGTCCCGAGCAAGTTTCACGCTCTCCCTGAGGCAGCAGCTTCCCACGTGGACAATGACTTTGAAGCCTGACGGGACAGCTGCAACCCAAGCCCTTGCCAGTTCCATACGTTCCTCTGCAGTAAGCATATATCCCTCTCCGGAAGAACCGTTGATGAATACGCCTTTCAGCCCGTTCTTCACGAGCATGGCGGCATAGGCGGGGATTACTGACGGATTGATGTCCCCGTTGGGGAGCATCGGGGTGAATGGTGCGTCGATCAGACCTTTAATCTTTTCCATTGTATATCAGTTTTAGTTGTGGTATTCCTCGATAATCTCCAGAATCTCCTCTCCGTATTTGTCCCATTGCTTCTTCCCGAAGCCGTTGATTTGCATCAGCTCCTCCCTGGAAGCAGGTTTCTCTTCTGCAATTTGGACCAGGACTTTCTGGTGCATTATCATAAATGCCGGAAGGTGAAGTTCCTCGTATTTCATTTTCCTCCATGCCTTCAGGACTTTCAGCAGTTTTTCAGTGGCCTCATCGTATTCTGTATCAATGTCGGAGGTGTCGGCGTCCATTCCGGATTCCTGTACCTCTTTTTTGCCATTGGCCTTGTCCGTGCCGGCATTGCCGCCATCCTTGTCCGCCGCGGCCCTGGAGGCTGAGATGATGCGCCTCACGCAAGACTTCAATGTGCCGGTCTTCTCCAACTCGCATTCAGTGGCTACTCTGGAATACAACTTCACCGAGAATCCATCGGCCATAGTGGCCCGATACAGACTCAGCCTGAAAATCAATTCCTTGAGCAGTTCCTCCGCAATATTCTTGAAAACCTTCTGGGTCTCCTTGTTCTCGATTTCCACCAGACAGGTCGGGGCAATGGCCTTGGCGTAGTAGCCCAGCTGAGCAGTGAAATATGCGCATGCTTTTGATATTCTTTCATTTACAAAAGCATCCCTATCCTCCGTACAGCGGCTTTGGTCCGCGAAAATCTCTCTTATCTGGCTCTGAAACCTGGTCCCCACAGATGCGATTGCCTCAACTCCGCTGAAATCCTCGTCCTGACCGGTGACCAATGCCGTGAATCTTGCTGAGATTTTCGGATAGACAGAGCCGAGGCTGCCTTTCCAGAGTTTCTCCAGTTTCAATGACAGTGAGGCAATACGGCCAAGGCTGAATGTGGAGCAAATCTTGTCCACCAGATAGGACTCCCGATAATTGTCAAAGTTTTCAACAGCCTGATTCTCAGGTGTATAACCATTCTCGAAAATGGCTACTTCAGTATTGCGGAAGGTGCATCTGCGGGTAATCGGCGTGGTCAGTACAATGCCTTCCAGACTCCTGCAGCGGGACAGGGCCACATAGACCTGGCCGAAGCTGAATGCCCTTCCGGCATCGATGATGACCCGGTCGAATGTCAGGCCCTGGCTCTTGTGTATGGTAATCGCCCAGGCTGCCCGGAGCGGATATTGGGTGAATGAGCCGTCATTCACGGCCTGGATTTCCTGGGTCTCAGGGTTGATTTCGTATCTGACATTGTCCCATTTCTCCTGATTGACAATGATTTCATTGCCATTCTCGTCCGTGACAATGATTTCCGGGTCGAGCTCGGTGACTGTGCCGATCTTGCCGTTGAAATACATCGAGCTGCCCGAGGTGTCATTACGGGTGAACATCACCTGTGCGCCTTTCTTGAGGCGGAGCTCGGTCTCGGCCGGATATGCGCTCTCCGGGTAGTTGCCATCGATTTCCGCCTTGAATATCATTGACTTGCCTTTCAGGGCATCCATCTTTTCACGGTTTATGGCGTCTGACTGGTGATTGTGCGTGGTGAGACGGATCCAGTATTCTCCGGACGGGGGGTCGAAGCCTGGGTCAAGCCTGCGGTTCAGTCTTTCCAGGGTCTGGTCTGATGGATTTCCGGTCCGGATGTCGTTCAGCATTGAGGTGAACTCGGCATCTCTCTGCCGGTGGATTTTGTTGAGTTCTATGACAATGTACCCGAGTTTTCGGAATGCCCTGGAATTGAAGAAGAAAGGGGACGGATAGACCTGGTCCATAAAGGGTTTCTCGCTCTCGGTCACGACTGGCGGGAGCTGCTGGACATCGCCTATCATCAGGAGCTGTACCCCGCCGAAGGGCCTGTCGTTCTTCCTGTACCGCTTCAATGTAGCATCGATGGCATCCAGTATGTCTGCCCTGACCATCGAGATTTCGTCAATGATGAGCAGCTCCAGTGTGCGGAGTATCTTCACCCGGTCCTTGCGAAGGGAACGGTTCTTCTCCGGCATCTGGTATTCTGTTACAAGCTCTTTGACATCAGGGAGATATGGGCAGAGGGGGAGCTGGAAGAAGGAGTGGATGGTGACGCCCCCGGCATTGACCGCGGCGACTCCTGTAGGGGCTACCACTGCGAGTCTTTTGCTGCAGCCGGCCACAATGTGCTTCAGGAATGTGGTCTTCCCTGTCCCGGCCTTTCCGGTCAGGAAAACTGAGATTCCTGTCTCTTGTATGTATCTCTCAGCCAGCAGAAAACGGCTGTCTTTCTCGATTCTCCCGCTCATATCTGTCGTTATTTTCCCAACACCTAAAAATAATGATTGTTTACGGCAAGAGCAAATTTTTCCGTGAAATTTTTCATTCTCCACGGGATAATGACTAAATTTGTCCGCTGCCCTTTGTGGCTGCGATTTGGACAAATGTAACCGAATTTGATAACCAACGTTCAATATGTCAATTCTTGAGAACAGAAAAGCCCTCAGCGATGCCGTATGGCAGGTCGCGGAGGCTGCCGGATATCTCTGGACCAAAGGCTGGGCTGAGAGGAATGGCGGAAACATTACAGTGAATGTCACAGAGCACGTGGATGATGATATGCGTGCGATGCCGGCGCTTTCAGAACCCCGTGAAATCGGCTTCGTACTTCCGCATCTGAAGGGCTGCTGGTTTTACTGCAAAGGTACCCAGAAGAGGATGAGGGACCTTGCCCGCGACCCTATGGCCAATGGCTCGATTATCCGCATTACTGATGATTGCGCTCATTATGAAATAGTTGCGGACTCCATCGTGAATCCTACATCGGAGCTGCCTTCACATCTCAGCGTGCACAATTATCTTCTGGCGAAGGGTTCGCCATACCGTGCCTCGCTGCATACCCATCCTATTGAGCTCGTGGCGATGACCCACACGAACCGTTTCCTTGAGAAGGATGTTGCGACCAATATTCTCTGGTCAATGATTCCGGAGACCAAGGCTTTCTGCCCGAGGGGCCTTGGAATGGTTCCATATATGCTTGCCGGCAGCAAGGAGCTGGCCAAGGCTACGATTGAGGCAATCGATGATGACTATGATGTGGTAATGTGGGAGAAGCACGGAATCTTTGCCGTGGATGTGGACGTCATGGCCGCTTTTGACCAGGTGGATGTCCTGAACAAGGCCGCCCAGATCTATATCAGCGCCAAGAATATGGGCTTTGAGCCGGATGGCATGACCCAGGCCCAGATGCGGGAACTTTCTGACGTGTTCGGCCTTCCGAAATAAATGCGTGACTCGTCCTGTCATCCCCTGCGTGACCGGGGATCTTCCGATAATGAATAAAAAAGCGGCCGGGAGCAGTGTGAAACTGTCCCCGGCCAATGATATCTTGACAAATATTATCTTTCGTATTCGACTCTTACACGGCTCTCTGCAAGGCTGTCAGCATATTCCCTGACACTGTCCCTCATCGTGTCGGCCTTGTAGTCGGCAAGAGCTTTCCAACTCTCGAAGTCAGCGATCATTATCGCATCGTATGTGGTTGCCGAATCATTCCTGTTGACACCGACCTCAATGTCGAGCAATCCTGGAATCAGACCCTTGAGGGACTCATATCTTTCCTTGACATCTTCCGCTGTCTCTTTCGGAGTCCTGCCATCTGATGGCTTGAACTTCCACATTACTGAATATCTAACCATATCCAAATAGTATTAGGTTTTAAGAAATAGTGTATTTTTCGTCTAATTAAATCATTTTTCTCCGTAATTGCAAATAAATCGGGACACTTGCAAACTTCCGTGGCATAATGTGACATAAACATATACTTGAAGGTAGGTTTGTGTATCAAAAGACCTTACCTTTGAAGTATGGAAGACAACACATCTGCAAAGTTTGAGTTCCTTGCGAGCTTCATCCTG
>JALFFZ010000048.1 GCA_022777585.1 Bacteroidales bacterium | reverse complement strand
TCCTGCGCTCCGGACAGCGCCTCGGATACCGTCAGGGCGGCTGCAGCTGTCACCATCAGAATCAAATGCTTTTTCATCATATAAAATATTCATCCTTGAAATTAACCAGATATACTTTTTCCACAGCCCTGGTGATGGCCGTGTAGAGCCATTTGTAATCATCGACGCCGAATTCCTCCTGCCAGATCGGATTGTCGATGAAGACACATTTCCATTGGCCTCCCTGCGACTTGTGGCAGGTTATGGCATTGGCATATTTGAGCTGGAGGGCATTGTAGAACGGGTCCGCCTTGACCGCGTCATATCTCTTCTTCTTGGTGGAGAGACTCTGATAATCCTCCATGACTCCCTGATACAGAGCATTCTGCTGCTCCCAGGTCAATGATGCCGACTCCGAATCCAGAGTATCGAGACAGACCTTCGCCTCAATCTCCAGATCATCGTAGTCCGGGAAACAAAGTCTCGCATCCGCGAAATGCAGGCCGAACCTTTCCTCATAATGTCCGATTCCGACAAGTTCCGCAATGTCGCCGTTGGCAATGTAGTCGAGCTTTTCGGTCCCCTCAGTGAAATGATAGCAGTTCTTGACCACCATCAGCCTGTCCCCCCTCACGAGCCTCTCCTCCTTGTACTGGACCGCCCCCCTTATGCCGGCATTGTACCTGTTGGCCCTCTTGTTGGACCTGCAGAGGACGATGGTCTCATCTTCCCCGTAGCGGTCGAACGCATCCGACAATGCCTCCAGGAGTTCCCCTCCGCCGATTCTCTCCACATCAGCGAACCCATCGGACGAAAGCTCCAGCGTGCCGGTAGGGAAAAGACAGCCTCCGGATGCATAGTCCTCGGCAATCACGGTACGCAGCATTGTAGCATTGTACAATATCCCCGACCCGGCCCCCTGCCTGACAACGGTGGTCAGCTCCGAGAAGCAGACTCCCCCGAAACGGCTCATGTAGTCTTCGGAAAGAGCCGGGCTGTATTCGTGTCCGACAGGCGGAAGCTGTGCCGCATCGCCTATCATCAGCAGCCTGCAGCCGGCCCCGTTACGCACAAACGAAATAAGGTCATCCAGCAGGTTTCCGCTGCCGAATGCCGCCGACGACTGCCTCTCCCCTCCATCCAGGCCGATGAGCGAGACCTCATCCACCACAAAAAGGGTATCCTTGGCCTTGTTCGGGAAAAGATTGAACTGTCCGAAGCCGTCGTCCCCCACGGAACGCTGCCTGTAGATATGCTTGTGTATGGTATAGGCAGGCTTTCCGGCATATTGTGAAAGCACTTTCGCAGCCCTGCCGGTAGGGGCCAGCAGCACTGTCGGGACTTGGAAATCAGCCAATGCGGAGATCACCGAAGCCACCACCGTAGTCTTTCCTGTGCCGGCATAACCGTTGACCACCATGATATCTCCGTCATCCCAGGTCAGGAACGAGGCGATGTCGCGCAAAAGCCTGTCCTGACATTCAGTAGCCTCGTACCTGAATGCCGTCCTGAACCTTTCGTATAAGAAATCCGAGCTGCCCATATCCATTCAAATCTTGCTGTAAACCAATCACTTGTTGCGATGAAAAACCATCATCATCACCGCAAGCACCGGATAAATCTCAATTCGGCCTATGAACATGTCCAGGCAGAAAATCAGCTTGGACATTACGGGGACACTGTTGTAATTGCCGAAGGTGCCCAGATCTCCGATTGCAGGGCCCACATTGCTGAGGCAGGAAACCGAGGCATAGAGAGCATTGGCATCATCCAGTCCGAAAAGTGTGTTGAGTCCGGTTGAAAGGCTCAGCGCAATGAAATAAATACCGAGGAAGAGAATATGCGGGTACGCCTCCTCCATCTTGAGATAATGGTTGTTGATTCTTATCTGATTGATGGAAGTAGGATGTAGAACATGCTTGACCTGATGCCCTAAAGCCTTGAATGTCAAATACATCCTGTCCGCCTTGATACCTCCCGTAGTGGATCCCGCCATTCCGCATTGTATCGAAATGATAAGCATCAGGGTATTCACGAACGCAGGCCAGGTATTGTTATCCGCAATGGCAAAGCCGGTGGTCGAGATGAAGGTGAGAGTGTGAAAAACACCGCTCACAAGCGAGTCCCCAAAACTCAATCCGCTGTCATTCAGCCTCATGCAAAATGCTGAAATCAATGATACGGCGACAATTATGCTGAAATAATATTTCAGGACAGGGTTATTGAGCGGCTTGAAACTCCTGTGTACCACCGCCATGAACAATGTCCCGAAATGCACTGAGGCGAGGAACATGAACACTATTGTGATGACATTGATGGCATTGGAATCAAATGATGCAATGGAAAGGTTCTTCGTGCTGAAACCACCCGTGGCACATACGCTGAAAGCGTGATTGATGGCATCAAATGCTGACATCCCGGAAATCCAATACAGCAGGAATGAGAGCAGCACCAATGCGAAATATACTGAGGAATAGATGATTACGGTCTTATTAGCCCTGGACCTGTATCCTTCCCTGGAAAGGGATGAGATTTCAAGATTTGTAAGCCTGAGTCTGACTGGGCTGGAGGACGGGATAATCAGCAGAAGGAAGACCACGACTCCGAGGCCGCCGATGAAATGCGTGGACGATCTCCAGAAAAGCAGGCTGTCCGGCAATGCCTCCACTTCCTCAAGGATTGTTGCACCTGTAGTTGTATAGCCCGAGACCGACTCAAACAGAGAATTGACGACCGTGAAAGGCCCTCCCCAGAGCAGATACGGCAGCATTCCGAAAATAAATGAGAGGGACCATGAAAGGACAATGATCATATAGCCGTCCTTGAGGCTGATTCTCTCGGTGCTGCGCACGAAAATGAAGGGGAATACTCCTACCGTGAATGTTATTACAAAGCTGATGATCAAGGCCGCCAGCGCACTGTCATTGCCCCTCGACATCGAGACAATGATGGACAGGAACATAAAGAACGCGCTGGTAAGGAGCGCGAACCCGACATTCCTCGATATGACCTTGAGATTCATCAGCCGGATTTGTTTGGATTACTTCTTCGGGGAGGTATCCCCGTCTTTGGCGGCAGCGGCCTTCTTCTCTGACAGGCTTGTCCTGAGCGTCTTGTTTCTCTTCCGGAGCTGCTGGTTCTCACCTGCAATCTCCCTGATGGAATCGTTCAGTTCGACAAGAGCGTCATCCCCCTCGAAATGGCAGGCGTACTTGGCTCCTGTGGCCCTGTAGTTCTCCAGGCCTGTCAGCATCCGGTTCAGAGGATTGACATAATAAATTATCAGGAAGAACATAAGCAGCAAGACCATCAGCAGTCCGACTGCGACGGCCACCGCACCCGGGATGATGCTCCGGTAAAATCCCCTCTCGAATGTCTCCGAATTCTTCCTCAGCTCCTTGTAGATGGCATCATTGAGAACGGATATGTCCGAGCGGAGTCTGGCATACTTCGGCTGAAGCCTGTCAAAATACCATGCCCTTGCCTCGCTGAAATCCTTCAGCAATGTCTCCGGAAGTTCCAGTGAGGTGAGCATAAAGGCCGAATACGAATAAAGGACCGAGTCCGCAAGAGGCATCATTTTCTCTGATGTAAGCGACGCTCTGAGGCTGTCGCAATGCGAAAGGAACTCCTCCTGCTTCAATTCCGGCAATTTGCCGGCGGACTTGTCCCCGATGACGGCAAGAATGGCCAGATTGTAAGCGTTGCTGGCATTTGCAAGCCTCTGGGATGCGTTGATGCTACCGATATTGGACGCAATCAGATCTGACACGTAGCTGCTCATCCTGCTGTACTCCATTATTGAAATGAAACTGGACACCAGGAGGATTACGGCAATAGAACTCAGACTCAGGACGAGTTTCATCTTGAGGGTGAGCTTGAAGTTTCTGATGAACGCACGCAGTCTTCGCATCTTTTCCGATTTAAACCACGAATATACGAAACAGTTTTCGATTTGCAATGCAAGCCGCCCCTTTTCGTCCTCAGCCTCGAGCAACCTCCGGTTTCGTGTTCAAAATCAACGGATTTATTGGCTCACCTGCAAAGTTCCGTGTTTAAGTTATCCAAAGATCTTATAGATTCTATACATGAAGAAGGTATAGTCGCTTACACCTCGTAGTTGGGATCTAAAAGTTTTGATCTTTGAGTTTAGAGATTCAGCGCCTGCGTT
>JALFFZ010000176.1 GCA_022777585.1 Bacteroidales bacterium | reverse complement strand
AAAGCAGGCGTCTCTCAGCACCGGGAACATCATCATCCGCAGCAGCGATGCCTCCAAGGCTTCCGTGAGCGGAGTGCTGACATTCAGCGAGGCCATCGAGGCGGAGAATCCGGCATCCCTCATTGAGGTGAAATATGACGGAGATAGCGGAATCGAGGCTGAATTCGGAGACAACAATGAGTCGGTGCGCTTCACCGTCAGCGGGCTTGAAAGGTCCAAGAATGGAGACAAGACATTGAAAATCAAGTTCGTGCCGGGCAATACCGGCTTCGAGACCTGCAAGGATGCCGAAGTTGCCATACCGGCAAGGAACAGTTTCAGAATCATAGGCGAAAGGGCAGCAGACAATAACAGGGTGGACATAATGTTTTCAGAGCCTCTGGACCCGAGGCAGAATCTCAGCGGACTGGTAAGCTCCGGAAACGAGTACAGCAGGATGGCGGCAGAGGCAAGAATATCCGACAACATTCTGAGCGTCTATCCGGACAAGGCAAGAGACATCATATACATTGAGCCGGGCATCACATCCGTAGATGGAAGCCGCCTGACATCTGCCTGGCAGACCACTGCCAAAGTGGCCACTGACAGGCCTGAGGTGTGGTTCCCGTACCAGGGCAACATTCTTCCGGACCCGTCATCCGCAAGCCTAACATTCAGGGCACAGAACCTCCGGGCCGTGGATGTCACGGTAGTGGAAATCTTCCCTTCCAATGTACTTATGTACTTGCAGGACAATAACCTGGATGGACAGTCAGGTATCCGCAGAGCAGGCAGGGCAATATACAGGAGCACCATTTACCTGGACGGGAAAGGCGGGGATCTCAGCACTGCCAGGGACTACACATTGGACATGTCAGGTCTCTTCCGAAAAGACCCGGATGCCATCTACAGAATCAGGCTCACTTTCAAGCAGGAGTACTATATCCACTCTCAGATGAGTTCCAAAGATGGCCTTGTCAGGACTGCAGGAGGCGGTCTCACCGAAGAGGACGAGGCGGTCTGGGACATTGCCGAGCCATACTATTATGACAATCAGTATGACTGGTCGCAATACAACTGGAGAGACAGGGATGACCCTTCCACGCCATCATATTATATGGATTATTCATTCCCGGAAAGGAATATAATGGCTTCCAGCCTCGGAGTCATTGCCAAGTATTCCGGGGCGAAGGTCGGCAACGGAACCCTCCTATGGGTGGCCGTAAGCAATCTGAATACTGCAGAGCCGGTCTCAGGGGCTGAAATCACAGCCTACAGTTTCCAGCTCCAGCAGGTCGGCAAAGGCAAGAGCACCGCAGGCGGGCTCTGCCAGGTGGAGTGCAGCGGCAGGCCTTTCGCCATCAAGGTCAGAAAAGGCGATTCAGTGACCTGGCTCAAGGTCGATGACGGCAATGAGAAATCCCTCAGCCGCTTCGATACCGGCGGCGAAACCCTCCAGAAGGGCATAAAGGGCTTCGTATATGGGGACCGCGGAGTATGGAGACCCGGCGACACCCTCAATGTTTCCCTCATGGTAAATGGCGTACCGGAAGGCCATCCGGCCTCAATGACAGTTTACTCTCCTGAAGGACAATACTTTACCAAGAGGATATCCAAGGGTCTGAACGGCCTCTACACCTTCAGTTTCGCTACTGGCCAGGACAGTCCTACCGGTATCTGGAATGCCTATTTCAAGGTCGGCGGAGCTACATTCCACAAGAGTCTCCACATTGAGTCAATCAAGCCTAACAGGCTGAAAGTCACCGCAGATATCTCCGGAGACGTACTTCATGGAGGTTATGCTGCCAATGCAAGCATATCATCCAGCTGGCTCACAGGCCCGGCCGCATCCGGACTTACCGCCAGTATGGAAATGACCCTCGCCAGAGACAATGCGCCATTCAAGGGCTTCGAGGACTATGTATTCGCAGACCAGGGCAAGGATTTCAGCAGCACCAGGTCCACAATCTGGACCACCAGGCTTGACGGGGCGGGGAAATCCTCATCCAGAATCCAGCTGCCGTCTGTAAGCGATGCTCCGGGCATGCTGAAGGCCACCATTGTCACATCCGTCAATGAGGAAGGCGGTGACAGGAGCATTGCCGTGATGGACAGAAAATTCTCCCCGTTCAGCAGTTATGTAGGCGTCAGACTGCCTTCAGACTACATCGAGACAGGCAAGGACAATACAATTTCCGTGGCTGTCCTTGATGCAGACGGGCGCAGGAAGAGCGGAGATGTCATCGAATGGAGAATATTCAAGATCGACTGGAACTGGTGGTGGGAGTCCAGGAAGGCTCCTCTCGACTCCTACGTCAACGGGCGGAATGCCAAGGCTGTCAGCTCCGGTAAAGTGACCTCGACGGGAGGTGACATCAGCATTCCTGTCAACATTGACGACAGCCAGTGGGGCAGATACCTCATTTATGTAAGAGACCTGAGCAGCGGACATTGCACCGGAGGAATATTCTTCGCGGACTGGCCGGCATACAGGGGAAGGGCCGACAGGAAGGACCCCGACGCCCCTTCAATGCTCTCATTCTCAATGGATAAGAAATCATACCGTACAGGTGAGACGGCCACTGTCTTCATACCGGCGGCAGAGAACAGCATGGCACTCGTGTCTGTGGAGAACGGAAAGGGCGTGCTCTGGAGCGAATGGGTAAGGACAGCTGCCGACCGTGACACTCCTTGGGAAATCAATGTCACAGGGGACATGGCACCGAACTTCTACATCCACATAACCCTGGTAGAACCATATGCCAAATCAGCGGCTGGCAACCCTGTGAGGATGTACGGAGTAATGCCGGCAATGGTGGAGGCCCCTGAGTCACATCTGGAGCCTGTAATCTCAATGCCGGACAAACTCCATCCGGAGGAGCCTTTCACGGTGAAAATCAGCGAGCAGAAAGGCAGGCCGATGACATACACATTGGCAATCGTGGACGAGGGCCTGCTCGACATCACGGGATTCCGCACACCTGACCCTTGGACTGCCATGAACAGACGGGAGGCTCTCGGAGTCCGTACCTGGGACATGTACGACGAGATTCTCAAGGGAGGAGCCGGTATGATGAGCTCAATGTTCAGCATCGGAGGAGACGAGGATCTGATCAAGGGCGTCCGCAAGGAGAACAGGTTCAATCCTGTTGTCAAGTTCCTGGGGCCTTTCTCATTGAAATCCGGCTCCGCCACGCACAAAATCAAGCTTCCGATGTATGTGGGAAGCGTGAGAGTGATGGTGGTGGCTGGACAAGGCGGAGCCTACGGCAATGCTGAAAAGACCGTGCCGGTGACATCCCCGGTAATGGTCGTGCCGACATTGCCGGGAATCGCCTCCTGCGGAGAAAGTATCACATTGCCTGTCAATGTTTTCGTGATGGAGGAAGGCATTTCCCAGGTCAATGTCACGGTTAAATGCGAAGGTGCGCTCTCCCCTGACGGGGAATCCGCCGGAAGCCTTTCATTCAGCGGCACAGGTGACAAGATGGCAAGGTTCAGCCTCAAGGCGGCAGAGACGGCTGGGGCAGCCAGGGTGACTGTTACAGCCGAAGGCGGTGGACACAGGATCAGCGAGACTGTCAATATGGAAGTGCGAAATCCTGCTCCGCATCTCATTGACGGAAGGAGTTGTGTTCTCGCAGCCGGGGAGAAGGTGGATTTCAAGTTCACCCCGTTCAGGGAGACTGCCGAGGACAAGGTATGGGTAGAAGCCGGCGGCACTCCTTCCGTGGACTGGAACAGGATGTTCAGATACATGAGGTATTACCCTCATTCCTGCTCAGAGCAAATCTGTTCAAAGGGACTGACCCTTCTCTATGCCCTCCAGAACCTTTCTGAGGAGAATTACGGCAAGGCCAGGGAAATGATTCCGCAGATGATTGACAACCTCTATTCAAGGCAGCGTTCCGACGGAGGAATAGTATACTGGCCGGGTGCCGGAAAGAGCAACGAGTGGGTATCCTCGATGGCATTGGAGTTCCTTGCAGCCGCCAGGGCAGAGGGTTTCCAGGTTGCCGGAGATGTCGTGAATGCTCTGGTGAAATACCAGAGGAACTGCGTCAATGCCTACAAGCGCACTACAGGCTACGCTCTGGATGATCTGGCACAGGCCTACAGGCTCTTCTCCCTCACCGTCTCAGGCAATGCGGACGAGGCCTCGATGAACCGACTGAAACTTGGCGGCAATCTCTCCTGGCCGGCCACAATGATGCTCGCATCCGCTTATTCAGCCTGCGGCAAGGCAGCAGTTGGAAAAGAAATCATTGACGCATCCGGAGACAATTCAAAGGAATGGACCCCGTCAGACATGACCTTCGGCAGTTCATTGAGGGACAATGCTATAATGCTCGAGGCCCTGGTCCGCACCGGCGACATCTCAGCTGCGGTCAGCCACGCCGCGGAGATTCTCAGAAACTATGATGCGGCCTGCTGGAACACCCAGGAGTCATTCTTCATCGCAAAGGCCTTCCGCGAGCTCTCAGCCAAGGTCACCAAGGACAAGGTCAAGGCCGACGCAAGCAATTCGAAGTCAATGTCGGAGCGCAATGGAGTCATCACCTGGAACATTGACAGCAGCTCCGGTATGACATCCGTCACCAACAATTCAGCCGGTCCTGTCTTCGTGAGATTCACGGCCGTGAGCCAGCCTTCCCCGGAAGCCGCAATCGAGCCTGAATCCAACGGCGGTCTTGAACTCCGTGTCAGATACACAAGTGCTGGTGAAGGGCCGGTTAACCATGCCGAAATGACCCAGGGGGACGAGTTCACAGCTGTAATCACAGTGGCCAACCACTCCGCCACCGGAAACTTCAGCAACCTGGCCCTGACCTATCTCATCCCTTCAGGATGGGAAATCATCAACGACAGGCTCACCGGAACAGAGGACAATGACGGCAGATATGACAGGCTCGACATAAGGGATGACCGGGTCCTTCTGTACTTCGACCTCCCTATGGGAACCTACAAACAGTTCAAGATCAGGCTCAGGGCTGCCTATGAGGGCGATTATGTCCTGCCTTCGGCAAGCTGCGAGTGCATGTACGACAGATCAGTGAATGCCTGCACGGCGTCAGAGAGATGCAAGGTAACAAGACTCGGAGAATAATCATCAGAGGGCTGTGGGGCCTAGCCGCTCTCACTGCCCTCTTCTATTTATTCTGCCTTCCCCGCGACCTTTTCAAGGGCGAAGGCTGGTCTGCCGTCGTCATTGACAGGAACGGGGAACTTCTCGGGGCCAGGATTGCGGAGGACGGGCAATGGAGATTCCCTCCTGGGGATTCTCTCCCGGAGAAATACGTGAAAGCCCTGATTGAGTTCGAGGACAGATGGTTCCGCTGGCATCCGGGAATCAACCCGGTATCCATCGCAAGGTCGGCAGCTGCCAATATCAGGAGTGGCCACGTCGTGAGCGGAGGAAGCACCATTTCGATGCAGGTCATCCGTATGTCAAGGGACAGGGAAAGGACAATGTGGCAGAAAATGGTGGAGGCCGTGCTGGCCACAAGGCTTGAACTCAGATATTCCAAGGATGAAATCCTCGGGCTTTATGCCTCGCACGCACCGTTCGGAGGCAATGTAGTCGGCATCGAGGCCGCATCCTGGAGATACTTCGGAAGGCCTGCCGGGGAAATGTCCTGGGCCGAAGCGGCGACATTGGCCATCCTGCCGAACTCCCCTTCCAGCATCAGGCCCGGCAAAAACAGGGAAAAGCTGCTCGCAAAGCGTAACAGACTGTTGTTCAGGCTATTCAAGAACGGAGAGATGAGCCGTGGAGACTATGGCCTTGCCTGTGCGGAGCCATTGCCACCGGAGCCTTCCCCTCTGCCTTCATACGCATCCCATCTCGTGGACAGGCTGGCATTGACAGAGGACAGGTCAAGGCCAATCCGGACTACCATTGACATAAATCTTCAGAGACGGGTGGAAGATATCGTCAGCAGACATAGCGATTTGCTTGCAACGGAAGGAATCAACGATATGGCGGCGGTGGTGGCCGATGTGAATACAGGAGATGTTCTTGCATATTGCGGAAACTCCTCCCCCTACAGGAAAAGGCCCGGCTCGGATGTGGATGCTGCAAGGTCTCCGAGAAGTTCGGGAAGCATACTGAAGCCGATTCTTTACTGCGCCGCATTGGAGAACGGGACATTGCTCCCTGGCAGTCTCGTCGCTGATACCCCGGTGAATATCAATGGCTTCGCCCCGCAGAACTACGACCTTACCTACGACGGTGCCGTTCCCGCATCGGAAGCCGTAAGCCGCTCCCTGAATGTCCCGTCAGTCCATATTCTGCGAAAATATGGAATCGAATCCTTTCTCAGCACACTGAGGGAATGCGGAATGACGACATTTACACGCAGCGCGGAGGACTACGGCCTCTCTCTGATTCTTGGAGGCGGGGAATGCAGACTTGACGAGGTAGTATCCGCATACGCCTCAATGTCAAGGTCTTACGCCCAAGGCAAAACTGATTTTCCGCTCAGTGACAAAGTGGCCTTATGGCATACTTTCAATGCGATGAGCGAGGTGAACCGGCCGGATGAAATAGATTGGCACGTCATCAGGTCAGCAGGAAGAACAGCCTGGAAGACGGGGACAAGCTACGGATACCGGGACGGATGGGCCTGCGGTGTGACCCCGGCCATAGCGGCCGGGGTCTGGGCGGGGAACGCCTCCGGCGTCGCCGCCCCCGGGCTCATCGGAGCCCGCACCGCCGGCCCTGTGCTCTTCGATATCCTGAACCTGTTCCCCGAGAAGTCCTGGTTCAGCGAACCGGCTGACAATGAAGGAGTTCTGGCCCCTGTCTGCCACCTGTCAGGCTGCATTGCCGGACCATATTGCGAGGAGAGGGACACATTGCTGATTCCCCAGGCCGGACTAAGGGCAGAGACCTGCCCTTACCACTTCCGCATTGACGGAGAGAATATTTTCCGCCTTCCTCCCGCTATGGAATGGTATTACAGGCAGAAGCATCCGGAATACGGCAGGAAGGACAGGACAGAGACAATGCCGTCCGGCATTTCCCCGATGGAATTCATATATCCTGAGGGCGGAAGCGTCATCACACTGCCCCGCCAGCTGGACGGAAGCCCAGGCGAGATGGTCTTCAACCTGGCCCATCACGACAATGATGCCACCGTCTATTGGCATCTGGACAATGAATATATAGGAGAAACCCGGTTCATCCACCAGTACCGCATGCGCCCCTCTCCGGGACATCATTCGGTGACAGTCGTGGACAATACCGGGAATACCATATCGGTCGGGTTCACTATCAGATGAGCCGGAAATCTGAGATGCGGCCTACCTAATCTGTAGCAGGATAGAGTTCCACATCCATATCACCTTCCCGCTTTGCCTGCCTGCGCAATGAGGTGTATCCACCCAATTCAAATACCAGCACATCATTGAGAGGGAGTTCTATACTGTACTTTCCTTCTCTATCAGTGGTGACGGCCTTGTCCGGCATACTCATAGGGTATACACGTACGCCCTGCAGGACTGCCGCCTGGACATTCCGCACCGTACCCCTGATGCAGACATTCTCCCCGAGAGGCATATTCTCCACCATTGAAGGAGAGCCGTCCTCCGGATGCGCATTTCCATCATTGACCAGGATGATTTTCTCAAGACTGATATCCGCCGAGGAACTTCCGACCATAAAGCTGAATTCCCCGGGCTCGACGACCTCTCTCATATTCCTGTCATGAAGTGATAATGCAGACACCGGCACAGAGAAGCGGACAATGCGGCTCTCCCCCGGGTCAAGGCTGATCTTGTCAAAGGCCCTGAGTTGCTTGACAGGAGTAACGACGCTGGACACCAAGTCCCTGACATAGAGCTGAGGCACTGTTTTTCCTGTCACTCCGCCATCGTTCCTCACCGTGAATTCCACATTGACTGTATCCTTCATCCCATAAATTTCCTTGTCCAGGCTGAGACCGGAATAGGAGAATTCAGTATAGCTGAGTCCGAATCCGAACGGCCAGGCTGAATAAGGGTCAGAGAACACATAGTCGTGTCCCGGCTTGTCCAGGCTGCCTTTGTGGTTATAATACCCCTTGTCGGTTGGAAAATAATTGTAATAGCAAGGAAGATGTCCCACACTCTTCGGAAATGAAACCGGGAGCTTTCCGGAAGGGTTAACTTCGCCGAACAATATGGACGCAATGGAATTGCCCGCCTCCTCGCCGGCGTACCACTGTACGAGCAGAGCCTCTGACAATGAAGCTATCTCCTCTGTCTCAAATGGTTTACCAGTCACGAGGATAACTATGACAGGTTTCCCGGCACGGGCTACTTCCCGAATCAGTTCCATCTGGACTCCGGGCAGTTTGAGGTCAGTGAGATCATACCCCTCCCCGCAGGTGGCTGGTTCCCCGGCCCTGGCCAGTATTGCACTCTGCGAGCCTGCAAACACCAATGCAAGGTCGCTCTTCCCGGCCGCCCTGACAGCATCCCTGAATCCGGACCTGTCCTGAGAATAAGGGTCGCAGCCCTCGGCATAATGGATTTTCACATCTTTATCCTCAAGGTATGCGCTTATGCCGGCCAGAGGTGTCACTCCGTTCTTCTTGTCAGAACTCCAGCTGTAATCCCCGAACTGAATCCTATCAGCATTGGGGCCGATGACAGCAATCGACCTGAATCGGTCCGGATTCAGAGGCAGGATGCCATTCTTGTTGGAAAGAAGAACTGTACTCTCATCCGCAATGGCACGGGCTGTCAGCCTGGCCTTCCCGGTATGGATTTTTTCCTCCCATCCCGTAGTGTCAGGAAGAGGATGGTCGAAGAGCCCTGATGCGAACTTGGCATACAGGATATTGGAGACTGCACGGTCAACATAGGACACATCCAGTCTTCCGCTCCTGACAAGGTCCACAACATTCTCATAATCCTCGCTTCCGGCCTCAAGATCAATGCCGGCGACTACAGCCTGCCGTGCTGACTCCTTCGAATCCGCGGCAACCTTGTGAAATGATGTCAGCATATTGACAGACCCCCAGTCAGAATACACATAACCCCTGAATCCGAGTTCTCCCCTGAGAAGGTCTGTCATATATTTTTCAGAGCCTGTCACGGCCTCGCCATCATAGGAACTATAGCAGTTCATTATCGAGAGAGGAGCCTGGTTTTCAATGACATTGCGGAATGGAACCAGATAAAGATCCCTGAGCTCCCTTTCTCCACCCTTTACCGACGCCAGATTCAGACCAGCCACGGGCCAGCCGTGTGCGAGGAAATGTTTCGGTGTGGTAATCCTTCCTTTCTCTCTCATTGACTTCATATATGCGATGCCCATACGGGAAACGAGATAAGGGTCTTCTCCGAAAGTTTCCTCAACCCTTCCCCATCGGAGTTCCCTGGCGATATCAAGATCAGGAGCGAGGGCCTGGACCGCCCCGATGGCGGACATCTCGACGGCAATCGATTCCGCCATTGATCCTATCAAGTCAGGATTGAATGTCGCCCCCTGGGCAATAGCCTGAGGGAAAACCGTACACCCATCTTGGACTACCCCGTGCAGTCCTTCCATCACAGGAATGACCGGGATGCCGAGTCTTGTCTCCTCCACCATATATTTCTGGATGGAATACATCGCCCGCATATATTGGGCTGAGGTATATGGGAACGCCTCAATGCATCCCCGGGAAAGATTTCCTACAGATGCCGCAAGCTTCTCAAGATCCACTTTCCCGTCAGAGTCGAAGTGCTTGAAGTGGATATGCTTCATCTGGGCAGCCTTCTCCTCTAGAGTCATTCTGGAAAGAAGGTCGGCCACCCTTGCTTCCACAGTGGCGGAAGGGTCTTTGTATAATGGAGATGCATCTTGTGCAGAAACGGCAACCCCTCCCGCAATCAGGAGAAGGATTGCCATTGTTATCTTTTTCAGGTTCATTCTGTCTGCTACTTGTGCGCGGAGAATCTGTAGATGCAGACCTGAGTGTAGTCCTGGCCAGGCTCCACAAGTGTAGAAGGGAACTCAGGCTGGTTCGGCGAGTCCGGATAATGCTGGGTCTCGAGAGCCAGGGAGCTGCGGAACCCGAGAGGACGGCCGTACTTGCCGCAGGACTTCCCGTCGAAGAAGTTTCCGCTGTAGAACTGGATGCCCGGCTGGTCCGAGAGAACCTCGATCTGACGGCCTGTCTCAGGGTCATACACGGTACACATTGTCTCTATCTCCTTTTCCGTCTCCCTGTCGATGCACCAGTTGTGGTCATATCCGCGGGCATTCCTGAGCTGCTCATTCTCCTCTCCAATCATCTGGCCGATGGTGTGGGCAGTCCTGAAATCGAACGGTGTACCTGTCACGTCGGCGATTTCGCCTGTAGGGATGCTGAGCGGGTCAATCGGAATGAAGTGGCTGGCCCTGATGGACATGACATAGTCCTCGACCGTACCGTTGGCCTCGCCTCTGAGGCAGAAGAACGGATGGTTGGAAATATTGATATGGGTCTTCTTGTCGGTGGTGGCAAGATAGTCGATGCGGAACTCGCTGCCGGAAGTTACTGTATAGGTCATTGTAATGTCCTTGTTACCCGGATATCCTTCCATTCCGTCCGGATGGAGATAGTGGAGGACAATGCTGGAGTCCGTGACTGACTTCACGTCCCAGACGACATTGTCAAGTCCGATATATCCGCCGTGGAGGGTGTTGACCTTGTTGTCATTGGCCGGAGTCCTGTAAACAACACCGTCAATCTCGAACTGCGCATTGCCGATACGGTTGGCGACAGGGCCCACGCAGGCTCCGAAGAACCTCTCGCCCGGAGGGGTTACATAGTCCTTGATATTGTTGTAGCCGACCACGATATCCTCATAGTTCCCGTCCTTGTCAGGTGTGAAGATGGACACTACCCTGGCTCCGAAATTGGTAACCTGGAGGGTCACGTCTCCGCCCTTGATGGTGTATAGAGCTACTGGAGAACCATTTACGGTATCGGCGAAATTCTCCGCCGGAATAAGTTCAGGTCCCGCTGTGCGGGTGCAGGCTACAAGGCCGGCTGATGCGGCCAGAATGGCCAAGACTGTCTTTCTCATAAAAATCGGATTTCATTTTGAAATCTCAAATTTACGTTTTAATCGGCAGAAATACAATAGCTCCCGATAATCT
Source organism: Bacteroidales bacterium (assembly GCA_022777585.1). Lineage (GTDB taxonomy): Bacteria > Bacteroidota > Bacteroidia > Bacteroidales > UBA932 > Cryptobacteroides. The sequence continues at coordinate 16,185 of JALFFZ010000176.1, read as the reverse complement.
TGGTAATCTGTGAAGAATAATTATTATATTTGTCCTGATGATAGAAGAGAGACATAATTTCAGCCTGAAGGCGATGAACACGTTCGGAATGGACGTGAGCTGCGGGGTATTCATCGAATATGACAATGAGGAAGACCTCCTGAACATTGACTTCAATGCGCTTGTAAAGCCTGTCTTCCATATCGGAGGGGGCAGCAACGTGCTGTTCTCCGGGGATTTTCCGGGGACGGTGCTGCATTCGGCCATAAAATTTCTCAGGACATTGCCGGAAAATGCGGAACCTGAGGGTGATACCGTTCTCGTGGCCGCAGGTGCAGGGGTAAAGATGGACAGCATCTGCGGATGGGCCGCGGAAAACGGTCTGTGGGGCATTGAGAACCTTTCCCTGATTCCCGGGGAAATCGGGGCCGCCGCTGTCCAGAACATCGGGGCATACGGGTCGGAGATATCGCAGGCAATTCATTCTGTAAGATGCTATGACACAGTAGAATGCAGGTTTTTAACCCTCCGCCCGGAAGATTGCGGATACGGCTACAGGGATTCATTCTTCAAGCATTGCGGGGGAAGATACATCATAACGGAAGTGGTGCTGGCACTTACGAAGTCATTCTCGCCGCAGCTGGGTTATGGCAATGTCAGGCAGACGGCCGAGGCAATGCTGGCTCCGGGTGAGGTTCTGACTCCGTTGAAAATAAGGGAGGCGGTAATATCAATACGCAACGGCAAGCTCCCCGACCCGGCCGATGTGGGAAGCGCGGGAAGTTTCTTCAAGAACCCGGTGATAGACGGAGCCGCATTCTCGGAACTGAAGGCAGAGCACGGCGACTTCCCGCATTACGACCTGCCTGACGGCAATGTGAAAATCCCCGCAGGATGGCTGGTGGAGCAATGCGGATGGAAGGGCAGGACCATTGGCAATGCAGGGGTGTATCCGAAGCAGGCTCTTGTCCTGACCAATGCGACCGGCAAGGCCTCCCCGGAGGAAATCATTGCATTGAAAGATTTGATTATCAAGTCCGTATCGGACAGATTCGGGATTTCACTGGTCCCGGAAGTGGAGATTGTTTAAAGCCAATTTCCCCGACATTGGGGCAAATATCAATATTTTATGAATGACAGATTCATAGTAGAAGGAGGCCACAGGCTTAGCGGAGAAATCACGCCTCAGGGTGCCAAGAACGAGGCGCTCCAGGTCATTTGTGCAACTCTTCTCACCGAGGATGAGGTGAGAATCTCCAACATTCCTGAAATCCTTGACATTATGAACCTCATCGGCCTGCTCGAAGGGATGGGAGTATCTGTGACAAGGCATGCCAGGGGAGATTTCAGTTTCAGGGCGGACCACATCGACACAGCCTATATCGAGAGCGACGAATTTGTCCGCAAATGCGCTTCGCTCAGGGGCTCGGTGATGCTGGCCGGACCGATTCTGGCAAGATTCGGAAAGACCTGGTTCCCCAAGCCGGGAGGAGACCGCATCGGCCGCCGCAGGGTTGACACCCATATCCAGGGCTTTGCCAATCTAGGTGCGTCACATACCTACGATTCCGCCAGAAAGGCCTTTCTCCTGGACACAGGCAAAGGTCTGAAGGGTTCATATATGCTTCTGGATGAGGCTTCCGTGACCGGAACCGCCAACATTCTCATGGCCGCAGTGCTGGCAGAGGGTGACACCATCATATACAATGCCGCCTGTGAGCCTTATGTGCAGCAGCTCTGCCGGATGCTCAAAAAGATGGGGGCAAAGATTGACGGAGTGGGTTCCAACCTCCTGAGAATCACCGGAGTAGGTTCATTGAGAGGAGCAGAGCACCGGGTTCTGCCGGATATGCTGGAGGTGGGAAGTTTCATCGGAATGGCCGCAATGAACCGCAGCAGCATCACCATAAAGGATGTCTCGTACGAGAATCTCGGCATCATCCCGGAGAGTTTCCGGAGAATAGGTGTGAATCTCGAGCAGCGGGGAGATGACATTTTCATCCCGGAGCAGGAGAGCTACATAATCGACTCGTTCATGGACGGCTCTATCATGACTATTGCGGATGCCCCGTGGCCGGGGCTCACTCCTGACCTCCTTAGTGTGCTTCTGGTAGTGGCTACCCAGTGCAGGGGCAGTGTCCTGATTCACCAGAAGATGTTCGAGAGCAGGCTCTTCTTCGTTGACCGCCTGATAGAGATGGGCGCCCAGATCATTCTCTGCGACCCTCACAGGGCTGTCGTAATCGGACATGACCACCGGTTCCAGCTCCATGCAGGCAAGATTCTCTCCCCGGACATCCGTGCCGGAATAGCCCTCCTCATCGCCGCAATGTCGGCAAGGGGAACAAGCATAATCGAGAACATTGCCCAGATAGACCGGGGCTACGAAAACATTGACCTGCGGCTCAATGCCCTGGGTGCACATATCCGGAGGGATGGGGAATGATTGGGATGCGGGACATCGAATTATTGAAAAACGGGAACCTCGAGGCATTTGAAAGAGTGTACAGGGCTTTCTGGAATAAGGTGTACCAGTTCTCCGGATTGTTTATAGACGATGACTTCGAAAGGGAGGATATTGTCCAGGAGGTTTTTCTCCGGATTTGGAATAAAAGGAACCTCATTGACTCGGGGAAAGATTTCAACGGCTTCCTTTTCATCACTACTAGAAATATTGTTTTCAACCGGCTCAGGACTACAGACAGGAAAGAACGCATCGAGAAAGTTGCCGAAAAAATCGGTCTTGAATACAGCCCTGACGTAGAATCCAATATTGATGCTGACTTCTACAAAAAAAATATAGACAAACTCATCGCACTGCTTCCAGAACGTCAACGAGAGGCTTTCTGCCTGAGCCGGAAGGGAAATTTGCCAATCAAAAAGATTGCTGAGCGTATGGGCATCACTGAAAGCGCTGTAAAGCGGCACATTAACCTGGCCTTGAAATTTCTCAAGGCTAATCTGCCGCTCCTAATTATCTTCTTAAAAGGCTGACACCTTCTAATCGTTTTTCATACCCAGCCCTGTACCTCATAATTATTTTTCATTCAGAGCTTTTACCTCCTCCAAGGTTATACCAACACACCGGGCAACAGTTTCTGGCGAAATGCCTTCCGCAAGCAAATTCTTTGCATTGGACAATGCATTTTCCCGCCTCCCTTCCTCACGTCCTTCCTGGTAGCAGATGCTCTTCTCGTATTCCAAATCGTGCCCGTTCTTCATAGCCTGTTCATAAACATCATTATTCACAGGCGCGGGGCCCGAAAAGATTTTCCGGAGCTCGTCCTCAGTAAGCTTGGTTGCCTGCAGGATGAAATCAAATGGCATACCCATCGATTGAAGGTTAAAAGCAAACTGTGCTTGCTCATCCTCACGACCCTCCCGGTAGCAGATGCTCTTCTCGTATTCCAAATCGTGCTCGTTCTTCATATCTTGTTCGTATTTTTCTTTCTTCTCAGGTGTGAACGCTGCAATTTCAGTGGCAGTCAGGAGAGCCTTGGACTCCGGGTCATCGAGCCAGGCCGGCTTCTCAGTGAACTCATTGGCGTGCCTGAACCAATAGAACAGCCTGTCCCTCGTGGTGAGGCATTCATCCTCTGTCTTGTTGAAGCGTCCAATTTCCGCCAAGATAATAAAAATTGTGGAATTCGGGCACTCTCCAGTGCGCTTTTCCGCGAAAGTATAATGCGAGACAATGTGGTCCGCATCCCAGAGCTCCGGCGAGTCGTGCGGATAGTTCTGGGCAAGGAAGGCAATTTCAAAGACAGGGTGCAGGGCGGCATAGTCTCCGCCTACGAAAAGCTGCGAGTGATATTGTCCTGCAGCATAATAGACGCATCGGCTGAACAGGCGGCTGTCCACCTTCTTTTGTACCTCCACACCAATGATATTGCCATCCGCATCCCTGCAGACAAGGTCCAGCACTGTTTTCTTGCTGTAGATTGTGTCAGGGGTCTGCTCCCGGTCACGGTACTCCACAATGTCACTTACCCCAACATCGTCCGGGAGAACTGTGTTCAGGAGGTTAATGAGAAGTGGTTTGTTTGCTGGATCTGCATAGACGGCCTTGAAGCCAGCGTCTGTCAGCAGGTTCACGAAGACCGGAGTCTCCGGCTGAAATGGATAATTCTTTAGGTTCATAACAATTACGTTTTTTATGAACCCCAAATATATTACAAAAATTCCCTGAAAACCGCAAAGGTGGTTTTTTCAGATGCAGAAATATATGAATTTTAAATTTTTTTGATGAATCTTAAATTTTCCACCATCTTTTGTGAACCATCATGCTCTTCAAGTGTATTTAGGCTAAACAACCGACAAAATGCATTTTGAAGATTATTTGAAAAAATTCTGGGACAAAACACCCGGCAAAGGAGACAATCTTGTCCTTGAAGAGAAAATCTGGCGAAAAATCCATCTACGCATAAAATTGAAGAGGATTTCCATCGCTGCAACAGCCGCAGCGGCTTGCATCGCAATCATTATTCCACTAATACATTTTTCCGGTAGAATGGACACTCCGGAAGAAAAAACTGCAATGCTTGCCTACGCTCCGGAGACCAGCACGGAGATTATCCTCCCTGACGGCACAAAAGTATGGCTTGATGCGGGGAGTACCCTTTCCTGCCCGGCGGAAATGGAATCCGAGCGGACAGTATCGCTGAAAGGAAGTGCTGCATTCGACGTGGTTAAAACTGAGGACCTCAGAAAATTCAGAATCGAGCTGGAATCATCATTTATTGAGGTCAAGGGCACATCCTTCTCGGTCAAGGATGACGGTTCGAAGGAAATATCCGTAGTGCTGTATTCAGGTGCCATTGATTTTGTTTCCACTTCCAACGGGCAGACTGTAGCACTCAAGCCTGACAACAAGCTAGTATTCAACATTGACCAGCAGTCAATGCTGGTAACTCCCGCATTCCAGGGAATCAGCTGGAAAAACGGGATATACCAAATCCGCAATGCGTCTCTACGATCCATGGTTGAATTCATTGAGTGGAGATACGGGGTCGACGTAAACATTGCCGCAGAATTGAACGACTCCCAGAAAATCAACGGACAGATTCTCCAGGAAGATTCTTGCGACACTGTCCTTGAGAAAATCTGCTTCATTCTTGATTTGAAGGCCAGCAAGGAAAACGGAATCTATCGGATTATGCGGAAATAACCCGTCATCAATCAGAACTAAAACTAATAAAAAACAAAAGTATGAAGAAACATCTCAAAAAAGTTTCAGTCATTACTGTCCTTCTGACTGTGCTGCTGTCGCTGCATCTTGCACCCGGAGCATCCGCACAGGTATCGGTACAGGGCAATAATCTATCTGCTGTTCAAATAATTGAGCAGATTCAGAAGGCAACAGACTATATCTTCTTCTACAATTCGGAAGATATGTCCGGGATTTCAGTCAGCAGTATAAACCTGACCGGTCCTATTGAAAAAGTCCTTGAAAAAGTATTCTCCGGAACGGATGTCGTCTGGCGCATCCAGGGAAAGGAAATTGTCTTGAAAAAATCCGCGGCGGCCTCCACTCAGCCGAAGGCGGATGTCCGGGCAGTTTCCGGAATTGTAGTCGACGAGTCGGACAAATCACCTCTCATCGGGGCGACCATCCGTGTACAGGGGTCTGACAATATCGCCATTTCAGACATTGATGGACGTTTCTCAATAAGCGGAGTCTCGAACAGGACAGTATTGGAAGTGTCCTATGTCGGTTACAAGCAACGCGATTTCCGAATCGGAGACCTCGGTTACCTTGAAATATCCCTGTCTTCTGAAAATGAGCTTGAAGGCGTAGTTGTCGTGGGAGCAGGTGTTCAGAAAAAAGTTTCCGTTACCGGTTCCATCGCAGCAATCAAGGGCGACGAGCTCAAGTCCCCGTCATCATCGCTCACATCGAATCTCGCCGGAAAACTCTCAGGTGTGATTGCCGTCACCTCCAGTGGGGAGCCAGGGTCCACCTCCCAGTTCTATATTCGTGGCATCAGTACTTTCGGAGGCCGTTCAACGCCGCTGATTCTCCTTGACGGAGTGGAAATATCAGCCGGTGACCTTGACAACCTCCCGGCTGAATCCATAGACAACTTCTCCATTCTCAAGGATGCGTCAGCGACAGCAATTTATGGAGCCAGAGGCGCAAACGGAGTAATGCTTATTACTACCAAGTCAGGGACTGAAAACACGAAAGCACATATCAACGCCTCTTTTGAGCAGTCTTTCCTACAGCCTGTAAATGTAGTGGAATATGCCGACGGCCCTACATATATGCGCACATACAACGAGGCTCTTCTGAGCAGGAATCAATCGGCAAGCCCGCGTTATTCCGAAACCCAGATCAAGAACACAGAGTCCGGTGTCAACCCTTATGTCTATCCTAATGTCGACTGGTACGGGCTCATGTTCAAGAAATTCGCAATGAGCCAGAGGGCCAATGTCAACATTTCCGGAGGAGGATCCGCCGTAGTTTACTACATGAGCATCCAGATGAACCACGACGGAGGTATCCTTGACACCCCTCAGACACTGTCCTATGACAACAACTATAACCGCTGGTCATATACATTCCAGAACAATATCGGTTACAAGATTACCCCATACACCAAGATTGACTTGAGAATGAATGCCCAGATTTCCAACACGAAATCCCCGGGCATATCTTCCAATGATATTTTCTACCAAATATTCAAGAACAACCCGGTGTCCTTCCCGGCCTTCTTCCCGGAAGAAGAGGGTGATGACCATATCAAGTTCGGCTCAGGAGTAATGTCCCCTGGACGTTTTTATGTAAATCCATACGCCAATATGCTCAGTTCGTATCAGGAGACACGTGCCAACAAGCTGAACATATCCCTCAACCTCAACCAGAAATTCGACTTTCTCACCGAGGGACTTTCATTGTCCGCCCTCATCAACTTCAACAACTGGTCCCAGAATTACTACTCCAGATATCTCACCCCATTCCTGTATTCCGTCGATCCGGCAAGCATCTCAGAGGATATTCCGGGGCAATACAGTCTTACAAAGCTTCAGGAAGGAACGAAGTACATATCCCAGACCGGGGTCACCAGAAACAGCGACAATACGTTCTATTTCGATGCCCGTCTGAATTATCAGAGGAGTTTCGGGAAGCACAATGTTTCCGCAATGCTTATGTACATGATGCGCGAATACATCAACAGCGTCCTCCCGCAAAGGAACCAGGGATTGTCCGGACGAGTCACCTACGACTATGCCAACAGATATCTTGCTGAGTTCAACTTCGGATACAACGGAACAGAGAGAATCGAGGCCGGGAGCAGATATGAGTTCTTCCCTGCGATGTCCGCAGGCTGGGTAACCAGCAATGAGAAATTCTGGTCCGGCATTTCAAACGTCTGGAACTATTTGAAAGTCAGGGCATCCTTCGGTCTGGTCGGAAGTGACGAGACCGGACTTGCGGCAGGGGCTCCGCATTATCTCTACCTGAGTGATGTCAATATGTACGGAGGTGGTCAATTCCATTCCGGATATGACGGGAGCTTTACCAAGAACGGTCCTATCATCAACTCCTATCCTGTTCAGGGTGCACATTGGGAAAGAGCATCAGAATTCGACCTTGGAGTCGATATGAGATTCTTCGACCAGCTCAATATTACCGTGGACTGGTTCAAGAACAAGAGGGACAGGATCCTTATGAGGAGAGCCTCATTTCCAAGCGTGCTCGGATATCAGAATGCAATCCCTTGGGCCAACGTCGGCAAGGTTGACAACACAGGTCTGGAGCTGAGCCTCAACTGGACAAAGACATTCCAGAGAGATTGGACTATTGACGCACGATTCAACTACTCATATTCACGCAACAAATATGTGTATGTGGACGAGCCTGACTACCCATATATCTGGCAGACCAGAACAGGCAAGCCACTAAGCTCAACTTACGGATATGTGGCAGAAGGCTTGTTCCGGGATGAAGCTGAAATCAAGGCAAGCCCGGATCAGTCTCTCTTCGGAAGTACCATCATGCCGGGAGATATCAAGTATCGGGACATAAACGGAGACGGAAGCATCACATCAGAAGATCAGATAATGCTCTCACCATACGGCAATATGCCAAGAATCCAATATGGTTTCGGCCTCAGCATGCAATGGAAGAACCTGGATTTAAGCGTATTTTTCAACGGTTCGGCCAAGAGGACTATTATGATTTCTGGTGTCAGTCCTTTCTGTGCAAACGACTCCAACGACAACAACCTCATGCAGTGGATAGCCGACAGCCATTGGTCAGAAGGAGCGGACAATACCGGAGTTCTCTACCCTAGGCTCGGCACCCTCACCACTCAGGTCACCAACAACACGCAGCCGAGCAGTTTCTGGATGCGCAATGGCAATTTCCTGAGATTCAAGACATTGGAGCTTGGCTACAGGTTCAAGTGGTTCCGTCTATATTTCAGTGCCAACAATGTGGCGGTATGGTCCAAGTTCAAGTACTGGGACCCTGAGCTTTCATTCAACTCATATCCTCTCCAGAGGACCTTCAACATCGGACTTCAGTTCAACTTGTAACATTCAATTGATTTGACAATGAAAACATATAAAGTAGCCGCTCTTCTTTCAGTTCTGGTTTCTGCGCTGTCCTGCAGCTACCTGAATGTCGTTCCGCCAGAGCAGCCGGACACAAACGACATGATGGTGGACGAAGCCACGACTCTGAATATGCTGTACTCCTGCTATTCCTATGCGCAGGAAAATATATCAATGCCTATGTTCAGGAATGCTGATATGGGTGGAACCGACGAGGCTGTTGGTCCTCAGGAGTGGGAGAACATGGGATCGAGGGTACAATGGGATGCAATTACACCATCATCAATCAACGGGGACAATATGTACCCATGGAAGGTGTGGTACAATGGAATAGGATACTGCAATCTCTTCCTTAAGCTTATGAAGGAGCACGATCCGGCAATGAACCCGAATGACAAGGCCCAGTATATAGCCGAGGTGAAATTCCTGAAAGCGTATTATCATTTCAGGCTTCTCCAGATGTATGGGCCGATTCCGGTTGTGGACTCCTTCATCAGTTCCAATACCCTGAAGCAGGACTTCCCTGGCCGCTCCCATTTTGATTACTGCGTGGATTATATCGCCAACCTGTTTGACGAGGCAGCGGAATACCTTCCTGCAAGGCATAGCAACCAGGCATATTACGGCAGGGCGACCTCAATAATGTGCAAGGCTCTCAAGGCAAGACTTCTGGTACTTGCAGCATCTCCTCTGTGGAATGGCGACTTTCCGAACCCGGCCTGGAAGAACAAGTCCTACGAGACACCTGGTTACGGTCTTTTGCTTGTCAGCCAGACCAGGGACGAGAACAAATGGGAAAGAGCCCGCACAGCTTGCCAGGAAGCCATTGAGGCGGCCGAGAACTCAGGACACGAGCTCTTCAACATAGAGAGTTCAGAACTCCTGAGGGAGAACAACAGCATAGGACTTCCTGACATTCCCGCTCTTGGTGAGAGCGAGGATGACATAGCCTTCAAGAAAACAGTTGTAATGCTCCGATACCTGATGGCGACATCCCCGCAGGATGGGAACAAGGAGATAATATGGGGTCTTGTACCGATGAACGGCGGAATTGACAGCCACAATACCGCCATGGCCTCAATCCCTCATTTTGTGATGAAAAATGAGCTCGGGCAGAACATTGGCGGATGGGGAGGATTATCCCCTACATTGTTCACTGTCAGCCACTTCTTTACAAAAGACGGTCTTCTCCCTGAGGATGACCCGGGATTCGTCTCCGAATCAGAATACTTCACATCGGCAGGTCTTTCCAACCCTGACATCACCCGCATCAACGTCGGCAGGGAACCGAGATACTATGCCGCAATCGGTTTTGACGGAGACCAGTACTCCACCAAGATTGCGGGCGGTTCCCCTCTGTATCTTGAAATGAGAAACAACACAAAGACCGGTTACGATGCGAATATCTGGGGAACCCGCAATTACAGCGTTACCGGATTCCTGAACAAGAAGTGGGTCAATCCGAATTTCTACTACACCGGGATTGGCTGGAGCCACAGCCTCCCAAAAACTCCGCTTTCCCTGATCCGTCTGGGGGAGATGTATCTGGAAATGGCTGAGTGCGAGGCTCAATGTGGGAATGATGCAGAAGCTCTCGTATGGCTTAACAAAATCAGAAGCAGGGCCGGTGTCCCGGAATGGACTCTCAGTTCCCTTTCGGATAATGGAAAGAGTGTGCTCGAGGCTGTTATGGACGAGAGGTTTGCCGAGTGCTACCTCGAAGGATACAGGTACTACGATATCAGAAGGTATCTCCTGGGAAGCGATACTATGTCGAAAGTCAACTACAAGGGCCTTGACGCCATTAGGAAATCCCCGGGATTCACCACATTCAATACTGTCGTGTCAATCTCCCAGCCGTTTGAATGGAATGACAGGATGTATCTTCTCCCTGTCTCAAACGATGAAGTATATTCCAACCCTAACCTTGTACAAGCCCCTGGATATTGAACCAACATAAATATCACTATATGAAATTCAAATTATTTAGAACAGCCTTATTGCTTGCGGCATTCTGTGCGGCCTCTTGCAATGATTCCAGTTACAATCTGTTTCCTCCGGAGTATGAGACAGTGCTTTCAATAAAGGATGCAGGTATCAAGGACTGCAAATACGGCAGCAGCATCACACAGGTAACCGATTCCCTGCTCATTCTCAAAGGCGGGGGAAATCCTGAAGTGGAAGCCTCCGGACGATTCAGGATATTGTCCCCGGATGAGGCCTGCGAGGCATTTGGCTATGTCTCCACCGAAGAATTCGTAAGCATCAGTGGGGATATGTTCTCACTCCCTGATATAATAAGGATACCGGAAGGTGAGAGCCATCTGTATGTAAAATTTACCATCTACCCGGACAAGATTTTCAATTTGACAAAGGCGAATCCTGATAAGGATGTTATCCTTCCGCTTGCGCTGGAAAGCGAAACCAGCACCATTAGCGAGAGCGGTGACAAGATGCTTTTCAAATTCCAAATCAGCAATCCTTCCATACGGTGGGCGGACGACAAAGATGAATTCGTTGAAATCGTATTCAGTGAGACCAGTCTGGAACTCAAAGCCGTCATTGACTATGCAAGTGCGAACACCAGCGATTCACGCTGCGTCGTTGGAGCAGCGGATGAGGCTCTTGTAAACATCTATAATGAGGCTAACGGAACGGACTATGCTGTTCTCCCCGCTTCTTCATACGAGCTGGCCGCATTTGATATCCCTGCACTGGCTGAGAAATCATCTTCCACGCTCAGGCTGACCAGACAGGGGATTGAATCGGACAAGGTATATCTGCTCCCGCTGAAGTTCAGCAAGGAAGGGTCATCCATTGGAGTTTCTGAAGTTGTGAAGTACATCATTGTCACAGGTCCTAAATACTCTTATAAGGACGTTGAGAAGACAAACTGGAAGGTGGTGTTCTCCAACTGTGACCAAAGATGGGAGTTCCCGAATCACACCGGTAAGGTAATCTGCGATTCCGATGACATGTCCACCTGGATTAGTCTCTGGGATGGAGCTGTTGTTGGCAGTGGCGAGGATGACTATGACTACGAGAACAGCTCAAGCAACAACTGCCATATGTTCTGGAAAAGAAGGGATATACCGGATATGGTAATTGTCGTCGAGCTTGGTGAACCTGTGGTCGCCGGGAAAATCGGCATCACCAAGGCGAACTATGACTTCCCTTGGAACCACGACCTGAAGGATTGTGAATTCTATATGGGCAAATCGTTCGAGTTCAAGCCAATGCAGGAAGGCGGAAGTTGGCGTAATTATCAGACTTGCAATGACGGCAACAAATGGAACCTCGTACTTACAGCCACCGATGTACCGAAAGAAATCGGCACCTTCTGGTACGAAGTCCCTGAAGGCACATCAATTTCCGCAAGAACGGGGAAATATATCAAAATCCGTCCGACAGCAGGCTGGCGTGATGCCAATGTCTGCCAGCTGTCAGAGTTGTATGTCAAGGCTCTGGTTGCAATTGACGGACAGCCGGTTGAACCTGACCTTTCTGACCCGGAGCCGGAGGATCCTAGTCCTGAGTCCGAATTTGACCCGGACAACAATACGGAGATTCTGGGAGAAGAGGGCTATATCGAAATCTAACACCCACACTATCAACGATTATGAGAAAAAAGACTATATCAGCATTATTGTTGTTGTCCGTCTGCATATCCTGCCAGGACTTCACGGAAACAACTGAGACCGGAGTGTTTGAGTACCGGTTTGAGCTGGTCAATGAAAATGACATTGACTCCAGATCTTCACTGAACGGCAATTATCTCAGCTGGGACAACGGTGACCTCCTTGGATTTATCCTGAAGAAGGGCGACGCCATTACCGAGACCAGCAGGACAAGAATTGACAAGCCTGAGAACAAGGCATCATTCGGATTCACCTCCTCCACCAAATATGAGGCTGGGGATATGCTCTATGCCATCTATCCGAGAATATTTGAATCTTCTGTCCTTCGGGAGCCTGACCGGGCATTTGCGCAGCAGTATCTGGAGATTCCTTCTGTCCAGAGCCACAAGGCCGGGAAATTCAACGGACAGGCCATGCCTATGGTCAGCGTGCCTTTTGAGTTCTCCGGAGATATGAACGTGGATTCCAACAACCAGATGGAACAGGTAAGATTCCTGAACCTTGGCTCACTTCTGGAGTTCCATATCTTCGGTGCTCCGGGCGAAATCATTCAGGATGTGACATTCGAGGCTGACAAGAATATAGCAGGAGTCTTCCAACTGGACGTGACGAAAGTGACACCTGGCGACGAATCCACGCTGGCAGTCAATCTGTCCGACTATCTCTTCTCCGATATCTGGGAACTTCCACTTTCAAAGAGCGTAAAGACGGAAACAGATGCAGTCGTAGGAACATCCAGGGATGACGCATCCCCTGTCAGGATGGTAATCGCACCGGGCACTTACTCCGGGAACATTATTGTACGGACAGACAAGGCCTATTATGTACACAAGCTTTCTGCTGCTATGGAGTTCAAAAGGAACAGAATTTACCCTCTCGGAATTGACCTGGGTAAATCTGTAAGAGCGGTTGTCCAGCAATTGGATCAGACTACTTTCAGGCCTCGGTTCCAGAATAGTGCTAACCCTTATGAGAACGTGGAATGGGCTGGCAATATATGCGATGGAAACATCTATTCCTTCTGGGCTCTTCCGGGATGGACTCCAAAACACGAGGATCCAGCATTCGATGATTTCAACTATGAATGGAGCAGTGTGGATTATACCAATGACGAGTGGGCTTGCACTCATTTCGCTCAATATCGTCCAATACCTGATGCAATTATTGTCCTGGATATGATGCGGGAAGTGACAGTCGCAAGAATCGGATTCCAGACTCCAACCGAAGGTGACTGGCCTTGGGGCCAGATCCAGGACCTTAAGAAATGCGAGGTCTACATCTCCAAGACTTTCAATTTCCAGCCGGTGAATCCGGTGGAAGGCAAATTCACGGGAGGCGGTACAGTTGCCAACTATGACAACTGCAACGAGGGAAATGACTGGAAACTGCTTGTAGACGCCACTCTCTCAGGTGACTACGGTACTTGCTGGTTTGATGCAGTCGGCTCAGCAAGCGAAAGTGACAGGACCGGCCGCTATCTCAAAATCCGACCTACCGCAGCATTCGCAGGCCGTGATATATGGCTCAGAATCAGGGAAATTCTCGTAGATTATATACCAGCGAACGAATAAACGGACAATTGACAATGAGAAACTATATCATTGGAATACTACTCATTATTTGTTTTGGATGTGCCTGTTCAACAGGTGTCAACGGAGCGTCGGGGAATGATTCCCCTGACGTTCCTGAAACATCCGGAAAGGGAGGGTATTTATTCGCCCACATGACTCCAAGCGATTACGGCAGCCTGTTCTATTCCCTATCACGTGATGGAATCAAGTGGCAGACCGTAAACGGGGGAAAGATTGTATTAGCGGACTATTACGGCCATCCTGATATCTGCAAAGGACCTGATGTGTTTGACTCAGCTCCCTTCAGATACTATATGATAGGCGTAATCCGTGGTGCTTCCTCTAACGCAAAACTCATCCTATGGCATACTGAAGATTTGATAGTATGGAGGCGTAAGGAGCTGAATGGCAATTCATTTGATGTATCACATCTCGGCCTGAGTAATGAAATTCCGTTCATCGGAGCCCCGAAGATGTTCTACGATGAGGATTCAGGCAAATTCCTCATCACCTGGCACGCCAGTGTGTATACAACCGACAAGCAGAAGTGGGAAACCATGAGAACCTGCTATGTCCTGACATCAGACTTTTCAGAATTCACCTCACCTGCCAGGTTCTTCGCATCCCCGGACACACCGACAGCCACATACTTTGAAGGAGATGACGCGGACATTGCGTTGATTGACGTGATTATCCGCAAATTTGACGGCAAGTATTACGCAATTATGAAAGACGAGAGATGGGAGGACAAGGCTCCGAAGACCCATAAGTCCATCAGAATCGCATCCTCTGACAATCTTCTGGGACCTTATTCCAATCCGGGACCTTCAATCAGTCCGAACTGGAGGGAGGCTCCTATTCTGGTCCATACCCCCGAGGGGAAATTCAGGATTTATTATGAGGACTATACCAATGCAGTCTATCAGATGCGGGAATCAACAGCTCTGACAGGAGAGCCTTGGAAGGACGTGACAATCACGCCTCCAATCGCAAGGCACGGATGCATCATTCCTGTTGATGAAAAGACCTATCAAGCCATACTCAAGAATTATCCTGAATAAGTGATATGAACAAGATTTTTACGTGCATTTTATCAGCAGCCACAATTCTGTGCGCCTGTTCAGGCAATAACCCTGAGGTACGGCCTCCAATGATGGGCTGGAGTTCTTGGAATGCCTACATGGTAGATATCTCTGATTCAATCATAACGCATCAAGTCGACCTCATTGCCGAGAAAGGGCTCAGGAAAGCAGGCTATTCCTTTGTCAACATTGACGATGGATTCTTCGGATACAGAGATTCCTCAGGATATATGATACCTCATCCCACAAGGTTCCCAGAGGGTTCGGACGGAATGCGCCGCCTCGTAGACTACATTCACGCAGCCGGTTTGAAAGGAGGAATCTATTCCGATGCCGGGGACAACACCTGCGGTTCCAGCTACAATCATGATCTCAACGGACTGGGTGCCGGCCTTTGGAATCACGACATCCAGGATGCAGAACGATACTTCAACGAGTGGGACTTCGACTTCATCAAAATTGACTTCTGCGGTGGTATCAACAGGAGACTTGAAGAAAAAGACCGCTATCTCCAAATAAGGAACGTCATTGACAGTATATCAAACAAGCCTATTGAAATCAATATCTGCAGATGGGACTACCCCGGGACTTGGGTCGGCAATGCCGGTAATTCCTGGCGAATCTCCGCAGATATCCGTCCTATCTGGTCCTCTGTCAAGTACATAGTAGAAAAAAATCTATATCTTTCCGCCTATGCCGGCGGCGGCAGGTACAATGACATGGATATGCTGGCAGTAGGATATAATATCAAACCTTCACCTTTTTGGGAAGAAGGGCTAGGCCTGAGTTACGATGAGGAAGAGGCTCATTTCAGCATCTGGTGCATTATGAGCTCACCTCTTCTTCTCGGCTGCGACTTGGAATATCTTCCGGAGGAGACGAAGGCCATTATCACAAACAAGGAACTCATTGCTGTCAACCAGGACTGTCTGGGGCTTCAGGCACACGTTGCCCAGCACAAGGACGAGACATACGTATTTGTCAAGGATATCCTGAAAAAATGGGGCAAGACCAGAGCGATTGCACTCTACAATCCTGCGGATACTTCAGCAACGTTCAAAGTAAGCCCTGAAGAAATAGAATTCCGTGGAGAACTCTCAATCAGGGATCTGAACACTAAGCAAAATCTTGGGACATATGATTCAATTGAGATGAGCCTGCCTCCTCATTCAGCTAAAGTACTGAGAGTAACCGGTTCCCGTATTGAGCCTACAAGATATGAAGCCGAATGGGGCTATTGTCCGGAATTTACAGCTATTCGGGGGACCGGGGCAAAATATATCCCGGAAAATAATGCCTCCGGACGTGCTGTAGTGATGAATCTCGGAGGTTCCGAGTCGAATTACCTTGAATGGA
>JALFFZ010000133.1 GCA_022777585.1 Bacteroidales bacterium | reverse complement strand
TGCTGTTCATGCAATGCCAGGTTCCCTCTCCGCCGTCCTGCAGCGCCATGAAGGGCCTGTAATAATCCGTCCCGGTTATATCTCCATAATGCACAGGCACTTCCGTAGCATTCCTCCAGCCATTGGTGGAATTGGAATATCTTTCCCATACAGTGCCGACACGCTTCGCATAGACATTGCCCTCGGCATCCTCCCATCTCTTCTGCAACATCATGCAGACCTCTCCGCAATTGATGCCTTCCACCTCCACGGTACGGCCGAAGCCCGGCTCCTTTATGCGCTGTCCGCCGTTCTGACCCTGCTGGAAATAATAGTCGTATATCAGTGACTTCGGCTTCTCCCTGAACTCCACTCCCATGATGAGCTTTGCCATCGGGTTCTTCGTATCCCTCACAGGCTCATTGATCTGGCCGAGGAACATTGTGCCGGTCGCCAGCACGGAAATATTGATGAGTCCCATCACCTTAACCCGCTCGATCCGGGTCTCCATCCTGGCCGCAAGTCCGTGACCCTGATGATATTCCGGGAATACGGTGGTGCTGCTTTTCGTAATGCCCTTCACCACCGCCAGGATGCTGGAAGTGCCCCAGGGCGATGTCTTCAGATTCTGGACAAATGGAACATTGTTCTTCAGCGTGTCCCCCTTTGCCACCTCATAGACGAACTTGGTCTTACCGCCGATGATACCCGACTCGTCCACCTGACGCACCAGCCAATGCTCCATATCGCCGAAAGGAACGGACTTGACCTGCGCAGTCGCGCTGCCTGCGAAATTGAAAAGAGTGGCGAAACACGCTGCCCTACAGATAATTCTCCTCATAATCCCTGTTCTTCCTTATCTTTGATTCTATCTTTTCGAATATCCTCATCGCGCAAGTCTCCGGATCAGAGCCGGTCGTGTCAATGCTTATCGCAGGATTCTCCGGAATATCGAAAGGCGCCGATATGCCGGTGAAATCCTTCACCTCTCCCCTTCGAGCCCTGGCATAAAGCCCCTTGACATCCCTTCTTTCGCATTCGGAAAGAGGAGTGGACATATATACCTCGACGAAATCTTCCTTGCCTACAATGTCTCTGGCCATGCGGCGCAGATTCGTGGTTGGAGAGACAAAGGCCGCTATGGTGATGATGCCGGTGTCGGTGAAGAGCCTGCACACCTCGGCGATGCGGCGTATGTTCTCATTGCGGTCCTCTTCGGAAAAGCCCAGGTTGGAATTCAGTCCTGTCCGGATGTTGTCGCCGTCCAGGATGCGGCAGAGATAGCCTTTGGATGAAAGGATGGATTCGAGCGCAATGGCCACGGTACTCTTTCCAGAGCCGGAAAGACCCGTGAACCAGATTGTAAGTCCCCTCTGGCCGAGAATCCTCTCCTTGTCACTGCGGGACTCCATCCTGTCCTTTATCGGATAAATGTTATCAGTCATAATAGATGATTTTTTTCTTCAAAAGACTGCAAAAATAGTTCAAATTATTCACAATTTTTTAATTTTCGACTTTTAGGACATTCATAACTAAATATGGGATAAAAACCCGTCATCCCCATATAGGTCAACCTCCGTCATCCCCGGCTCGACCGGGGATCCCCAATCCAAAGAAAATTTTGAAAACATCCCATATTATTGCTAAATTGCGAGGTTATTGAAAAGACACAGACTATGGGCAACAGACTTTCAGCCGTAAGGCAATACATCGATGAGAACCGCGAAAGGTTCTATGAGGAATTGTTCACCCTTCTCCGGATTCCGTCCGTGAGCGCACAGGAGGAGCACAAGGGCGACATGGTACTTTGTGCGGAGAGAATGGCGGAGCTGCTCAGGGAGGCCGGTGTGGACGAGGCCGGAGTCTATCCGACAGAGGGCAACCCGGTAGTCTTCGCCTGCAAGACAGTGGACCCGTCGCTCAGGACCGTACTGGTCTATGGCCATTATGACGTACAGCCTGCAGAGCCTCTCGAGAAATGGAACAGCGACCCGTTCGAGCCGGTAATCCACGACGGAGCCATCTGGGGACGCGGTGCCAATGACGACAAGGGCCAGACATTCATGCACGTGAAGGCCTTCGAATACCTTCTGAGGAACGGCCTGCTGGAGCACAATGTGAAATTCATCATCGAAGGAGAGGAAGAGATTGGCAGCAAGCATCTCGCAGCCTGGGTCGCGGAGCATAAGGAAATGCTGGCCTGCGACGTAATCCTGGTTTCTGACACGACAATGATATCCGACAAGGTTCCGTCCATCAACTGCGGAATGCGGGGAGTGACCTATCTCCAGCTCAATGTCAAGGGCCCGGACAAGGATCTCCATTCAGGACATTACGGCGGAGCAGTGGCCAACCCGATAAACACCCTCTGCGATATGATTTCATCCCTGATCGACAAGGACGGCAGAGTGACGATTCCGGACTTCTATGACGACGTCGTGGAGGTATCGCGCGAGGATAGGGACGAACTTGCAAGGGCTCCTTTCGATATGGAGGAATACAAGGCAGGCATCGGAATAAGGGAAGTGAAGGGAGAGAAGGGTTATACCACATTGGAGCGCACGGCCATAAGGCCTTGCCTGGACGTATGCGGAATCTGGGGCGGATACACCGGAGCCGGCAGCAAGACGGTCCTGCCGTCTGAGGCCCACGCAAAGATCTCGATGAGGATTGTCCCGAACCAGAAGGCAGACAGAATAATTGACCTTGCAGAGAAGCATCTCAAGGCCATTGCTCCTGACTATGTGGAAGTCAGCATAGAGAAAATGGAGGCCGGCAACGGCTTCCTGATTCCGATTACCTCCACCGCCTATCAGGCAGCATCCAGGGCAATGGCGGAAGTATATGGAATCGAGCCGGTTCCGAGTCGTGGCGGCGGAAGCATCTGCGTCCTCGCCGACATGAGGAACATTCTCGGGGCGGACCCGCTTCTGATGGGTTTCGGACTTGAGAGGGATACCATCCACTCCCCTAACGAGAGCTATCTCATCCGCCAGCTTGAGGCCGGAATCGAGAGCATAGCCTTATTCTACGAATACTGGAAATAATTAAATTACTCAATACTATGGGATTGAAAACCAAAATAATAGGCATTGTGACTTCTGTCATTCTGCTGGCCGTTCTGGGCTTCTTTTTCTTCAGGTACTATTTCGTCTTCGGTGAAGGTGTGAAGGCCGGGGAACTGAACCAGGTAATGTACAAGGGCTATGTATTCAAGACCTATGAAGGCCGCCTCATCCAGGCTGGTTTCAGAGGCGCAAGCTCATCCAAAGGCACTGTGACAATGGAATCTTACGTATTCGAGTTCTCCGTGGAGGACAAGGCCGTGGCCGACTCCCTCATGAGATGCAGCGGCAAGTCAGTGGAACTCCATTACAAAGAATATCTCGGCGCACTTCCTTGGAGGGGCCAGCAGAAGTATGTTGTAGATAAAATATTATCCGTCAATTAATTATGAAAAAATATACATTAGTCGCATTGGCATTGGCGCTCTGCTTGAACGCATCAGCCATTGTACCGGAAGGCGAGACCTCCCGCGAGGAGGCTATGAAGACATTGTCAGTACGTCCCGGAACAGCTGAAGGGAAAATACTCACGATGGAGGAGGCAATTCTTTCCAGAGAAGTTTATCCGCAGCGTTCCTGGGCATCCTGGATTGACAATGACAGGTTCAAATTCTACCGCGACAAGATCTGGTATGAGAGTTCCGTGACGTCCGATATTGAGAAGGAACACGCCATGAGCATCAGCCTCAATGCCGACCTCGTGACAAGGGCTCTTCCGAAGGGCGCAGCATCCATTACGAGGTCCACCGACGGAGAGTCGATAGCATTCACCATTGACCAGAGCCTGTACTACATCGACAGCCTGCGTCACGTCTATCCAGTTGCCCTCAGCGAGAACGGCAACATCACATACGGCCAGACGGTGAGCCGCAACGAGTTCGGCATCAACGGAGGCATTTTCTGGTCCCCGGACAGCCGGAAAATCGCATTCTACTGCAAGGACGAGACATTGGTGACCGACTTCCCGCTCCTGGACATCACCACGAGAACGGGCTCGCTAAGGAATATCAAATACCCGATGAACGGCATGAGTTCGGAGAATGTGCGCCTCGGTATCTACAGCATAACGGCCAACACCACAGTTTACGTAGAGGTGGATGACTTCGGCTACGACCAGTACCTGACCAACATCACCTGGTCTCCGGACAGCAGGCACATCTTCATCCAGGTGCTGGACAGGGCGCAGAAGAATATGAGGCTCAATATGTACAGGGCTTCCGACGGCAGTTTTGAGAAGACCATTCTCACCGAGCATGACGACAGATATGTAGAGCCTCTCGACCCGCTGCACTGGCTCAGCGGTACCGACAAGTTCATCTACAGGACGGAGGCGAGGGACGGCTACCGCAATCTCTACCTCTGCGACACCACCGGCAATGTCCTCAGGCTCACAGATGTAGCTGCCGACGTGCAGTTCATTGCGGAGAACGGCAAAAGCGTTTTCTACTCCTCCGCCGAAGTATCGCCTGCGGAGAACCATATCTTCCGCATTGACCTGAGCATAAACCGCAAGGGCGTGGTGAAGAAGAGTGCCCCTGTCCGCCTGACCTTCGAGGAAGGCTGGCACACGGCGCAGTTCAATGAAGCCGGAACCTGGTTCCTCGACAGCTGGAGCAGTTTCAACGTGCCTGCGAAAACTGCATTGAGATCAGCCGACGGAAAGGTTTCACGTGAATTTTACTCCGCACCGGACCCGCTTGCCGATTATGCTGCGGGAGAGGTCAGTCTCGGAACGGTAAAGAGCGCTGACGGGAAGTACGAGAATCATTACAGGCTCTATAAACCTCTCGGATTCGACCCCTCAAAGAAGTATCCTGTAATACTTTACGTATATGGTGGCCCGCATTCGCAGATGGTCAACGACACCTGGCTCGGGCAGGTCAGGATGTGGGAACTCTACATGGCCCAGCACGGCTACATTGTCTATGTCCAGGACAACAGGGGCACTGAGAATCACGGTGCCGAATACGAGAAGGTCATCCACAAGTATTGCGGACAGGCCGAGATGGCGGACCAGATGGTCGGAATCGAGGCATTGAAGGCATTGCCTTACGTGGACCGGGACAGAATCGGAGTCCACGGCTGGAGCTACGGCGGTTATATGACAATATCGCTGATGACCAATTACCCTGAGACGTTCAAGGTCGGAGTTGCCGGAGGGCCGGTAATCGACTGGAAATGGTACGAAGTCATGTACGGAGAGCGCTATATGGAGAATGCCGAGAGCAATCCTGACGGTTTCCGGACCACTTCCCTGCTCGGCAAGGCCAAAGACCTCAAGGGCAAGCTTCTCATCTGCCAGGGCGCAATCGACAATACGGTCGTATGGGAGCACAGCCTGAGCTTCATCAGGGAATGCATCAAGAACAACGTTCAGGTGGACTACTTCCCTTACCCTTGCGCCGAGCACAATGTATTCGGCAAGGACAGGGTACACCTGATGGACAAAGTGACAATGTATTTTGAAGATTATCTATAACAATGACCACAGACCAGCTTTATGCCAACATACAGGCAAAGCGCAGCATGCTTTGCGTAGGGCTTGACACCGATTTCAACAAGATTCCGGAACATCTGAAAAAGCTTGCCCTCGGAGGCGAGACCGCCATCAGGGGAGAATTGTACAAGGGCAATGTCCGCTCCATCATTGCATTCAACAAGGCAATAATAGACGCTACCGCACCGTATTGCGTGGCCTACAAGCCGAATCTGGCATTTTACGAATGCCTCGGGACTGACGGATTGAGGGCTTTGGACGTGACAGTGGACTATATCCGCTCCAAATACCCGGATATGTTCCTTATAGCTGACGCCAAGAGGGGCGATATTGGGAATACTGCCAAGATGTACGCCAAGACCTATTTCGAGACAATGGACTTCGACGCAGTCACCATCTCCCCTTATATGGGTAGCGAAACTGTGACACCATTCCTCGGGTATCCGGGCAAATTCGCCATTGTGGTAGCCCTTTCCTCGAATGGGACATCTTCCGATTTCCAGCTTGCCGAAAAGGAAGGGAAGCCTCTCTATCAGGTGGTTATGGAGAAGATGATGTCTATCTCGACCCCGGAGAACATGATGTTCGTGGTAGGCGCCACCAAGGCTGACAAGCTTGCCGAGATCAGACAGTTCTGCCCGGACAATTTCTTCCTGGTCCCGGGAGTGGGAGCCCAGGGTGGCAGTGCCGAGGAGGTAATCGCCAACGGCGCCAACAGCAGGGGCGGCCTTCTGATCAACTCCTCGAGGGGCGTCATCTACGCATCTTCCGGAGAGGATTTCGCAGAGGCTGCCGCAAGGTCGGCTGAGAACACGGCGAGAATTTAATACAGGACAGCGGTTTTTCCGCATTAATACAAGATAATATATGGAAAAAGTAATACTGACCGGCGACAGACCGACCGGAAAACTTCACCTCGGACATTATGTAGGCTCACTCAAACGCAGGGTTGAGCTCCAGAACGAGGGCGACTATGACAAGATGTTCGTTTTCATCGCCGATGCCCAGGCATTGACGGACAATGCGGACAATCCCGAGAAAGTGCGTCAGAATATCATTGAGGTAGCCCTGGACTATCTCTCCTGCGGAATTGACCCCGAGAAATGCACCCTCTTCATACAGTCAATGATTCCTGAGCTTACCGAGCTTACATTCTATTATATGAACCTTGTGACCGTGTCCAGGCTTCAGCGAAACCCTACGGTCAAGGCAGAAATCCAGATGAGGGATTTCGAGAATACCCTGCCTGTGGGCTTCTTCTGCTACCCTATCAGCCAGGCTGCCGACATCACCGCATTCAAGGGTACCATTGTTCCTGCGGGCGAGGACCAGGAGCCGATGCTGGAGCAGACCCGCGAAATAGTCCGCCGTTTCAACGGAATCTACGGCGAGGTACTGGTTGAGCCACAGATTCTCCTGCCTCAGAACTCAGTATGCATGAGACTGCCGGGAACCGACGGCAAGGCAAAGATGAGCAAGTCGCTCGGCAACTGCATCTACCTTTCAGACAGTCCTGAAGACCTCAAGAAGAAGGTTATGGGAATGTTCACGGACCCTGGCCATCTCAAGGTCAGCGACCCTGGAAAAGTCGAGGGCAATACAGTATTCACCTATCTCGACGCATTCTCCAGACCTGAGCATTTCGCCGCATACGCACCTGACTATGCGAATCTTGAGGAAATGAAGGACCACTACAGGAGAGGCGGTCTCGGTGACGTGAAAGTAAAGAAACTCCTGCTCGCAGTGCTCGAGGAGACATTGGCCCCGATCAGGGCAAGGAGAAAGGAGTTCGAAAAGGATATCCCGGCAGTGTTCGAGATTCTCCGGAAAGGCACCGAAAAGGCTCACGAGACAGCCGCACAGACATTGTCAGAAGTAAGGGATGCAATGAAAATCAATTACTTCGATGATGCGGCACTCATAGCCGAGCAGGCCAGGAAATACAACGGATAGGATTATCTGAAAATCCGGGGGCGTCTAGTCATCAAGACCGTCTCCGGATTCTTCAGGGAAATCATCATTGAAATCAATACCGTCCCACATCGCTTCGATTGTGCGACGGTCTTTTTTTGTCGGGCGACCTGTCCCTCTGTCCCTCTTGACAAAAAATGTCTCGACAGGGGCCTTCAGCTTGTCCAGTTCAGACTGCGGAGTGAGATTCTCGGCATACTGCGGAACCAGCTGGGCTCCGACCCTTTTCTCAATCAGGCCTGTAACCCTGTACGTGTAATAGACCGCCGCCTTCCTGACCTGGATTTCATCACCGACCTTGACATCCCGGGACGGCTTGGCGTCCGCCCCGTTGACCTTGACCTTATTGCCCTTGCAGGCCTCGGAAGCCTCCGTCCTCGTCTTGAAGACACGGATTGCCCAGAGATATTTGTCTATTCTGACACTGTCCATAGTGAAAAAAGGCTAGTTCAATATCGTTCCTTCATAATCCTCTCCGGGCAGAGTCGCCTCTGCCTCAGGGTCGATGTAGGCATCCGCCACCTCTGACCTTCTGGTGACAGCCTCGAGCAGCACTGTACCCGTTTTTCTCGGGACAAGATAATACTCCTGGACATCCGCAGGAACCAGGATTGCCTCGCCGGCATTGACAATATGCTCCTCAAGACGCCCGTCACTCAGTTTCACCTGCAATGACAGCTGTCCGCTCACGGCCACATATACAATGAAACCGTCGAACATGTCATTTCCTATATTCAGGGGATCGCAGAGATTGATTTTCGTCACATCCATCTCATCCCGGGAGCACAGTCTACCGGCAATGGCCTTATTGCCTTCCGTCCTGCCCCTGTACTGTCCCCTCTCCCTCAATCTCAATGCCGGATCATAGGCTCCCATATCGATGAAATCGAAGGCAGCCTCAAGGGAAAGTTCCTCGACGTCAGTGGAGATATTGTTCTTTATACCCTCATATTCAGGTGTAAAGCCAACAGCGGCAGGCTGCTGCGAACCGTAAATCCTGAAATCCAGATCAGAAGACTCGGTGATTTCAATCAGGGTGACACCGTCGGATGCAGAATGTACAAGTCCCGGAGGAATGAGATATACATCGCCTTTCACAGGTGTTATATGGTTCAGTACCTCCTCCAGACTGCCCTGCTGACATCTTTCATAAAGTTCAGATGCCTCCAGCGCCCTTGAAAAGCCCATCTCCAGACGGCTTCCGGGCTCGGCATCGAGCACATACCATAGCTTGAACTTGCCCAATGTGTCATACCTCTCCTCCGCTGTCCGGTCATCAGGACATACCGTGACCGGCATTTTCCCGGTTACGGAGATCTTCTTGACCATCAGAGGAAACTGCCTTCCGTAATACGAATAGACATTGTCTCCGACGACTCTCTCCAGATATGTCTCGAGTATATCCTCAAGCGAACTTTCCTCAAGCCAGCCGTTTACAACTACAGACTCGGCAAATCCGAGGTCTCCTATCAAAAGGGTCTCTTTCCCCCATCCAGTATCCGTCACCTGCGGCTCAAAGCGCAGAGGATAAAGGCTTCTCTCATTCTCTCTCATCATTCGATAATATAGACATCGTCTCCCGGTGCGGCAAAATAGAACTGCTCCCGGGCAAACTCCTCAAGAGTATCCCGGTTATGCTGAAGCATATCGATCCGGGCATCCATCTCATCTATTTCCCGGCGGTATTGTTCAATCTGGTCCTGTTGACGGCCAAGTTCAAACTCGACCTTGACAAGATTCACAAGATTGTTGTCTCCGAGGAAGAGGATGCTGAACACAAAAGCCAGCGTGATGACAGTCAGGAATATAAATGAATTCCTGCCCGGCCCGTTCCATAGTTCCTTCAATTTCACCATTTCCGTGCGAAAATTTCTGTTTCTATGCAAAATTAACTAAATTTGTGGAATATAAGAATAAACTAAAAATGAAACCAACATTACTTGTACTTGCTGCCGGAATGGGCAGCCGCTACGGCGGATTGAAACAGATGGACGGTCTCGGTCCAAACGGTGAGACAATCATTGACTATTCCATTTATGATGCTGTTCAGGCCGGCTTCGGCAAGGTCGTGTACATCGTCAGGGAGTATTTCAAGGAGCAGTTCGAGCAGACAGTGCGCGAGAAGTACAGCAATGTGAAATGCATTGACGGGGAGCCACTTGAGTTCCAGTTCGTAACACAGGAGCTCAATAAGATTCCGGAGCGTTTCACAATGAACCCTGAAAGGCAGAAGCCTTGGGGTACAGCTCATGCGGTGCTTATGGCAAAGGATGTCATCAAAGAGCCTTTCGCAGTCATCAACGGAGATGACTACTACGGAAAGGATTCATTCCGCATCCTCGGTGACTGGCTCCGTGCCCACGAGAACAGCGAGGGAGTTTACAGCATTGTTGGATTCGAACTCGACCATACCCTCTCCGAATCAGGAGGAGTATCCAGAGGTATATGCTCATACGATGCCGAGCAGCATCTTACCGACGTGGCCGAGCACCTGAACATTGCCAAGGAAGCTGACGGCAAGGTTTACGGCGACAACTCCGTTACCGGAGAGACCCATATCGAGCTCATTGCCAATGCCCTCTGCTCAATGAATATGTGGGGATTCACTCCAGACTATTTCGAGAAGAGCGGCAGGGTTTTCGAGTCATTCCTCGAAGCCAACTCTCAGGAACTTAAGAAGGAGTTCTACATCCCTTATGCTATCGACTGCATGATCAAGTCAGGCGAGGCGAAGACCGACGTTCTCTCCACCCCGTCGCACTGGTTCGGTGTGACCTACAAGGAGGACAGACCGGCAGTTGTAGCCAAGTTCCAGGAGTTCGCAGACCAGGGCGTTTACCCTACCCCTCTGTACAAGAAATAATATTCGGGAATATTCAGGTGGCTGACCATTCACGGCCAGCCACTTTTTCATAACAATACTTGCAATTCAATGAAAAGTATCAAGCGTCACGAAAAAAACTACGACATACTCTCCGGGCATTCATACTTCATTCCAGGGCCTGGTGAAATCTTCATTTTGACAATTCTCCTGCTCGTGGGAGCCCTCATCGGCAATGTCGTCGGATTCCTCTTCCTGCTCTGCCTGCCTGATGCTGGCCAGGACGCGATGATGCTTGTGTCCTATCCGCTAATGTTCATTCCGCCAATGCTCTACGCCCAGAGCAAGAGTATGAGGAGTTCAATGTTTGACGAGGGAGTGGCCCTTGACAGCGAGAATTTCGGCAAGCCAGGGCTCCTCGGCTGCGCCGGCCTTGTAATCATCGGCACTCTGGCCCTCTCATTCACAATGGACGGGGTCAATTCCCTGATGCCCCCGATGCCGGAGTGGCTCGAAACTGCATTGAACAGTATGGTGGAAGGGCGTGTGTGGATGAATTTCCTCTGCGTATCCATCTTCGCACCGTTTTTTGAGGAATGGCTCTGCCGCGGCATGGTTCTCCGAGGCCTTCTGAACTGCAAGAGAAAAGGAGAGGACGGGCAGCGCGGAATCAGACCGGCCTTTGCCATCATTCTCTCCTCATT
This sequence comes from Bacteroidales bacterium, assembly GCA_022777585.1. Lineage (GTDB taxonomy): Bacteria > Bacteroidota > Bacteroidia > Bacteroidales > UBA932 > Cryptobacteroides. The sequence continues at coordinate 4,658 of JALFFZ010000133.1, read as the reverse complement.
GTTCTTCGGGCTGATTCACCTCAACCCTTGGCAGGCCCTTCCGGCTTTCGCCCTCGGCTGTCTCTTCGGATATGTCTATTACAGGACAGGTTCATTGAAACTTACAATGCTGATGCATTTCACAAACAATACATTCGCATTGATTTTCAGTAACATAGAATCATTCAAGGATGTCGATAGCTTTGTTGACGCCATGCCTCTTCCTGTTTATCTCGGCATTGCCGCAATCTGCATCATATTACTATATTTCATCATCAAGGCATTCTCCCGCATCGAACTGCAGGACAAGACCGGCAATTGCGACAAGGTCAAAGTGCCGGAAGTGATGTAATGTATGGCAGCGTTGCCGCGACGATTATTCGTGCGTCGCGAATCTCTGCTCCGCCAGGGCCTCATATTTGGTCCCCGGGCGTCCGTAATTGCAATACGGGAAGATGGAGATGCCACCTCTCGGGGTAAAGAGTCCGGTGACCTCGATGTATTTCGGGTCCATCAGGCGAATCAAATCCTTCATAATCTTGTTCACACAGTCCTCGTGGAAATCCCCGTGATTGCGGAAACTGAAGAGATAGAGCTTGAGGCTCTTGCTCTCAACCATCCTGTGGTCCGGGATATAGCTGATGCGGATTTCCGCAAAGTCCGGCTGGCCTGTAATAGGGCAGAGACTGGTGAATTCAGGGCAATTGAAACGTACCCAGTAATCATTTTCAGGATGCTTGTTCTCGAAGGTTTCAAGTACCTCCGGAGCATAATCCATCTTGTAATCCGTCTTATTTCCGAGAGACTGCAAGCCCTCAAGTTCTCTTCCTTCTGACATATTGCAATGAATTGGAGGCGATCCACCACGGGCAGTGTGCAAAGACCCGCAGCGGGGCGCCATTAATATTATAAATCAGTAATTCTAAATGGGTTATATGATATATTGACATCATACTCATCAATACCTTCGCTCTTCTTGAGGGCCTTGACAACCAAGGCCGTGACCGGGAGTATGACGATTTCGTAGCATACCTTGAATGTCACCTGGGCGAACATCATCATCGCAAGTGCGCGCAACGGTGTCCCCCAGAATACAATCGGCATGAAAATGAGCGAGTCCAGCAGTTCTCCGGCCAATGAAGAAAGGATAGCCCTGAAAGAGAATCCCTTCCCCGACGAAGCCACCTTCATCTTGCTAAGGACCAATGAGTTCAATGTCGAACCTGCAAGGAATGCGAGCAATGATGCGAATGCCACTTTCGGAGCGAGACTGAAAACGTAGTTGAAGTGCTCAGCGCCGTCCCAGAATGATGCCCCCGGCAGCAGTGCGACAAGCTGTCCGGTGATTGCGACAAAGAAGTTCATCGCAAAAGCGGACCAGATGACGAGTCTGGCTTTGCGATAGCCCCATACTTCCGTGAAGCAGTCGTTAAGGATGTAGGAGAGCGGAAAGATTACCACGGCTCCCGGCAATGTAAGTGAACCCAGTGCGAAGACTTTGGTCGCAAAGAGGTTGGATGCTATCAGGCATACTGTGAACAGTATGGCAAGAAGCAGAAAAGTTACAGATACTTTTTTGTTCATTTTCTTGTTTTTTAAGTGGTTAACAAGCACACTAAATTTATTCCCCCCTGCCCCCATGACGGGGGAGCGCGCTCCGGGCGCACCATCGCCTCAGGCCAACGCTTCGCTGTTCTTCGCGCGGCGGCTGATGCCGCCAGCAGACTGCGTCTGCTTTAAGGTGCTCCGTAGCAAGGCTATTCGCAAATGCTACGTTCGGAATGCACCACGTGCGGAATGATGGCTCATTTCGCAGGACTTGCCGCCCTCGGCACTAGAGGGAGGGGCCCAAACGCAGTTTGGGAGGGCCTGGTCCGGAGAAATGAGCTATCATTCCGCCGACCAGGTTAATTCATCAGTTTAATTCTACTATCGCCGCAATTCTCATGCCTATGTTTATTTTCCCCCCTACCTTTGTAAAATTTTCCCCTGCCCCCATTACGGGGGAGGGCGCTCCGTAGCAAGGTCATTCGCTACGCTACGTTTGGAATGCGCCACGTGCGGAATGATGGCTCATTTCGCAAGACTTGCCGCCCTCGGCACTAGAGGGAGGGGCCCAAACGCAGTTTGGGAGGGCCTGGTCCGGAGAAATGAGGTATCATTCCGCCGACCAGGTCAATAGGCAATTACTCGCCGGCTTCCTTCAGGCGCTCGGCGTTCTCGGCAATCTGCAGCTGGTCAATGCACTCCTGAATGTCACCATCCATAAACACAGGCAGATTGTACATAGACCAGTTGATACGATGGTCAGTCACACGCGACTGCGGATAATTGTACGTACGGATCTTCGCTGAACGGTCACCGGTCGAAACCATAGTCTTGCGCTTCGCCGCAATGCCATCCAGATACTTCTGATGCTCCATATTGTAAAGCCTGGTCCTCAATTCCTCAAGCGCCCTGTCGAAATTCTTCAGCTGAGAACGCTCCTCCTGGCACTGCACCACAATACCTGAAGGAATATGAGTAAGCCGGACAGCGGAATAAGTCGTGTTCACACCCTGTCCACCAGGGCCCGAAGAACAGTAAGTATCCTTGCGTATATCATTCATATCCAGGTCGATATCGAACTCGTCCGCCTCCGGGAACACAGCCACAGAAGCAGCCGAAGTCTGAATCCTGCCCTGAGTCTCAGTCTGCGGAACACGCTGTACGCGATGCACTCCGGACTCATACTTCATAGTGCCATAGACTCCGTCATTGTTCGAAGAAAGCTTGAACACAATCTGCTTGTATCCTCCGGAAGTGCCTGGAGCCTGGTCCGTAACCTCCAATTTCCACCCCTTGCTCTCCGCATACTTGGAATACATACGGAAAAGGTCACCAGCGAAAATTGCAGCCTCATCGCCACCGGTACCGCCACGAATCTCCACCATCGCATTCTTGCCGTCATCCGGGTCAGCAGGAATCAGCAGCAGCTTGATATTCTGCTCCATCTCAGGGAGCTTCGGCTCAATCTCGGCAATCTCCTCCCTCGCCATCTCCCTCAAATCCTCATCCTTCTCATTGGCCATAATATCCTTGGCCGCAGCCAGATCCTCGACCATCTTCTTATACTCGTGGCCAGCCTTGATAATCGGTTCCAACTCCTTGTAGTCCTTGTTCAGCTGAACGAACTTCTTCATATCAGCCATCACCTCGGGATCAGAAAGCTGAGTCTGCAAAGCCTCATATTTGTCCTGGAGCCCCAGAACCTTTTCAAGCAACGAATTATTGTCTGCCATAAATAAACTGTTCGCTGTAAATCAGCAATTATCAAAAATAAAAATAGATTAGACCTTCTTCACATAGCAACGGCGCCTCATATAAAGCTCGTGCTCATACTTGCCCCACACATTGACAGCGCTGTTCGTCTCAATCTGCGGATTGGAAATCGCCCAGACAGTACCGGACTTCTTGTACTTGTCCGCCATAGAGCAATGGAAAATCGAGCTCACGCCAGTATTCTGCCATTTCGGAGCAGCACCGTTAATCATCAGATCCACCGTCTCGTAATTGTACATCGCCTTGAGAAGATGGAACCAGCCGAAAGGAAACAGACGGCCTTTCGCCTTCTGCAGAGCCTTCGAAACAGTCGGGAAGGCAATGCCGAAAGCTGCCAGCTCATTATTCTCATCCAGCACAATGCTGCTGACCTTGTCATTGATGAAAGGCATGCTCACCTTAGCCTCATGCTCAATCTCCTTCTCGGTAAAAGGAATGAAATTGTAAACAGAATCTGCGAAGGAGTCATTGTAAACCTTGAAGAAATACTTCACCATCTCCTTGTCCTTCTTCAGCTTCGCCAGACAACCGTCATGAAGATTATACCTCTCCTTCAGCATTCCCGCAATCCTCTGCATCTTCTCCGGCACACCGTGATTGGCCACCATCTTGTACTGCAGCCAGTCGCATTCCTTCTCATATCCGAGTGCAGTCACGAAATCATTGTAATAAGGGAAATTGTAGAGACAGTTGAAAGGAGGAATATTCTCAAAACCCTCAACAAGCATACCCTGTTTTCCCAAAGTATTGTAATACAACGGTCCGTGAACCTCGTTCATACCGTTCTCCCTCGCCCAGTTCTCGGCAGTCTCCAGAAGAAGTCTGGCAACTTCGATGTCCTCTATGGTATCGAACCAGCCGAAGCGGGCACGCTTCTTGCCGTATCTCTCGTTATAACGCGGATTGATCATCGCACATATGCGACCGACAATCTTCCTGCCATCCCGGACAAGCCAAAGTTTGTGAGTACAATAATCAAGGGCAGGGTCTTTGGTCAGGCTCGCCATCTGGTCCGAGTGAAGGGCCGGGACATATTGCCTGTTGTCCTTGTAAAGTTCATCAGGGAACTTTATGAATGCTCTGAGATCCTTCCTCGTCGTTACCTCGGATATAATATATTGCGACATAAACCAAGTTTTAGTACAATTTTAGCTATTATAGCCTACAAATTTACAAAATCTTTCTAACTTTGCAAAGATTCGTCCAAAAGGATAATATTTGAGCCGTTTGGCAAAGTACCATTTCAATTCAATGACAATGAAGAAGTTAATCGTAATCCTCGCCGCAATGATAATGTCAGCGGCAGCCCTTTCAGCCCAGAACGCAGACTCCATTCTCGGCACCTACCTCTCCGAGGA
>JALFFZ010000126.1 GCA_022777585.1 Bacteroidales bacterium | reverse complement strand
AGGGGCTTACTAATTTAAACTGCTAAGTTACAAGAAAATTTGTTTTCATAGTTGTTAATATACGCAAAAAAGCCGGACAATTGCTTGCCCGGCTCAATCTGGTTTCGAAAAGCATTATTTGTCAAAAGACAATGCGTTGGTTTTTTCGCTGCCTCCCCTGATTTCCGCACAAAGGGTAGCGCGAATGTCGCGGGATGATGAACCGAGCATGAAGTCGTAGTGACCTGCATCCGTTACCCAGGCAGAGGCACTCTCGTCGTACGAAGCGAGTTCAGAGTTCTTCACCTTGAGTGTAACAAGCTGTGATTCACCAGGCTGCAGTTCGCGGGTCTTGGCATAGGCCTTGAGTTCCTTGACAGGTTTGTCGAGTTCTCCCTGAGGCGCAGCCACATAGAGTTCCACTACATCCTTGCCGGGAATCTTCCCGGTATTGGTCACCTTGACGCTGACCGCAGTCTCGCCGCGTGAGGACTTCACGCTCGCCTCAGACCATTCGAATCTGGTGTAGGACAGACCATAGCCGAAAGGATATGAAACCTCCAGTCCCTGCTTGTCGAACCAACGGTAACCGACATAGATACCCTCCTCGTACTCGGTATAGTCCACATTGCGCTGAGGCTCGGCATCCTTGTCCTTTCCGAACATTCCGAAAGCCATATCAATAGGGAAATTCCGGGATGATGCGTGATCTTCATAGCGTACAGGGAAGGTCATTGTCAGCTTTCCTGAAGGATTGGCAACGCCCTTGAGCACATCCGCCACGCTGTTACCGCCTTCCTGACCTGCCTGCCAAGCAAGCAGCACTGCATCCGGCAGATTCTTCCAGGAAGCGGTTTCGATAACACCTCCGACATTGAGTATTACCACCACCTTTTTGCCTGCCTTGTGGAAAGCCGCGCAAACGGCCTCAATCATTCCGCTTTCCTGCTCTGTAAGAGTGAAATCCGCAACTTTTCTGTCAAAGAACTCACCTGAATTACGTCCGAGGGTAATGATTGCAACATCATTGGTGCGAACCATCTTGTCGAGAAGCCTTGCACTTGGCACGAACTCCCCTGCCCTTATCTTAGGCATAAACATCGCCATAGGGTCATCGCTCTTGGGATTGAGCCTTTCGGTCTCCTCCTTGATGTATTTAGTATAGGTTTTCTCAAGTTCGTCATCGATTGCATATCCGGCATTGCGAAGTCCCTCGAGCAGGGAAACAGTGTAGGCACGGTTCACATTGCCGGAGCCTGTTCCGCCGGCTATGAAATCGTAGGAAGTGGTTCCGAACAAAGCCACTCTGCTGATTTCGGAAGCAAGAGGAAGCACACCATTGTTCTCGAGAAGGACCATACCCTCAACAGCCGACTGCCTTGTAACTGCAGCGTGAGCCTTGAGGTCAGGCTTATTGCTGAATTCATATCCCTTGAAACGCGGGGACTTGACAATAAGCTCAAGCACGCGGCGCACATTCCTGTCCAGGTCAGCCTCACTCAGACGGCCTGAACGCACACCCTCGACTATATCCTCGAACTGTCCCGGACGACCAGGCTGAAGCATATCGTTGCCTGCCCACATCTGGGCTGCAGCATCGGCGCCGCCGAACCAGTCAGTCATAACCATACCCTTGAAGCCCCACTCGTCGCGAAGCATAGTGGTCTGAAGGTCCTTGCTTTCAGAAGTATAAACCCCGTTGACGAAGTTGTATGAGCTCATCACAGTCCACGGCTGAGACTCCTTGACGGCGATTTCGAAACCTTTGAGATAGATTTCACGCACGGCACGGGGACTCACTCGCACATCGTTCTTCATTCGGTTGGTCTCCTGATTGTTAAGGGCGTAATGCTTGATTGAAGTACCGACGCCATTGCTCTGCACGCCCCTGACATAGGCCGCTGCAGTCTTCCCGCTGACGACAGGGTCCTCGGAATAATATTCGAAGTTACGGCCGCACAGAGGGTTGCGGTGGATGTTGAGAGCCGGAGCCAGAAGCACATCCGTTCCATACTCCAGAACCTCATTGCCTATGGCCTGGCCTACCTGCTCCACCAGTTCGGTGTTCCATGTTGAAGCCAGCAGGGTTCCTATAGGGAAATGGGTGCAGTAGTAGGTGTTTGCGTCACCCTCGCGAAGCGGATTGATGCGCAGCCCGGCAGGGCCGTCAGCCAGCACTATTGCCGGAATGCCGAGACGAGGGATGGGATAGGTCGTGCCGGCGGCGCCGGGAACCAGATTGCGGGTTTCGCCCACCACCGGAGCTTCGCCGGAAGAGCCGGCCATACCGGTGCCTATTACCAGATGGGCCTTTTCCTCAAGGGTCATGGCTGCTACCACCTTGTCGAGCGAATCTTTGCCCAACTGTGGGTCACCCTTTGGAGCACAGGAAAGTACAGCAGCTGCGCTCATTGCCAGAATAGATATCTTTTTCATAATCGTTACTTGAACAGAAGTGGAACAAACTCGCTGAGGTAGATTCTCCAGTTGCGCCAGATGTGTCCGCCCTCGCTTTCCCTGTAGGTGTAAGGATATCCTGCCCTGTTCATCTTCTCCATAAAGTCGATGTTGGACTTGTAAAGGAAGTCGGTGTTGCCGCATCCAATCCAGAGCAAGGCCGGCTTCTTGCTGAAATACTCCGCCAGTTTGGCATCGAAATTATCGTACATAGGGCACATCTGCTGTTCGCTGACGCCTATTGCTGCTGAGAACATTCCTGAGTAGTTGAACATGTCAGGATAGTTGAGGCTGATGTACAGCGTGTGGAATCCGCCCATTGAGAGGCCGCAGATGGCGCGGCCCTGCTTCCTTGCTATAGTCTTGTAATTGCTGTCTATGAACTTTACGATTTCCGGGAATGAAGCCTCGAAACTGCCTTCCATAGTCTTTGGAAGCTGAGTGGTAGGGCGGGTGTATCCTGTAGAGTTCTCTCCCGGAGCCGCCTCCTGCGAGATATTGCCGTTGGTAAAGACAACAATCATAGGTTTTGCCTTGCCCTGAGCGATGAGATTGTCCATAATCTGGGCGGCGCGGCCAAGTTCAAGCCAGGCATTCTCATCTCCTCCTATTCCGTGAAGGACGTAAAGTACCGGGTAGCGGGTCTTGCCGCACGGATTGTAGCCGGCAGGGGTATAGACGCTCATACGGCGGCGGAAACCTGCGGCCTGACTGTCATACCAAACCTTGGATACAGTACCGTGAGGCACATCTTGAACCGTGTAGAGATCCGCCCTTCCGCCAGGCACGATGAAGGTGCTGGTCATTGAGGCGATGTCGCGGTTTACCCAGATGTTGTTGTTGTCGATAAGATTCAGTCCGTCAACATTGAAGGTGTAACTGTACATCTCCGGAGCCGGCTTGAAGTCGGTTGTGTATTCCCATACTCCATTCTGTCCTTCCTTGAGCTCAGCCACTCCGGGAGCGTCGAACTCCCCGTAAGGAGTCTGGATTTTCCGGGTCGGGAGAAAATCTCCAGACACAGTTACCTTGACTGCTTTGGGTGCCAGATAGCGGAAAGTGACAGTTCCGTCCGCGTTAAGCACCGGAGACTCTACCTGCGGGCCGCCCCAAAGGGCCTGCTGTGCAAAAGCGGAAACTCCCACAAATGCTGCAGCGAACAACGTAGCAATTTTTTTCATTTTGATCTTTGGTTTTATTTATTGAATTCTTTTCCGAATGCTTTCAGAAATTTCGGGATGCATTCTCCCCAGAATTTCCAGTCATGACCTCCATACCATTCCTCGTATGAGTGCTCTATTCCACAGCTTTCCAGCAATTCGCTGAACTGTTTCGGCGCCTGACCGACAGTCATGTCATTAGTTCCGTTTGCAATATAGATTACTGGAAGGGCATCCTTGTCCGCCTTCATTGCAAGTTCTGTCAAAGGATTGAAAAAAGCCTGACTCATTGCATACAGACAGCAGAATTTTTCCGGATATTTCAAGGCATAATAAGATGAGCCATATCCTCCCATGGAAAGCCCTGCGATTGCACGGCATTCACGTCTCGAATCAATATGATATTTCTTTTCGACATGAGGCATAAATTCTTCATGGAAAAAAGTTTCATAATCCATGAGGTCACAGAATCCGCCGATATATTTTTGGGCGTCGGAACTGTCCAGATAAAAGCTGTTCCAAGCCTGAGGCATGATGATTACAGTCGGAGCGATGGCTCCTTCTGTAATCATCTGTCCAAGCTCAAACACAAGAGAATTTACTTGGCCCCTTATCTGAGGAGATTCGCTCCATGCCCTGTTGTCATCTCCCATGCCATGAAGCAGATAAATGACATTGTATTTGCCTTCTTCACTGAAATCAGGTGGCAGTATGACATTGAACCTTACGGTTCTGCCAAGGACCTGACTCGAAAGTTCACGGTCTTTCAGAACCTGACAAGTCTTAAGCTCTGGAAATTCCTCGTTTGACTTTTTATTTTCGCATGAAACTGCAGTCATCGTCCACAAGACAAGCGCAGCTGAAGCAATATGGCTGAAAAATCTCATATCAATGTTTATATTACAACTCAATCGGGCCAACATATCTGGCATTGACAGTGCTGCTCTGAAGTACAACTGTATAGTTGCCTCCATCAAGGGAAACAGTCACAGTACCATCCAGCACCTTCTGAGCGGATGTCGCTCCATCAGTCACTGTCCACCAGCACGTACCCCAGTTAAAGAACTGCGTTCCCCACATCTCGGTGTCATATCCGATTCCGAACTCTCCAGCTCCTATGGCACCGCCTGTTGCACATGCATTGTATGTCCCGGGAGCAAGCTTACCATCGGCACTATAAATATCGAGGGCAAGGTAATTACCGGTGCCTGAATATGTTGTTGTCCACGTAGCCGAATCAAATGTAGATGAAACTCCATCAGTAGCGAACTGGAAGGTAATAAGGCCGGCATTCTGGTTGTTTGCCGAAAGGACCTTGGTAAGTTCTTTGTATTTGACCTCACCGGTAGAATTCGGATCTGTGAGGGCAGGTACTTCGCCTTCAAAGAGGCCCCAGACCATGTCTTTGCCTTCTCCGCTTACAAGCTCGATGGTCCATTTGTTTCCATTACGGCTCACGGTGACAGTACCCTCGGTGATCTTTTTCTCGGACTTTGCAACTCCGCCGGATACATTCCACCAGCAGGTGCCCCAGTCAGTGAAGAGAACTCCCCAACCGAAGATATCACCCGGGTCCCAGCCAATGCCGAAGGTACCTTCAGTGACCTGCCCACCGGCTGCAGATGGGGTATATGTTCCCTCATGGAGATAGCCATCAGCACTGTAGAGGTCAATAGCAAGGTAATGGCCTTCTCCATTCCAGGTAGTTGACCAATCTGGATTCTGGACAGAAGATATACCTGCCTGAGCAAGATTGAGGGATACTGAAGGAGTTCCGTTTGCAAGGTTTGAAGAAGCAGAAAGCACTGTTGAAAGTTTTACAGGCTCTGGATCAGGCTCATAAACGATTGTCACCTTTGAGTTGATTTTCACGACATTGCCGTCAGCAAGCCAGACAGAGCCGCTGAAAGAATAGTCGCTGCCGTTTGCAGAGACCGAAATTCCGCCATGGTCAAGAGCAGTTGTCTTTCCGTTCTTTGTGTATGTGGAACCGCCTTCTCCGACAAGATAGAAGCCCTTCCTGATTGAAGCAGCATCAGCTGAAGAATAGGTTACTGGCTCAAGATAGTATTTGTCGCAATAGAATTTTAGACTAAGTCTTGCTCCCGCATCCTCAAGTTCAACATTGAAACAGCGGACTCCGTCTAATTTGTCTATTGAAGATGATACCAGCTCGGTTGAGTTGAAATCATCCGGCCTCTGGTAAACGCCCTCAAGCGGAGCAATCGCTGATTTGGTGCATGAGCCGAGCACAAGCGCAGCCGCAGCGATAAAAATATATTTCAGTTTCATAATTGTCTAAGATTTACGATTATTCCCAACCTTCATTCTGGCGAATGTTCTTATTCAGACGAATCTCGGTTCCAGGATAAGGAAGTTTGTTGTGTTTAGGCTTGAATCCGTAACGGGAAGCATCGTCACCATTGTAATTTACATAGCTTACGTTACCGTTTGATTCAAGCTTAGGACAGCGCTTTCCATTGTCCTTCATCTTCCTCTCAGCATCACCCCAACGGGTAAGGTCCTGATAACGAAGGCCTTCTCCGCAAAGTTCGAGACGTTTCTCAGCCTTGATATCGTCAAGGGTCACGCTACCAAGAGGAGCAAGGTGAGCACGTGTACGGATTTTGTTCACATACTCCGCAGCCTTGGCACCATTGCCTGCTGCAAGATGTGCCTCAGCACCGCAAAGCAGGACTTCAGCATAACGCATCCAGCGTGGGTTGTTACAGTCCAGGAAGAAGTCCATTCCGGAAGCATACTGTGAATATCTGTCCTGAGTAGATCTCCATTTCCACATGAAGTAGCCTTCGCTGATGATTGACTTTCCAGGAAGGATGGAGTGGCCGCGGTCCTTCATCTGGTCATAAGTCTTGATAGTACAGTTGAGACGATATCCATCTTTGCCTTCCACCTTTACGAACTCATCATAGAGGTCCTTCGTAGGATTGAGGAAGCCCCAGCCAACTTTTGCAAGATTATCTGTTGAACCGTTCTGGTTGATAGACATACAGTCTGTTCTGTAGTGAGTCATCACACCGGTGAAGTCCCAATTGTCAAAAGGATTGTTCTGGTCATCGAACTTGATGCTCTCGAAGAGGCTCTCGCAGTTCTGCTTTGCCCTGAAATTGATCACGTTCTCAAAATCGTCATACAGATCATAAAGTCCGCTATTTACAACCTCATCGAACTGAGCAGCAGCCTCGGCATTCTTTTTCTGCCAAAGATAAGCCTTACCAAGAACTGCCTGTGCGAACTGCTTGGTAATTCTCCAGGACTTTTCATTTACGGAAGATTTCTCAGTCAGTGCCCCTGAAGCAATCGCCTCTGTAAGGTCTTTTTCAACAAGGCCCCAGAGTTCCTCTGTTGTACCGTTAGGCTTTGCATATTCTGAAGGCTCAAGTTCATGGTCAACAAGAGGCGGGTTGCCCCACATTGAAATAAGCTCGAAATATGACCATGCCCTGAAAACCTTGGCCTCAGCCCTTGCACGATTCATCACAGGAGAATCTCCGGTAACGTGACCAAGCACCACGTTTGCCTTGTAGATAATCTGGTAGTAGCTTGTGAACATACCCTGAAGCATGCCCTGATCAGTTCCGAAGGTAAACTCATTGAGCTGTTCAAGTTCGGCATTGTCGTTACGACCGCCACCGCCTGCCCAAAAGTCGTCGGTAAGCATGTTCTTGCCAAGATTGTAGTTGTAGCTGAGACCTCTCATCTGGAGATAGCATGCAACAATCGCATTTTCCGCATCCTCATCAGTCTGATAGAAAGTCTCGTAATTGAGGACTCCGTGCTGAGGGATGTCAAGTCTTTTGCTGCAGGAAGACAGGGCAATAACCGATGCAGCAGCAACCATTATTATATTTCTTAATTTCATTTCAGTCTCAATTTATGATTAGAATGTAATGTTAAGACCTGCAACAATCTTCTTTGAGTTAGGGTAACTTCCCTTATCAACTCCGAGTGAGCTTCCAACACCTGTAACCTCAGGGTCGAGACCAGGATATTTGGTGAATACGAAGAAATCATCGAGAGATGCATAGATACGGAGATTATTTACTTTAATCTTGCTCATCCATTTCTGAGGGAAGGTGTAACCGAGCTGGATCTGTTTGATCTTGAAGTATGAACCGTCAAGGACACTTGCAGATGAAATGAAGAATTTATCCATGTCGTTGGCGCCTGCCTTAGGCATCGTTCCGCCTACATTGTCTGCCTTCCACCTGTTTTCTGTGAAATAGGTCAGTTTGTTGAGAGTATAGTCTGCACGGTTGAGACAGCAGTAGATATCATTTCCGATTGATCCGGTTCCGAAGAGAATCAGGTCAAGGCCCTTCCATGCAGCGGTGATTGTGATACCATAAGTAGCATCTGCCATACCTTTGCCGATCATGGTCTTGTCGCTGTCGGTGATGGCATTGTCATTGTTTAAATCCTTGAAAGTAGGGTTACCGGTTTCCGGGTCTATACCTGTAAATTCATATCCATAGAAATACCATGCAGGCTTGCCGACCTCGAAACGGGTGATGGCTCCATAGGTATGGAAGCTTGCACCATCGATTGCTGAAAGTGTAGGGTGGATGTAGGTAACCTTGTTTTTCAGTGTAGAGATATTCGCACGGATTCCATAGCTGAAGTCACCGACCATGTCCTGCCACCCAAGTTCGAACTCAAGTCCGGAGTTGACGATATTACCGGCATTCACAGGTGAGGCTGTATTGCCGACCACTGTCGATGGGGTGATGCCGCTTACGATGAGGTCCTTGGTCTCTTTTCTGAACCAATCAGCAGAGAAAGTGAGTCTGTTGTTCAGGAAACGGGTGTCAATGCCGACATTGGTCTGCTCTGCGGTTTCCCATTTGAGTTCTTTGTTGCCGGTTGCCGATGGAGCATATCCGACCTCATACTGAGGAGCATCCGAACTTGTCGGATAAGAACCAGTAGATCCGATGACAGTTGCATATCTATAACCGCCGAGACCTGCGATGGAACCGTTCTGTCCCCATGAAGCGCGGAGTTTCAAGTGGTTGAGCCAAGTGCGTGCATTTGAAAGGAACTGTTCATTTGAGATTACCCAGCCGGCAGAGACTGCAGGGAAGAAACCCCAGCGTTTCTCGACAGGAAGCACGCTGCTGTCAGCTGCATCGGCACGTAGGGAAATCTGAAGCAGATATTTGTTGTCGAATTCGTAGTTTGCACGGCCGAAGTAAGAGAGTTTTCTTGAGAATGAAGGCTCTCCACCGCTGACATCCTTGTTTGCATTGCTGACTGCATAGGCGAAATACCAGAACAGCGGGTCGTCCTTTTTGAAACCGAGACCTGCCTCCTCGTTACCGCCCTTTGAACCGCTGACACCGAATGAACGTGACTCGCTGTAGCTGGTTCCGAGCATGATGCCGAAGTTGTGCTTCTTGATCTGCTTGTTGTAGTTGAGGAAGTTCTCCCACTGCCAGTATGAGCTTGCGCTTGAGCCTGCATTCACACTGAGGAACTTGTTCTGGACCTGCGAATGTGCATAGTAGTCGTGGGAAACGCTATAGCTTTCACCACTTGAGAGGCGATAACTCAGGCGGGAGGTCACAGTAAGACCTTTGACCGGCATGAAGTTGATGAACGTGGTGCCGTTGATATTGAATCCACGAGTGTATGAATCCGAGCTGTTGAGCATGATGTAAGGGTTGACACTTTCGCTGACAACGAATGGAGATACACTATAGATATTGCCTTTCCCGTCGCCGAGCATAGGAGCATGGCTCTTGTCATCGTAGATCTGCTGCATGTGCAGTGGAAGGTCATTCTCCGGATACCAAGGTTTGGTAAGCGGGTCAAGGGTAAGGAGCGAGAGCAGGTAGCCACCATATTCAGAGCCCTCTGCCACTGAAGATACCTTATAATATTCCACCTGATTGTTGGTCCCTATCTCAAGCCAAGGCTTGATTTTCCAGGAAGCATTGATCATTCCGGTGAGACGGTTGTAATAATCCTTGTTCCCGACAACGATACCATCATTATTAAGGTAAGTCCCTGATACATAGATGGATTTATCCATATCACCCGCCGAGAAGGTCAGGTTGTGCTTGTGCATGTTGGAATTCTCGAAGCCGGTCCTGATCCAGTCTGTGTTGGTCTCGAAATCCCAGTTGTTGTAGAATTTCTCAAGAGAAATGAGGTTTGCCTCGCTGTAGTAGTCGATGTACTGCTCCGAGTTCATCATGCGAGGGACCTTCGACACACTCTGGCTTGAGTACTGATAGTCGTATGTGATCTTGCCTGTTCCCTTTCCTTTCTTTGTAGTGATGAGAACGACACCGTTTCCAGCCTCAGCACCGTAGATTGCCGACGAGGCACCGTCCTTGAGGACCTCCATTGACGCGATGTCATTCGGGTCGATTCCCGCAATATCCTTTGTAAGACGGCCGTCAACAACATAAAGAGGGTCGCTTGAACCGTTGGAACTGATACCACGGATGCGGATGGATGGGGATGCTCCCGGTCTTGCAGAAGCGCTGAGCACCTGTACGCCGGAAGTCTTGCCCTGAAGGGCCTGGCCGGCGGTGGTGATGGTTCTGGCTTCCATATCCTCGGATTTCACCTGAGATACGGAACCGGTGAGGGAACTTTTCTTCTGAACGCCATAGCCGACAACCACGACCTCTTCAAGTACCCTGGTGTCAACCTGCATCTGAAGATTCATGCCCGCTGCCGCAGGAAGAACGGCTGGAGTGTAGCCGATGAATGAGAATTCCAGAATTGCGCCATTGGCGACTTCGAGTTCCCATTTACCGTCGATGTCGGTTATTACGCCGTTCTGAGTGCCTTTTTCGATGACGCTGACTCCAATCATAGGAGTTTTGTTCTCATCGATTACCGTACCGGATGCCGAAATCCTCCCCTGTGCGGAAAGATTCTGGCAGGCAAGAATGAAAAGCGATGCGCAGAGCGCTGCCTTCATTACCTGATTGATTAGTTTGGTTCTCATTTGAATTTGGTGTTGATAATTATATGATTTAGATTAGAAACCTCTTGTCGGATACCGCCTTATGAAATCCATAAGTTCTTTGTCGTGGCTGTAGCTCATCTTGCAGGTGTTGTCAAAGAACATCACGGCCCTCTTTTCGGCCTCGAAAGGCTCCCATTCCGGAAGGCCCTCGGCCGACGGTTTGCCGCAGCGTGCGAATTCAGCCCAGCAGTGGCTCATCTTCGAGGCGAGTTCCATAGCCTGCGCTCCGCCGCCCGTCATGCTCGCATGCCTGTCCGCATTATTGAATACGAAGGGTATCTCCATGCAATGGGTGCTGCGCAATATGCCGTCGAGTACAGGCGACTCCCAGTTGAACATATACATATAGACCGGAGCGGCGCCCTGAAGGGATTTGCGCAGAGCCTGCTCGATTGCGCTCGGACGGAAGACAAAGTCCGCATCGAGCATATCCGCAGGCTTGCTGCCCGGGTAGGCTTTTGCAAAAAGTTCGAGGAATCTTTCGGTTCCCTCACCATATCTTCCCTTCAGAATGCCTATAACCTCTTCCCTGCCTGCATTGCGAAGCGCCGGGACATAGGTGGTCATTGAGAATTCGTGACGGGTGGTGCCTATTATCATAGGAATATCCGCAGAAATGGCAGGCGCCTGAGGGTCGAAAGGCTGGGAAGGAAGCACGGCGCCATCTACTGTGGGAGCCCAGCCGAAGATAAAGCTTGCAACTCCATCCCTGTCAGCTTCGGCCTTAACCTGCGCTATAGCCTTCTCCCCTGCCGCAAGCAGCTCTCCATAAGGCACTTCCGAGATTTTGTCAATGCTGGACGCGTCAAGTCCCAGGTTGCGCACCGTTGCTATGCCAATTTTGCGGGAGTACTTGGATTCCATAGTGCGAAGCATGGAACCGCTCTGAACTATCGCCTTGTGGAAAAGGCCTTTGGCACAAGGGGTTGCAAGCAAGGTGGTGACCTTGCCTCCACCGCCCGACTGTCCGAATATTGTTACATTGGAAGGGTCGCCTCCGAACGCCGCGATATTGTCCCTTACCCATTTAAGTGAGGCGACGATGTCGAGCAGTCCGGCATTTGCGGACTTGGCGTACTTCTCTCCATAGGCCGAAAGGTCAAGGAAGCCCAGCACGTTGAGCCTGTGGTTTATGCTGACCACCACCACGTCCTCCGCGAAGGCAAGTGAAGTGCCGTCATAGGAAGGCAGTTCCTGGCCCGATCCCGCGGAATAGCCGCCCCCATGCAGCCATACCATCACCGGCCTTTTCCTTGAATCCAGGGCCGGAGTCCAGACATTCAACCGGAGGCAGTCCTCGCCCTGCACGCCGTCATTCCAATTGAAGGCGAAGGCGATTTCGTCATTGGCCCAACCGGAGCGCGCGCCCTGAGGCGAGACCGGACCGTACTGGCGGCAGCTGCGTATGCCCTCCCAACTGTCGGCCTGGACCGGAGCCTCGAATCTGTTTGCTTTGGCATATGGTATGCCCTTGAAAATGGTGACGCCGTCCTGAATGTATCCGGCGACCTTGCCATTTGCGGTCTGCGCAACAGCTACGGAAGAGGAGGCGAGTATCCCGCTATCCTCTCCGGAGGAGCAGCAGCCCTTGCGGGGACAGCATCCAGCCGTCGCCGTGAGAATGCCGACAAATGCAAGAAATTTCAGAATTGTTTTCATTTAGTTAGTGTATTGTGGTTTACGATTACAAATTTCACAATAGTACCTCTATTTCTCTTTCTCTTTTGTTCAGTCGGTTTTCTTAAAGGTTCAAACTGTTTTCCGTTTCGTTCAATTGTTTTCATTTTTGTTCAAAACATAGTGTCAACACCAATTATTTTGTAACTTTCAGCATTATTGATTGACCACAAATGAGAAAACTCATCATCGCCGCGCTTGCCTCAATCGGCTGCGTCGCCGCCTTTGCACAAACCACATCCGAGAGAGTCACTTCCTCCAGCCTGTCGAACAACAGGATTACCGCCATAGCCCAGGACAGCAGTGGCCACATCTGGCTCGGCACCTTCCGTGGACTGAACCGCTTCGACTCCCACGAATACCACCAGTATTTCTGCAGCAGCGACGACAACTCCGGTCTGCCGGACAATCAGATCAAATCTCTTCTGAGCGACAAGACCGGCCGGCTCTGGGTCGGAACCGTGAACGGAATCTGCAGATACAGGGATGACGATTCTTTTGACTATATTCCAATCTATGGCACCAAAAGCAACAATGTGGTGCAAATTATGGAGAGCCGCAGCGGGAAGATACTTATCAACACCGCCGATGCCATCAGCCTGTACAACAGCGAATCCGGCAACTTTGAAAGCAGGCTCGCAGTCTATTCCAACGACTGGCAGTATATGAACGGGGCCTTCATTTCGCCGGATGACAGGCTTTGGGTTTTCGGAGACAGGATATATTGCTATAACATAGACAATTTCAGACTTGAGTTAAGCATAGAGCTGTCCTGCGGCAACCCGGTTTCAGTCTGCATGGGCCCAGACGGGAAGATATGGATCTACACTGACAGAGGACTGAGCGTTTTGAGCACAGCCGAAGAAAAATTTGTTCCTCTTCCCTCCGAAATCAGTTCAAACACCGCATTCACGGATTGCTTCATCACACATATATTTCTTGTGAACAACTCTCTGCTGTTCGCCACAGAATCAGGGGACTATTATTCATACAATCCCGGCGAGCGGAGTTTTGCACGTCAGGGAGACCCGGATTTCCCTTTTGACATTCCGGAATTCAGGCTCAATGCCGTATTTGAGGACTCGGAAAAGAACATATGGTGGTGCTCCTACGACCAGGGCTACAGCATTTCCTATGCCTACAAGGACAAATTCAGCAACAATGTGCTGAATGCAGTATTGGGCAGAAAATCCGTTCTGAGCATGGATGTATGCGAAGAGAGGATCTATTTCTCCACCTTGAGCGACGGCATCTATGACTATGACCTCAGCGCCGGGGTACTCACCAGGCTGGAAGAAAGGAACATTATCAAGCGAAGGAACAAGCAATACATCTCCTGCCTAAGAGCCGGAAAGGACGGAAAACTGTGGATTGGGGCCCAGGACAAGATCTTCCTTTGCAAACAGGAGAACAGCATATTGAAAGTACTGAGGCAATGGGATTGCCCGTGGATTCTCTGCATGCAGCCCGACAGAGAAGGCAATATGTGGATCGGAGTCTCAAAAGGCCTTGTCATGAGGATAAGCGCGGACGGTGCCAGGATGGATTACATCAATTTGGGAATACCCGGCTACTCCTATTCTTTCGTCAGCGGTATCGATTTTCTGGCATCTGGCAATGTGATTGTCGCCGCTTTCAGGGAAGGACTGTTCGAAATCGACCGCAACACTCTTGAGGCCAAGAAAATAGAAATTTCCCCGGAAGACTGGCAGAGAAGCATTACAAGATCCATCTTCATCCCTTCAGCGCTCAAAACCGACAGCAAAGGGACTGTATGGATAGGAACCGTAGCCAACGGCCTTTTGCGCTATGACCCTTCCATTTCAGAACTCACGCCCCTTCCCGGCACTCCCTGCAGCGATATATGCAGCATAGAAGAAGACCTTCAGGGCAACCTCTGGGTCAGCACCCAGAACGGTCTTGCAAAATATGACCGCAGCGTCGGGCGCTTTATCAACTGGTTCGAAGCCGACGGAATAGGAGGCAATCAGTTCTACGACAGGGCATCGGGGATACTTGCTGATGGCTCGCTTGTCTTTGGCGGCACTCACGGAGTTACTCTTTTCAATCCGGTAGAATTGATGACGCACAGGACCGTGCCCCTCTGTTTCGAGGAACTGAGAGTACACAACAAAACGATTTTGCCTTCAGAAGGCGGATGCATTGCAAAAGCAATGGCATTCAACCCTGATGTCAAACTCAAATACAACCAGAACAGTTTTGCCATCTCATTCTCAGCCCTGGATTACAGCGAATACGAGAGGGTGAGGTACTCCTACATGCTTGAGGGCTACGACAAGTATTGGATAGATGCAAGCAACAGCAGAGAAGCGAATTATGCCAACGTACCTTCAGGAAAATACATTTTCAAAGTCCGCCTTACCAATATAGAACAGACGGAGGTACTCGCTCAAAACAGTCTTGAACTGTCGGTCGGCAGGCCGCTGTACCGCTCCTGGTGGGCCTATACCCTGTATTTTTGCCTTGCGGCAGCAATTCTGTGTGTAATAGCCGTGTACAGAAGGCGACTGATTGTTGAAAGGGAAGCCAAGAAAAAGGCGGCTATGGAAAGGGAGCAGGAGAAGAAGGTCAATGAGATGAATATGAGTTTCTTTGCCAACATCTCCCACGAGTTCCGTACCCCGCTGACTATGATTTCCGGCCCTATTGCACAAATGTCGGAGTCCCCTGCCATTGACGATGAAGGAAAACGGCTTCTGAAAATAGTTCAAAGGAATATCCAGAGAATGCTGAGGCTTGTCAATCAACTGCTTGACTTCAACAAACTGGAGAATGACAGCCTGAAGCTGAAAGTCAGGAAAGTGGATGTGGTTTCGTTGCTGAACTATGTGGTTGACATTTTCAAAGTCAATGCAAAGGAAAAAGGCATCAGTCTGGTGGCCTGGGGAATAGAGGATTCCCTCAGCGCATGGGTGGATGATGACAAAGTGGACAAGATTTGCTTCAATCTGCTGTCCAACGCGATGAAATTCACCGGCCAGGGTGGCAAAGTGGAAATCAGCCTGGACCATCTGACCAAGGATGATGCGCAAAAGCTGTTCGGGGAGTATATGGACTGCTCCTGCGGAAAGTATGTAAAGATTACGGTCAAAGACTCGGGGCCTGGCATTCCCGAGAACGAACTGGAAAGAATCTTCGAAAGGTATTACCAGTTGGACAACAATGTCCGCGGAGCCTACAACTGGGGCACTGGAATAGGACTGTACTACGCGAGAACTCTTGCCAGAATGCACCACGGATGGCTCAAGGCTTACAACAGGACAGACGGAGTGCAGGGTGCGATGTTCATACTCCTGATTCCTGCCGACGAGGCCTGCTACACCGATGCGGAAAAGGCAAAAGAAAGCGATTTCGTACAGAAAAAGGCCATTATGCCAACACTGCCTCTTGAGGATGAAGTGCAGGACGAGCATAGGCCTACCGTTCTGATTGTGGATGACGATACGGATGTGGTGAGATATATGAAGGAACTGCTGGCCACCCGTTACAATGTGATTTACAGATATGATGCGGACTCCGCCTTCCTCTCAGTCAAGAAGGATGCTCCGGACATAGTTATCAGCGATGTGATGATGCCGGGCAAGTCCGGTTATGAATTGTGTCGTGACATCAAGGGTTCTCTGCAGTTGTCGCATATACCTGTAATCCTGCTCACCGCTAAGGCGGATGTGGATGACCAGGTGCATGGTCTGGATTGCGGAGCTGACGCCTATGTTACCAAACCATTTGAACCACAGTATCTTATGGCTTTGGTCAACTCTCAGATCAAAAACCGCGAGAAAATCCGGGCCTTGCTTTCTCAGGCCACCGAGGTGAGTTCCCTGGATGAAAACGTGCTCTCAGAGCAGGATAACGCCTTTATGAAGGACCTCTACGAACTGATGGAGAATGAACTATCCAACGATGAGCTGGATGTTACTGGAATGACCGAGAGACTGCATATGTCAAGAACGAAGTTCTACTACAAGGTGAAGGGTCTTACGGGCGAGAATCCGAGCGTATTCTTCAAGAGATACAAGCTCAACCGAGCCGCACAGCTGCTCAAAGAGCACAAATACAACATCTCTGAAATAGCTGATATGACAGGTTTCAGCACCCTCTCCCACTTCTCCACCAGCTTCAAAAAGCAATTCGGCGTTTCCCCAAGCGAATTCAGCAGGTAAG
>JALFFZ010000107.1 GCA_022777585.1 Bacteroidales bacterium | reverse complement strand
CTCGAGTTCTCCGGTGCAGGCAGCGAATCCGAGGAGTCCGGCTGCGAGCATAATCAGTGAGTGTTTTCTCATTTCAGGATTATTTAAAAATTGATATTGTTGATTTCATTCCAGTACTCACGGGCCGCTAGTTGTCAGTTGACTTCGCTATATGCTCCATCAATGCCGAGCATCCTGCGGCAATGTCAGAGTAGGCTTTCTCGAAATTGCCCGTGTACCATGGGTCCGCGACATCCCGGTTCTCCCCGGTCCATTCGAGAAGGCGGTGAGTCTTCTCCGGTTCCCTGCCGCCGGTGATCCGGGAGAGCAGCCTTTCGTTGGAAGAGTCCATCACGATGACCAGATCCGCCTCCAGGTACTCCTCAAGGCTGATTCTGTGGGCTCTGTGCTGGCTGAACGGTATTTCGTGCCTGGTGAGTGTCTGCGCCGCATAGGGATAGAGACCGTTGCCCTCCTCCTCGTAAGACACGGCAGCCGAGGAGATTTCCAATTCACCTTCCAAATCCCTGCGTTTTGCAAGGTCCTTCATTATGTACTCGGCCATAGGGGATCTGCAGATGTTCCCGTGGCAGACAAAAATTATTTTCATAGCGGAAGCGGCAGGATTCGAACCTGCGAGCCGGTTTTGCCCGGCCAACTGTTTTCGAGGCAGCCTCCTTCAACCACTCGGACACGCTTCCTTCGTGTCAAATCAGAGCAAAATTACATCAATTGGAATAAATTCCAAAATTTATAAAAGAAAAATAAGGGAGATTGTGCGGTTATCTACCGCAAGTCCGCACCTTCCGCATAAATCAATGCCGTGGCCCATACCTGGCAGCCCTCTGAACGGCCCACGAAGCCCAGCCCCTCCGCCGTGGTGGCCTTGATGGACACGCAGTCCGGACCGACTCCAAGGATGCTGGCGAGAGTCTCCCGCATCAGTCCCGTGTACTTCCCGATTTTCGGACGCTGGAGGGCTATGGTGATATCCGCATTGCCGACAGCCCATCCTTTCTCCTTTATCATTTCCACGACCTTGGCCAGCAGCATCTTGCTGTCCGCTCCCTTCCATGCGTCGGAATTGTCCGGGAAATGATGGCCGATATCGCCCAGGGCGAGGCAGCCGAGAAGGGCGTCGCAGAGTGCGTGAATCGCAACGTCTCCGTCGGAATGCGCCACGAAACCGGTTTCGGACACAATCCTGACTCCGCCGAGCCACATGGGGAGACCTTCTGCAATCTGATGGACATCATAACCATTTCCAATGCGGAAAGGGCAGGCTTTGAAGTTTTCTGTCAACATGTTGAATAATAATCGTTTGCAATTTCATTGGCGGGACGCTTGCGGAGCCTTGGGAGCAAGCCGGCGACATTCTGAATACAAACTTAAAGAAAAAATGTTAAATTTGCTTGTTTAACGCTCCGCAACTTGGAAGACGGGGCATAATGAAAACAGAGATAATTATGGCATCATTCGGATGGTTCGGTGACAATGAGCACAGAGTGTTCAACTACAGGCCGAGATACTATGACCCAGAGAAGGAGGAACTCAAGAGACGTTTCGGCGCCGTGGACGGTTCAATGGAGAAGAAGGACGGCAGCTATGCGCCGGGATCATATATCCAGGGAGCGTTCCGTGACGGCAACTACAGCCGCAAGAGAAGCGCTTCCAAGGCCCAGGCCATCATTGGCATCGTGGGCCTCATCCTGCTTGTCATCGCAATGATTTACATCACCAAGTTCTACTCCCTGCTCTAATATGGACATTCGCATATTGCCCGGCAATATTGCCAATATGATTGCGGCGGGGGAGGTCGTCCAGCGGCCGGCTTCCGTCGTCAAGGAGCTGATGGAGAATGCGGTGGATGCCGGAGCCTCGCAAGTGACGGTGATTCTGACCGATGCCGGGAGAACATTGATCCAGGTGATTGACAACGGCTGCGGAATGACACCGGACGAGGCGGTGCTTTGCTTTGAGAGGCACGCCACGTCCAAGATTGCCACGGCGGAGGACCTCAATGACATTACCACATTCGGTTTCAGGGGAGAAGCCCTCGCTTCCGTCGCCGCTGTCGCCGAGGTGACATTGAAGACCAGACGGCCGGAAGACGAGGTCGGCTGCAAGGTGGAGTTCGCAGGCTCCGTACATATTTCCACGGATGAGATCTCGACTCCGGCAGGCTCCAATTTCGCAGTGCGAAACCTCTTCTACAATGTGCCTGCCAGGAGAAAGTTCCTGAAATCCGACAATGTCGAGTTCAAGCATGTGGTGGAGGAGTTTACAAGGGTGGCCTTGACACGTCCCGAAACAGGATTCTCCCTCAGTCACAACGGCCGGGAAATCTTTTCGCTGAAGCCTGCCAAGTCATTGAAATACAGGATTCAGGACCTTCTCGGCAACAATGTCGTGAGTCAGGTGGTGGACGTATCGGCCGAGACATCAGTTGTCAGGGTGAACGGCTATGTAGGCCGTCCTGACCAGGCGAGGAAGACCCTCGGAAACCAGTTCTTCTTCGTCAATGGCAGATTCTTCCGCAGCCCGTATTTCCACAAGGCTGTGATGAACGCCTACGACAACCTTCTGCCTCCGGGGGCCACTCCGTCCTATTTCATATATCTGGAGGTGGATCCGCACTCGATTGATGTCAATATCCATCCGACAAAGACGGAAATCAAGTTCGAGGATGACAGCGTCATCTTCCAGATAATATACGCCTGCATAAAGGAATCCATAGGCCGCAACTCATTCGGGGCCAGCATTGATTTCAACAGGGAGGATATGCCGGAGCTGCCCGTGCTGAGCAATGACTTCTCCGGTTTCCAGCCGGAAGCGTCGGCCCCGTCAGTGTCCTATGACCCTGATTACAACCCGTTTGACGCACCTGCGGGCGGGGGAAGCCGGGATGAGTCCCGGGGAACTTCCGGGAACTTCGGCATCGATACGTCCGGCGATTTCAGGGGCTATTCCGCACAGTATGTGGACAAGCGTGAGGATTATGGCAAGCTCTTTGAGGACAAGATGGTCGCCCGTCCGGCCCCTCTTGTCATCGACAGGAAATATATTGTTTCCACAGGCAACGGGGGAATCGTGGTGACCAGCATCAGAAGGGCCAGGGAGAGGGTGCTGTATGACAGGTTCCTTGCCGCCCTGAGGGGAGGGGAGCACGTCAGTCAGTCCGCTCTTTTCCCGGTTCAGGTCAATGTCGGCGTTGACAACAGGCTGATTTTCGACGAGAATGCGGAAATGCTCTCCAGTCTTGGCTTCGACATATCGCCATTCGGCAATGACACTATCGTCGTGAACGGTATGCCGGAAGGCTTCCAGGTGGACCAGAGCAGTGTCGAATCCGCAATGGCGGATGTGCTGATAATACTTTCAGAGGGTGGCACGGGGCTCCAGGAAATGATGGAATCCTCTATGGCTGAGAAGTTTGCAAGGATGGCTGCGGCAGGTTGCAAGGATATTGAGACATCAGCTGAGGCTGCGGCCCTGATTGATTCCCTGTACTCGAGCTCCAACCCGGAATTCACACCGGGAGGGCGCAGGACAATGAGGCTGCTCACCTCAGATGACATTGAAAAAATGATTTGAAACGCTTGTCCGCCCATTTGCGGACAGATAATGAATAGATAATGGGATATTACGGTTACGACAATGGCAACAGGGGCGGCTTCCTTTCAATGCTGCCTCCGGCCACAAGGCATATCATAATCATAAATCTGCTCCTCTTCGTTGCCACTCTCATCAACGAGGACTTCATGGTGAGGAACTTCGCGATGTTCTATCCGACATCGCCCCTTTTCAAGCCCTGGCAGATTCTGACCCACATGTTCATGCATGGAGGCTTCTGGCACGTGTTCTTCAACATGTACACCTTCTTCATATTCGGAACGGTGCTGGAGAGAGCCCTCGGCACCAGACGATTCCTGATTTTCTATTTCGTGACAGGACTCGGCGCGGCTGCCCTGCATACCGGAGTGGAATGGATTCAGGCCAGCGTTTACCTCTCATCCGGAACGCCTGCGGCAATGTCATCCTACTACAATCTCCTCAGGACCCCTGTCCTCGGAGCATCAGGAGCCATCTACGGAGTGCTGATCGGCTATGCGATGTTCTACCCGAACTCCATACTGACCCTCATATTCCCGCCTGTGTCATTGAAAGCCAAGTGGTTCGTGCTGATTTTCGCCGGCATTGAGCTTCTCACGGGAGTCACGGGTACGGCTGACGGAGTCGCACATTTCGCCCACCTCGGAGGTATGCTCTTCGGCTGGCTCCTCATACTCTGGTGGAGGAAACGCGGCAAGTTATATTATTGATATATAGAAAAAAAACAATGAGGAAGCCAAAGAAGAAACACGGACTTTTCTTCGGAATAACCTCGCGGACATTGATGGCAATATCCGCCGGATTGCTGCTGCTCAGCTATCTGGCCAGCTATGTCAATCCTGCCAAGGCCTGGTTCATGACAATCTTCGGCCTCCTCTACGCTCCACTCCTCATTCTCAACACCTTCCTTCTGGTCTGGGCCCTGTTCAGACGTTCAAGATCTTTCCTGATTCCGCTCATCGCCATTGCCCCGTCCATCTTCATCATCGGCAAATATTTCAGGCCGGCATCCGAGACCATTGCGGAGGACGGGAAGGATTTGCGTATCATTACTTATAATGTGGGCCGGTTTTCCCTTTCACAGGGAGACGGGCTCAAGTCTTGGAAAGAATGCCGGGATTCCGTTATGGCATATCTCAAGTCGACTGACGCCGACATCATCTGCCTTCAGGAATTCCAGAGTGAAAGCGTCAGGGCAATGACTTCCTATCTTGCCGGGACAATGAAGGACTACCGCCTTAATTACTATGTCAAGGAAGGCCCGGGATGCTGTTTCGGCAATGTCACGCTCAGCCGGATTCCGGTAAGGAACAAGGGCCGCATTTCCTTCGACAACAGCGCCAATTTGGCCTTCTATACTGACCACGAGGTGGGAGACAAGGTGCTCAGGGTGTACAATTGCCATTTCCAGAGTTACGGCATCTCCATTTCCCGACTTGCCGAATCAATGGAAGCGGATTACAAGAAGACGGTCAGGGAGACCGAGGACAGGATGAGAAGTTCGATTATCCGCAGGCCGGAGCAGGTCGCGCAGGTTATGGAGAGTATTGACAATTGTCCTGTCGGGGCGATTGTTGTCGGGGACTTCAATGATACGCCGATGTCCTATACATATTTCCGCCTTTGTCGTGGGAGAAAGGACTCCTTCGAGGAGGCCGGCAGCGGTATCGGAGCCACGTACTCCCGCCTCAGACCATTCCTGCGCATAGACTATGTGCTGTTTCCTGACATTTACAACGCAGTTTCGCATAAAGTTGAACATAAGAAATACTCCGACCATTATCCGGTCGAGGCCGTGATCAATCTGGAATGAAGATATGGGAAATGTTGATAATGAGGCCGTTGCAAAGGCCATTGAAGTCCTCCGCGCCGGAGGCGTGATACTCTATCCTACGGACACGATCTGGGGAATCGGCTGCGATGCCACCAATCCGAAGGCCGTGGCCCGGGTATATGAAATAAAGAAACGCGCCGACAGCAAGGCGCTCGTCCTTCTCGCCTCCGACCTGGATATGATATGCAGGTATGTCAGGGAGATTCCGGACATGGCCATACAGCTGGTTGAGGTCAATGACAGCCCGATGACGATCATCTATCCGGAAGCCATTGCCGGCAAGGCCCCGGCGGAGGGGGAGGAAGCCGTGTCAGACAGGCATTTCCTCGCCTGGAATGTGGTTGCGGAAGACGGCAGCGTGGCAATGAGAATACCGGATATGGATTTCTGCAAGGTATTGATACACAAGCTTGGACGTCCGATTGTATCCACCTCTGCCAATATTTCCGGAGAGCCGTCTCCGAAGAAGTTCGCCGACATCCCGGAGCCGATAAGGTCGGCCGTTGACCATATCGTGGACCCTGCCGAAGAGAAGAATTCCACTGGCAAGGCCTCGCAGATCATCAAGGTCGGCATTGACGGGCAGATTTGCATAATAAGGAGCTGATATGGAGATTTTCTGGACAGACAGGATCGAAGCGGGACTCTGCTTCCTCGGAGAAGAGGAGTCGGCGCATTGCGTCAGGGTGCTGAGACACAGGGAGGGGGACAATGTCTGCGTCATTGACGGCGCCGGCACAATGTACGAATGCGTTCTCTCCCAGGCTTCCCCGAAGGCCGCGGTCGCCAGAATCGAAAAGGCCAATCCCGGATGGGGTTCTCATCCCTACAGGCTGGAGATGGCTGTCTGCCCGACCAAGAACATCGACAGATACGAATGGTTTGTGGAAAAGGCCACCGAGGTAGGTACTGACCGGTTTGTCCCGGTCATAGGAGACCATTCGGAGAGGAAGGTACTCAAGACCGAGAGACTGCGCAGGATAGTCCTTTCGGCTGCCAAGCAGTCCCTCAAGGCGGCCGTTCCTGAGATTTCGGAGCCATTGACAGTCAAGGAGTTCATTGCTTCTGTGGCGGATTCTCCAGCATTGAAGATGATTGCCTGCTGCTTCGAGGATGAGGGTTATCCCAGGACATCGGTGATGCAGGCTCTCTCAGGCACGGACAAGCGGGAATACATTGTCCTGATAGGTCCGGAAGGAGATTTTTCCAGGGAAGAGGTCAAGCTTGCGACAGAGGCGGGCTTCATTCCCGTGCATCTTGGCGAATCCCGTCTCCGTACTGAGACAGCGGCCCTTGCGGCGGTCTTTGCAGCTTACTATAACAATATTTGATTATGCTGATAGGTGTCATTTCTGATACGCACGGGGTTTTCAGCCCTGAAATCAAGGAGTTTCTCTCTCCGGTCGACCAGCTCTGGCACGCTGGGGACTTCGGAGGCGGGCTTGAGTTCGCGGACTCGATAGCTGCCTTCAAACCGATGATGGCCGTGCATGGCAACTGTGACGGCCAGGATATCCGCCGGGTCTATCCGGAGTACAGATTCTTCGAATGCGAAGGGCGGAAAATCCTTCTGAAGCATATCGGAGGCCGGCCAGGCCGCTATGACCTGAAGGCATTGGCTCTCATCGACCAGTACAGGCCCGACATCTTCGTCTGCGGGCATTCCCACATATTGCTTGTACAGAATGACAAGAGCAACAATCTTCTCCACATCAATCCCGGAGCCTGCGGCAATCAGGGCTGGCATGTCGAGCGGACCGCATTGAGATTCCGCATCGACAATGGAGAAATACACGATATGGAACTTTTCCGATTGCCACGTACATCAAGATGATTCATCATATGGACAGGACAGTATTCAAGGCTATGGCATCGGCAGCGATGCTCGTTTTTGCCGCAGGGGCAGCCTGCGCATCATCAATCAACGTTCCATCTGGGACAGGAGAGAGCCCTGAGGACTTTTTCTCCGCCAGTCTCGCAGACGGCAGGAAAGGATACGTTTCCTCCCGCAAGTTCAGCAAATCCGAGACTGAAGCAGTGAGGGCAGATGTCTGGGCATCCTGGAAGGCCGCAAATGATAATTTCAATGAAGAGAAGCTCCAGCCCCTCATCCCTATGAGCTGGGACGGGTCGGGGCTGTGGAACATCCCGGCCGAGCTTGAACCGGATGCGAAGATGCCTTACTACTGGTGCTCAAGGGGCCCTGCACTGGAGAACGGCTACAGGACATTCATCTACCTCCACGGTTCCGGCAATCCTGACAGGGAGTGGCAGAACGGCCTCATACTCTCATCCCAGTTCCAGGATTCCTCTGCATTCTTTGTCCCGAAAATTCCGAATACCGGCCCATATTACCGCTGGTGGCAGAAGGGCAAGCAGTATGCCTGGGAGAAATTCATCCGTCTCGGAGTGCTCTCGGGCGAGATTGACCCGGACAGACTCTTCTTTATCGGCATCTCCGAGGGAGCATACGGCAGCCAGCGTCTAGCATCCTATTATGCTGATTATCTGGCAGGGGCGGGTCCTATTGCGGGAGGTGAGCCTCTGAAGAACGCTCCTGTGGAGAACTGCGCCAATATTGCATTCTCATTCCGTACAGGAGCTGAGGACAAGATGTTCTACAGGGACATCCTCACCGGGTACACCAGGGATGAGTTCGACCGCTTCGAGAAGGAGCATCCGGGATACTATGTCCACAACATCGAGGTTGTACCGGGCGCAGACCATCATTCCATCGGCTATTTCAATACGACTCCGTGGCTCAAGGATTTCGTGCGCAACCCGTATCCGCATTATGTGAACTGGGAGAACTTCGAAATGGACGGCAACAGGCGCAACTGCTTCTACAACCTTGCTGTGGAGGAGCCTGAACTCGAGAACGGCCGTCGCCGCCATTATGAAATGAAAATTGAGGGCAATGTGGTGAATATCAATGTCAATGATGTCGAATACACTACTACGCAGACTGACCCTGTCTATGGCATAGAGATGAAGTTCGACAAGAAGTATTACCCTGCCGTGGGAGGTTCCGTGACCATATATCTCAGCGACGAGCTTCTTGACCTGGACAGCAAGGTGACGGTGAATCTGAACGGCAGGCGTGTCTGGAGAGGCCGTCCTGAAAGACGCCTTGAGGATGTAGTGAACAGCTGCGCCCTCTTCGGGGATCCACGCCGCCTCTACACTTCTTCCATCACCATATCCGTGAAGCAGTGATAACGTCTTCCCCGGCTTGACCGGGGATCTTTGTACCAGGGCGACTCCGCTTACAGATTGTAAGAAGGGTCGCCCGAAATGCATTCATTCAGTGGCGACGCCACATGCTTATTCACTTAAAAAGATTTAATAATGAATGTTTTACGTTTTATGCAAGATAAATCAAAAATTTCTTTGCATATTCTAAAAAACTATGTACTTTTGCCGCTCGAACGTATGTTTAATCAGTTTTTTAGTGTACAGACCATGAAAAAGGTATTTATGTCTTTCGCAGTAGTTGCTGTTATGGTTGCTGCTGCATCTTGTGGAAACTGCTGCAAGAAGTCTTCTGAGGCTGCTGCTGAAGAGGCTGCAGTAGAGACCAAGGCTTGCACCGACAGCTGCGCTGCTTGTTGTGACAGCTGCGCTGCCTGCACTGATAGCTGTGCAGCTTGTGCTGACAGCTGCGCTGCTTGCGCTGAGTAATCATAGCGATTATTCATTTTTTTGAAATGCGGTACCTTGAGGAGACTCAAGATGCTGCTTTTTTTGTATGGAAAAGTGTATCTTTGGAAAAACATTGGACTATGGCATCGGTTAAGGAGAAGAAAATATGGTTCTGCACGAGTTGCGGCAACGAGAGCCCGAAATGGATGGGACGCTGTCCCGCCTGTGGGGAGTGGAATACGATGGTGGAGCAGACTGTGGCGACTGGCAGGCAGCCGGCCAGCAGGCCAATGCAGGGAGACCAGGTCCGTCGCCCTGTTCATCTCAAGGAAATAGACACCACCTCCGAGGTCAGAATCTCGGTCGGCCTCCAGGAAGTGGACAGACTCCTTGGCGGTGGCATTGTCAGAGGCTCCCTCGTTCTGATTGGCGGTGAGCCGGGCATTGGAAAATCCACCCTGTCCCTCCAGATTCCCCTTCATTCTCCCGGTCTGAAAACCCTCTATGTTTCGGGAGAGGAAAGTGCCAGACAGGTCAAGATGAGGGCTGACAGGCTTGGCGGCGACGACTCCAACTGCTTCATTTTCAGCGAGACGGATATAAGCAGCATCATTGCCCAGGCCGATGCGCTCAAACCTGATCTGATGGTTGTGGACTCAGTCCAGACAATGTTTTCGTCCAATGTCGAATCATCCGCCGGCTCGGTTTCCCAGATCAAGGAGGTCACGGCGATGCTTCTGCATTTCGCCAAGTGCACAGGCATTCCGGTCATCCTCATCGGACATATCACCAAGGACGGCTACATTGCCGGGCCGAAGATTCTGGAACATATCGTGGACGTGGTCCTTCAGTTCGAGGGGGACAACAAGGGATCCTATCGTATTCTCCGCAGCATAAAGAACCGTTTCGGCTCTACCTCAGAGCTCGCCGTCTTTGAGATGACTGGCACGGGACTCCGTGAGGTAACGAACCCTTCCGAGATTCTGATACCAATGCACGAGGAGGGTCTCAGCGGCACGGCAGTTTGCGCAATGCTCGACGGACTACGACCATTTCTCTTTGAAATTCAGGCGCTTGTGAGCACAGCTGCCTACGGGACCGCCCAGAGATCAGCCACCGGTTTCGATGTCCGGAGACTGAACATGCTTCTCGCTGTTCTGGAGAAAAGGGCCGGCTTCAAGCTCAATATGAAGGATGTGTTCCTCAATATCGCCGGAGGAATGAGAGTCTCAGATCCGGCCTGCGACCTGGCCGTCATTTGCGCCGTGCTGTCCTCGAACTTCGACTTCGCCGTCCCTTCAGATGTATGCTTTGCCGGAGAAGTCGGCCTCAGCGGTGAAATACGTCCTGTAAACCAAACAGAAAGACGTGTCACCGAAGCGGCACGTCTTGGATTCAGGAGGATTTACATCTCCTCGTATTCATCTGTGGACAACCCGCCGTCGGGCATCGAAATCGTCAAGGTCTCCGACGTCCCGGCCCTCGTGCGGACTCTGTTCAAGGGTTAGGCCCTCAGGCTTATTTCCCGTTGATTCTCTTTTCCCAGGCCCAGGCTGCCGCGAGCGTATCCTCTACGGAGCGTTCCGCCTTCCAGCCCAGCTTCTCGTTGGCCAATGTCGGGTCAGCCCAGATGGCTGTCACATCTCCGGCCCTGCGTGGGGCAAATTTGTAATTGAGCTTGATTCCGTTCACTTTCTCGAAAGCATTGACCAGCTCAAGAACTGAGACAGGGCGGCCTGTGCCGATGTTGAAGATTTCATAATCCTTCTCCATCTTGCCGTCCAGCATTCTTGCGACAGCATATACGTGGGCCTTGGCGAGGTCCACAATGTCTATGTAGTCCCTCTGGCAGGTTCCGTCAGGAGTAGGATAATCATTGCCGAAAATGCTCAGGCACTCCCTCTTGCCGATGGCGGTCTGGGTGATGAAAGGTACCAGGTTGTTAGGCACGCCTCTCGGAAGTTCTCCGATCAGGGCTGAAGGATGGGCGCCAATCGGATTGAAGTATCTGAGGGCAATGCCTTTGATCGGGCCTTCTGCAGCGGTGCCGGGGCAAGGCTCGGCTCCGTATCTGGCATAGGCGCTCACGGAATCCCTAAGGATATCCTCGCAGATCTGCTTGGTGTTTCCGTAAGGGGAAGTCGCAGGCTGGCGTGGAGACTCCTCGGTTACAGGAAGCTGCTCCGGCTCTCCGTACACTGTCGCGGATGAAGAGAAGAGGACATTGCAGCCCCCGTGTGTCCTTGCTGCCTCAATGACATTTATGAATGATGAGAGGTTGTTGGAGTAATACTTGACCGGTTCTGCCACCGACTCTCCCACAGCCTTGAACGCAGCGAAATGGATCACGGCGTCGATCCTGTAGTCGGAGAACAGCTTGTTCACCGCGGCGGCATCGCAGAAGTCCATCTTCACGAAAGGGATATCCTCCCTTCCGGTGATTTTCTTAACTCCTTCAAAGCAGGTCATGTCGCAGTTTGACATGTCATCCGCCACTACGACTTCGTAACCTGACTGAATAAGTTCCACGGTTACGTGGCTTCCAATAAATCCGGCACCTCCGGAAACTAAAACTCTTTTGGCCATATAGTTATGTGTTTGAATTCTCAATGTTTCCCGCAAGCGGGTTCAATACGTCTTACAAAAATAAGAAAAAACCTGAGAACTTTTTCCTCGTGAATAATTATATTTGTCAATATGAACAGGATTTCAACATTGACATTGGCCATAATGGTTATGGTCATATCTTTTCCGGCCATTTCAAAGGAAAAGTCGCCGGCCCAGGCCTATCTTGACAGGACGCTTGCGGAAGAACCTTTCCGCTCCGGACTGGTGGGCGCGCTCGCCGTAAAGATGTCCGGGGACACCATAGTGGAGTGCGGCAGTCTCAGGAAACTGATTCCGGCATCCAATACCAAACTGATTACTACAGGTCTTGCAATCAGGGGTTTAGGCAAGGATTACAGACTCTCCACGGCATTGGGATATTCCGGCAATGTCAGCGACGGAGTCCTTCGGGGGGATTTGTACATCATTGGCGGAGGTGACCCGACCCTCGCCTCCTCCGACCCGGGCTCCCTTCCTGCCGACTCTCTCTTCTCCTGCTGGAAATCAATGCTGGCATCGAGGGGAATCCGCAGAATTGACGGCCGCGTCATTGGTGACGGCCGTTATCTGGACGGGCCGATTGAACTCGACAGTTGGGCCTACAATGACCTCGGGACCTACTACGGGACCGGTTGCAACGGCCTGATATATTCCCGTAACATATTGAAAGTAAATGTCGCTCCGGGCAATGCCGAAGGCTCTCCGGTCCGTGTTTCGAATTTCAGGCCCAACCTGACCTGGCTCGAATTCAGGAACAATTCAGTGACTTCCGCCCCCGGCACGGGAGATGAACTTTACCTTTTCAATACCGACCTTGCCCCGGTATCCGAGCTTCGTGGCTCATACGCCTTGGACGAGGGACAGGATACGGAGGAATTCAGTCATAAGTTCGGTCCGCTTGCATGCTCCTGCGCATTTACGGACTACCTCGGGAAACACGGGGTCAAGGTGGATGGAGAGCCTTCATATATAGACAGTTACGGTAAGATTGTCTCCATTGACAGGTCAGGCAGGGGCCTTGGACGGCCGGAGGGAGCCGCCCGCAGCGTCCCGGACCTTCACATAATCGGGGATACCGAGTCTATGACAGTCAGGGAAATCGCCAGAATCATCAATAGCCGCAGCGACAATCTCTACGCCGAGACCCTTCTCCGCATTCTCTCGAAAGAACGTACCGGCTCTGCCTCTTACGATTCCTGCAAAGTGGTGATAATGAGGGAACTCGCATCTCTCAGAGTGGATACATCCACTGGTGTGAGGATGGTTGACGGCAGCGGATTGTCAAGACACGACAACATTTCCCCGGACTTTTTCTGCCGCTTCCTCCGTTCCATGTATCTCGACTCGGGATGTTTCTGGGACTATCTTTCCACAATCAACCGGCCGGGAGCTCCGGGAATGCGTTCGAGCCTTGCCGGCAAGCCTGAGGCGGTGCGCTCCAGAATCAGGATGAAGAGCGGCTCGATGGACGGAGTCCTCTGCTACAGCGGGTATGTGATGCCTGTCTCGGACAAGAAGGAGGACGTGATAGTATTTTCAATAATGACCAACAACTGCCCTGATGCCGAAGCTCAGGTTAAAGCCTTTGTAAATGAACTTATTTATTTGATTGCCAATGAGAACTGACAGATTGAAATTGATTGTGGCCGTTGCAGCCCTTGTGCTGCCTTCAGTTATGAACGCCCAGAAGAACTATGCTGTGGTTGACCTCTCCGTGGCATTCTTCAGGGAGAAGGCAGGATATGAGGAAGAACTTGGTACACAGAATCTTATGGGTACGCCACTGGAGGTTCTGGACAGCACTGG
Source organism: Bacteroidales bacterium (assembly GCA_022777585.1). Taxonomy (GTDB): domain Bacteria; phylum Bacteroidota; class Bacteroidia; order Bacteroidales; family UBA932; genus Cryptobacteroides. Next base: position 13,130 of record JALFFZ010000107.1, on the reverse strand, counting down.
ATACTGGCTCAAGGTCAGGACTCCGGAGCCATACGATGCCTGGGTCACCGACCTTGCCGTGACGAGGATGGACAGCCTTCAGCTGAAGGATTACATCGCCGCTCCAAAGTATATCTGCGTGACCAGGTGGACGGAGATGTGGTCTGCCCCGTCGGTTAAATCTCTAAGGGTCAGCGATATGGTTCAGGGAGACATTGTCCGCATCTGGAAGGACGGCAGTGGCAGGCCTGTGAGATCACGCGGCTTCCTCGGAGTGATTCTCCCTTCCGGCAAGACCGCATACGTCAAGTCAGGTGACCTCGAGGACTTCACCTCCTGGGCCGCAACGAGAAAGGCCACCCCGTAAAACATTGTCTCCACAGCCCTCACATTCAGGGGTACTCATTATATGTGGGGAGGTACATCTCCCAAGTCATTCGACTGCAGCGGCCTCACCCGTACCGTATATTTTCTGAACGGAATACTTCTCCCGAGAAATGCCTCGGATCAGATTTTTACAGGTAAAGTGGTGGATATCAATGAACTGAAGGCTGGAATAGCCTCCGGCAATGTCACTACATACGGGGAACTCCGACCGGGCGACCTCCTGTTCTTCGGCAGAATAAGGCCGGACGGGAAGGAGAGCATAACCCACGTCGGCCTGTATATCGGGGAAGGCAGGCTCATACATTCCTCCCATCTGGTACGCATAAATTCCCTGAATCCTGACGAGCCTGACTATTACAGCGGAAGCACCCGCCTCCTTCACGCCAGGAGAATCTGCTCTCCGGACGGCGAACCGTACGGATTGCCTGAAATCAAGGACAGCCCATACTATTTTCCCCTGCCGGAAGAATGATTATTCCGGGAAATTCATTATTTTTGCAACGCTAAAACACGAATACCATGAATTTAAGAGATTTTAAGAAAGAGGTCGAGTACTTCATCGGCGAGTTTGTCGACGACTGCACATTGTTCATCGCAATCAACCCTCACAAGAGCACTGACAAGATGATTGATGTCCAGAACGCTGCGATTGACCTTTACAACGATATGAAGGACAAGGCCAATGCGAAGGTTGAGAAGAAGGACAGGAAGAACTGGTTCGCAGGTCTCCGCAAGGAGATGTACGAGAAGCTCGATGCCCTCTACGAGCAGCTGAGCGCCATCGTTTCCGAGAAGGACGGCGAGGAATAATCTATGTTCCCGGATTTCCCGGACGGGAAGAGATACAATACTTTTGTAGGATATTACAGACGCATCTATGGCGAGCGGCTTCAGAAGCTCGTCATAGATGCTGGTTTTACCTGTCCCAACCGGGACGGAAAGGTCGGCAGGGGAGGATGTTCATTCTGTGACAATGCCGCATTCCATCCGGGCTACAGCGTCCCGGGGAAATCCATTGCCGACCAGATCGACGAAGGCATTTCCTTCCACCGGGTCAGATACCGCAATACCCGTCATTATCTCGCTTATTTCCAGTCATATTCAAACACTTACGCTCCTCTTGAGCGCCTTGTGGAACTCTATTCCGAGGCCCTTTCGCATCCGTCGGTAGTCGGCATTGTAATAGGCACGAGGCCGGACTGCGTGGATGAGGAGAAGCTGGACTGGCTGGCATCCCTGAAGGATGGTCATGCTATCCCGGACTGGAGACGGGAAGGCTTCGACAAGCCGGTGGTCAAGATTGAATACGGCATCGAGTCCTGCTATGACCGCACATTGGAACGTGTAGGACGCGGGCACGATGTGGCTGCCGCAGTCAAGGCTGTGGCAATGTCTGCGGAACGGGGTTTGGAACCGGGTGCACACTTCATCCTTGGGCTCCCCGGAGAGACACGTGAAATGCTTGTGGACCAATGCTCCTTCATATCCTCCCTGCCCCTGCATTCCGTCAAGTTCCATCAGCTCCAGATTGTCCGCGGAACGAGGATTGAAAAAGAGTTCGGGACCTGTCCGGGAGACTTCCTTCGGCTGCCTTTGGCCGGGTATCTTGATCTTGTGGCCGACATTCTGGAACGTCTCCGCCCCGACCTGTACATAGAGAGGGTTGCAGGCGAGGTTCCTCCAAGATTCGTGAACGAGACAGCCTGGGGTCTTATCCGCAATTTCCAGATTCTCCATCTCCTCGACGACAGGCTTGAAGCCCGCAATACATTCCAGGGCCGTCTTTACCTAAAATAAACCCCACCGTCTATGGCGGTTTTCAGGATATTTTGTATCTTTGCCCAAATAATCTTATCACAATGCAGAGATTCGTAAATTCCGAGATTCCTGAAGGCCTCACCTTCGATGACGTATTGCTCGTCCCTGCCCGTTCGGAAGTTCTTCCGAGGGAAGTAAATGTTTCCACAAAGTTCACGAGGGACATAACCCTCCACACTCCGATTGTCTCCTCAGCCATGGATACCGTCACCGAGGCGGATCTGGCAATAGCGATGGCACGCGCCGGAGGTATTGGTGTCATTCACAAGAATATGACCATCGAAGCTCAATGCGAGCAGGTCAGGAGAGTAAAGAGGGCCGAGAACGGTATGATTTACGACCCTGTAACCATCGGTCCCGAGGCCAATGTCGGCGAGGCTCTCGCCCTTATGGCCAAGCATCACATCGGAGGTATTCCGGTAGTGGATACCAACAGCTATCTCATCGGCATTGTCACCAACCGTGACCTCCGTTTCCAGGACGACAAGAAGAGGCCGATTTCAGAGGTGATGACTTCCGAGAACCTGATAACCGCCAAGAAAGGCATCAGCCTTGAGGAGGCCACCCGTATTCTCAGGAGCACAAAGGTCGAGAAACTTCCTGTAGTGGACGAGGACGGCCGCATTGTCGGTCTCATCACCTACAAGGACCTTATGAAAATCAAGGACAATCCGATAGCATCCAAGGACAGCAAGGGCCGCCTTCTCGTGGCAGCCGCAGTCGGTGTCAAGTCAGACACTCTCGACAGAATCGAGATGCTTGTAGGCGCAGGAGCAGACGCTGTGGTGATTGATACCGCCCACGGACATTCGGTAGGAGTGCTCAATGTCATTGCAAAGGCCTGTGAGGCATTCAAGGGAAGAGATATCCAGATTGTTGCCGGCAATGTTGCCACAGGCGAGGGTGCCAAGGCTCTGGCTGATGCCGGAGTAAGCGCCGTGAAGGTGGGAATCGGACCTGGCTCCATCTGCACCACCAGGATTATCGCCGGAGTCGGTATGCCTCAGCTCTCAGCCGTGATGCTGGCCGCCAAGGCTCTTGAGGGAACAGGCGTTCCTGTCATTGCCGACGGTGGAATCCGCTATTCAGGTGATATCACCAAGGCACTTGCCGCAGGAGCAAGCACCATTATGGCAGGCTCACTCTTCGCAGGAACTGAGGAATCACCGGGCGAGACCATCATTCTCAACGGAAGAAAATTCAAGTCATACAGGGGAATGGGTTCCCTCGAGGCTATGGAGCACGGTTCCAAGGACCGCTATTTCCAGGATATGGAAGAGGATATCAAGAAGCTCGTTCCTGAAGGAATCGTAGCCCAGGTACCTTACAAGGGTACTGTCGCAGAGGTTGTGTACCAGCTTGTCGGCGGTCTCCGTGCAGGCATGGGCTATTGCGGAGCCAAGGATATCGAGGCTCTTCGCGCCGCCCAGTTCGTACGCATCACCAATGCCGGATATCTCGAGAGTCATCCGCACGATGTGACAATCACCAAGGAGTCTCCTAACTACTCAAGATAAAAAAGTGACGTCGAGGACAAATAACCGCCCGGTGGCATTATGTATAGCCGTAATCGTCTTGCTTGCAATGACTTCCTGCGAGACGATTACGTCGTTTGTACGCGAATTGCGCTACGGGCAGGTGGTGGCGAAAGTCGGGAGCCACAGGTTGTACGCTTCCGAGCTCGCTGCCTATATCCCCGACTCCGCTTCCCCGGAGGACAGCACCAGGCTTGCCCTCCAGTATATCAATACCTGGGCGTCGGACCAGCTTTTCACCGATGTCGCAGAAAGGGAGCTGTCCAAGTCCGAGAAGAATGTGGACAGCGAGCTGGAGGATTACAGGCATTCCCTGCTCAAGTACCGATATGAGCAGAAATATGTCAACCAGCGTCTTGACACGGCTGTCACGAAGTCCCAGATTGAGAAGTATTACGACGACCACGCCGAGAACTTCAAACTCAGCCTCCCTATTGCCAAGGCTGTGTATATGAACATTTCCGCCGATTCTCCCAATCTTGAAATAATCAAGAAAAAGATGCGCTCGGACAAGCCTGAGGTCAGGATTGAGGCGGACAGCATCGCCTATTCCTCCGCATTCAGGTACACTGACTTCGGGGACAATTGGGTTGACCTGGTTAAATTGTCCCGCGAGGTCGGCACCGACTATGGCACCCTTCTCTCACAGGTAAAGGATGGCTATGTCGAGCTTCCGGACGGGAACGGCAACCTGAACATCGTATATTTCTTCTCCCTGATGCGGGCCGGCCAGACCGGACCTGTGGAATATTTCGAAGAACAGATCAGGGATATTATCCTGAGCACCAGAAAACAGGCCCTGCTTGTGCGTTTGGAACGGGACTTGATAGAGAACGCGCGCAATCAGGAAAATTTTGTGATTTATTGAAGAACGGTATGAAGAATATTCTCAGACTTACAGCATTGTCAATGCTTCTTGCACTGTCTTGGAACGCGGGCGCCCAGAAATATCAGGGCGGACTTGTTGACAAGACCATCGCCGTTGTCGGAAATGAGATGATTTCCCTCTCCCAGCTCGAGGGCGAGATTATGTCAATGAGGATTTACGGCAATTATTTCTCCGACAAGAATGTAAGGTGCGAGCATCTCGAGCAGATGCTTGAGTCCAAACTCTTCCTTATGCAGGCGAGGGTCGATTCCCTCACTGTCAACCAGGAGATGGTTTCGAGCCAGCTGGACCAGCATATTGACAAGGTGAAGACCCAGCTCGGAGGCGACGAGGCTGTAGAGGAATATTTCGGCAAGCCGCTGTACAAGCTCCGCCAGGAATGGCAGCAGCAGTTTGAGGACATGTCCCTGACCCAGCAGATGCAGGGTCAGATTGCCGACAAGATTCCGGACCTCACTCCGCACGATGTCAGGCTCTATCTTGCCGAGACTGACCCGGATGACCTTCCTCTTGTACCTGTGAAGTACCAGCTCAGCCAGATTTGCGTATATCCTGACAGGGAGGCGGCAGCCCTTCTCGTCAAGGAAAAGCTTCTCAATATAAGGGAGAGAATCATCAATGGTGAGAAATTCTCGACACTCGCAAGGATTTATTCAGAGGACCCGGGCAGCGCAAGAAAGGGTGGAGAGCTCGGAATGGCTTCTAAATCAATCTTCTGGCCGGCATTCTCTGATGCCGCCATGTCCCTCAAGCCGGGTGTGATTTCCCAGATTGTGGAGACACCGGACGGATTCCATCTCATTGAGGTGCTTGAGAAGAGGGGTGATATGTTCAATGCCAGACACATCCTCATCAAGCCTTCATATACGGACGAGGACCGCAGGAAGGCATTCAACACCCTTGATTCCCTAAGGACTGAGATTCTCAACGGTGCTGTGACTTTCCCGTTTGCGGCCAAGTTCTATTCCCAGGACCTGCCTACCCGTACCAACGGCGGCCAGATGGCTGACCCGAACACAGGCTCCTCATACTTCGAGATTGACCAGCTCAAGCCTCAGGACTATGCCGCAATCCGTGATCTCAAGGAGGGTGAAATTTCTGAGCCTGTGGAGTCCGTGGACAATGAGGGTCGTGGAAACACGGTTTACAAGATTATCAAGGTGGACAAGATCATTCCTTCCCACATTGCATCATTCGACAATGACTACAACGAACTTCTCAACGAGGCCACGATGAAGAAGCAGAGCGCTGCCATTGACGAATTCCTTGACAGCAAGCTCAAGACTACCTACATTGTCATTGACCCTCTTTTCAGGGATTGTGAATTCTCCCGTGAGGGTTGGAACAAGATTGCCCGTACCGGGGTTGCCGAATAGCCTATGTCCCTGAGACGATTCTTTCTCACCTCAATTATTGCGCTCGCCGCAGCTTTCTCTCTGTCTGCCCAGGAAAACGGCAGCCAGAAGGATTCGCTCGTGCGTCTGCTCAGTGCGAAGTCAATGCAGCTGATTGAGGAGAACGGAGTCAACTACAGGAAGGTGACCGGCCCGGCGAAGTTCCTCCACAATGACACATATCTCCTCTGTGATACGGCATTGTGGAACGTCAGGACTAATGAAATCTTTGCCATTGACCACGTCAAAATACTGCAGGATCAGACAGTGCTGACCAGTGACCGCCTGACCTATTACGTGGACAGGGACCTCGCCCAGTTCAGGGGAGCCCTGGTCCAGCTCGAGGACAAGGACCACAACATCCTCAGGACCGAAAATCTGGATTACAATACCAGGGACAGTGTCGCCGTCTTTTTCGGAGGAGGTTCGATGAAAGATAAGGATGGCCAGATAATCGAGAGCATATCAGGAACTTACGATTCCAAGCTGAAGGAGTTTACATTCACCGACGACGTGAATATGTTCACTGACTCCATTTTCGTGAAGACCACCAGGATTCTCTATGACGCTGGCCGCAACATAGCCCATTTCGGCTTTGATACCAATGCGTGGAAGGAGGAGAACATGCTTTCTTCCAATGCCGGATGGTATGACAGGAATACCGAGACCTTCCTCTTCAACCGCGATGTGCACGGCATGAACGATGTGCAGGAGGGCTGGTCCGACTCGCTTTACTTCTACAGGGCCACGGGAAATTTTGAGCTCCTCGGCAATGCCCAGGTGACTGACACGACAAGGGATGTTTCTGCCGTGGCCGGAAGAATACATTATGCGGATTCCCTTGCCCGGATTCTGATGACCAGGGAGCCGGCTGTCATTGGTCTGGTGGACTCCGGTAACGGTGTGAAGGACACCGTGTATTTCGGTGCGGATACCATTATCAGCAGGAGCGTGATGGCATTCCAGGTGGATTCAATAGAGTCTGTCAATGCCAAGGCGAGGCTTGAGGGCCTTGCTGTCGATGCAGTTCAGACATACAGGCAGAAGGCTGCGAAGGCGGCTGCAGAAGCTGCTGCAAAGGCTGCCGAAGAGGATCCTAACAGGCCTCAACCCGGAAAGGGCGGTCCTGGTAAGGGGCTCGCTGGCCGTGGACTTGCTGATGCTGGTGCGGAGGAGCCGGATGCGGAGGCTCCGGATGCTGCCCAGGAGTCCATGAAGGTTCCCACGGACTCCTTGAAAGTTCCTGCGGACTCTCTGGCGGGACCTTCCGATTCACTGGCATTGGCTTCGGATTCGCTCTCCATCTCCCGGGATTCATTGACGCTTGCCGCTGATTCATTGATGATTGCCGCTGATTCATTGGCACTTGCATCCGATTCATTGTCACTCGCCTCCGATTCACTTGCAGTACAAGCGGATACGGTTGTGAGGGACTCTACAAAATACAATTTTGTCACTGCTGTCGGCAGGGTGAAACTCTATAAGTCAGATATGCAGATTGCCTGCGATTCCCTGGCATACTGCGATCTCGACTCCCTTGTGAGACTTTATAGGGAGCCTCTGATCTGGAACGAGGTAAATCGTCAGTATGCCGCGGACAGTGTTTATGCCGTGATAAAGAATTCGTCATTGGAGAAGGCCAGCCTTATGTCCAATGCCTTTATCATTGTCCAGGAGGATTCTCTCTGCTACGACCAGATCAAGGCGACCGAGATGCTGGCCTACTTCGACAGCACGGGAGTGCTCCGCCGCTTCGATGCCCTCGGTGATGCCAGCGCGATTTTCTATCTCCAGGAGGACAGTGTCTATGCCACGGTCAACAAGAGTTCGGCCAAGATGCTCCACGCCATATTCACGGAGGGGAATCTGGACAGGGTCTATTATTTTGAAGATACCAAGAATGATGCATATCCTCTGGCTCAGATGAAGAAGGAGGAGAGAGTGCTGAAGGGCTTTAACTGGCTGCCGGACAAGAGGCCGAAGGGCAAGTCGGACATTACTCCTTACGAGCTCAGACCATCCGAGAGAGGTAAATATTCATCCATACCGAGGACCTCATTCAAATACACAGACCGCTTCTTCCCGGGGTATATGCAGAATATATACAAGGAAATCAGGGAAGCCAGGTTGATGCGTGAACTGGAAAGGCAGCGGGCTGAACAGGATAAGAAGAATGCCGCATTGCAGCAGCCGCAGGACAGCATTCTGAATGTCGGGGACTCTTTGTCGCTTGATTCTCTGAAAGTTGCGGGTGATTCCCTCAAGATAGCCGGAGACTCGTTGTCGGTGGCATTGGACAGTACAGTCCAGGCCAAGGATTCGTTGGCTGTCGCGGCGGATTCGATTGCCGCTTCCAAGCCGATGGACCCTGAAGCCATCAAGGCTGCGGAGAAAGCTGCTGCAAAGGCTGAGAAGGCTGCTGCCAAAGCCGCCAGGATTGCTGAGAAGGAGGCCAAGTGGGCCAGACTCGACAGCCTGGATCAGGCCAAGGATTCCCTCAAGGCGGAGAAGAAGGCCGCCAAGCTCAGGGAGAAGAAGCGCAAGGCCCTTCTCGCAATGTACAAGCAGCAGAAGAAGGACAATGCCAAACTCGAGCGCTACAAGGAAATTTACATGAAGAAAAAATCCCGCTCAGACAAGCGGGATTCAAATAGAAAACCTTTAAAGAAGGATGTAGTTTCAGAGGCTGTGACAAAGCCTGTGAAGTCTGAGTTTATTGTGGCACCGGAGGGAGCGCTTGTAGAATAATTATTTCTTCTCTAACTCTCCACCGGCTCTCTCAGCCTGCTTCCAGGACTCTGTGCGGGCACCTCTCTGTCCTGAGAATTCCCTCATTTCCCTGCCGTCCTTCAAGCCCGAACCAGGTCTTCCACCGCGGCCGGGATTCGGCAGAATCTTTCCGTTTGCAAGAACCCTGACGGTAAGTTCCGTGTCGCCATCCTTGCTCTCCTTCTCTATCTCCACGGAGTAGAATTCATTGCCTCTGGCATCCTTTACGAGGTCGTAATCCTCAATCTTGAAGTCCGGATAGGCCTCCTTGACGGCCTTCTTCACCGCTGCCGGAACAGATGATGCGCTTACATCTTCCTTACTCCTCAGCCAGGTTCCTTCTGCATTGAAATATGCCTCGACATCCTTGCCGTCAATTTTGAAATCTGCAGCGTAGATATCTCGTTTCAGTTCCCATTCAATGTCTTTCGCACCGGGATACATCTTCTGGAATGCTTTCTCCACCTTCTTTGGAGCTTTTGCGATATCATCGTCCATTACCGGACCTGCATAGGCGGCCGAGCATATCGAAGCTGCCGCAAGTAAAATTAAAAGTTTCCGCATAATGTATAAAAGTTAAATAATTATAAAGGCTATGCTGCAAATATCAGACCTTTATTCATTCTGCGAAAAGGCTTATTATGTTGAGGACTACCTTGGATGCCTTCTCAATGCTCTCCAGCGGGGCGAATTCCATTTTCCCGTGGAAATTCAGACCGCCGGCGAAAATGTTCGGGCAGGGCAGGCCCTTGAATGAGAGATTGGCCCCGTCGGTACCTCCGCGGATAGGCTGGATGCGGGCCTCGATGCCTTCCATCTCCATTGCCTTGACCGCTTTCTCGACAATGAAATAGTAAGGCTCAACCTGCTGCCTCATATTGTAGTACTGGTCCTTGACCTCCAGGCTGGCAGTGCCTTCTCCGTATTTCTCATTGATGAAGGCGACACATTTCCCGATGACTTCCTTCTTCTCCTCGAACTTTGCCCTGTCGTGATCCCTGATTATGTAGCCGAAATCGGCCTCCTCCACGCTTCCCTTGAAACTGATGATGTGGAAGAAACCTTCATAGCCCTCCGTGAATTCAGGCCTCTGCTGAACCGGGAGCAGGCTGTTGAGCTCCATTCCGATGAGGATGGCATTCTTCATCTTGCCCTTGGCATAGCCAGGATGCACATTCCGGCCCTGGATATGGATTTTGGCCGAGGCTGCATTGAAATTCTCGAATTCCAGTTCTCCGACCTCTCCTCCGTCCATTGTGTAGGCATATTCAGCCCCGAATTTCTTTACATCGAACTTCACCACGCCACGACCGATTTCCTCGTCCGGGGTGAATCCGATTTTGATTTCCCCGTGCTTGAACTCCGGATGCTCCACCATATACTGGACGGCGTTCATGATCTCAGCCACACCTGCCTTGTCATCGGCTCCGAGCAATGTCGTGCCGTCGGTGGTAATGATGGTTTCCCCTTTGTGGGCATGCAGCTCCGGGAATTCGGAAGGCTTGAGGAAGAGTCCTGGCACTCCCTTCAGGGCAATGTCGCCGCCGTCGTAATTCTCAATGATCTGTGGACGGACATTGGCACCGGAGGCGTCAGGCGAGGTGTCCACGTGGGCAATGAAACCCACAACAGGCACCTTCCTGTCAATGTTGGAAGGCAATGTTGCCATTACATATCCGTATTCGTCGAGCGTGGCTTCCACGCCCATTGCGGTCAGCTCGTCCCTGAGCATGCTGAGCAAATCCAGCTGCTTTGCGGAGCTTGGCTGGGACTCTGAATTCTCGTCTGACTGCGTATCGACTGAGACGTATCTCAGAAATCTGTCAAGAATCTTTTCCATATTATTGGTTTTTGTCTGTTTTCATTGATGTCCAGATGAGGAAGCCGATGAGGGCGAGATATGGTACAATTGCCACTGCCTCACCGTATTGCGCATTCCACGAACTGAGGTAGAGATCCACGTTGGCGAACTTCAGGATTGCGCTCACGACACCCATCAGGGCGCCGCCTGCGATGAATCCGGATGCCACCAGGGTGCCCTTGTCCTGCCTTGCTGCATTGACCTTCGCATCCTTGCTCCTTGTGCTGACGTACCATGAGATGGCGCCGCCGACGAGGAGGGGCAGGTTGAGGTCAATCGGGATGAACATTCCGAGGGCGAACGCCAATGCCGGAATCTTGAATGCCGTCAGGACGATTGCAATGACAGCGCCGATGCCGTAGAGCAGCCACGGGGCCCCGCCGCCGTTCATCATTGGCTGGATGACTGCTGCCATGGCATTGGCCTGAGGGGCCACGAGAGCATTGTCACCGGTGAAACCGAAGGTCTTGTTGAGCACCAGCATCACTCCGCATACGGTTGCGGCGGCTACTATTGTACCCACAAATTTCCAGGCCTCCTGCTTCCTCGGGGTGGTGCCGATCCAATAACCGATTTTGAGGTCGGTGACGAATGAACCTGCCATCGAGAGGGCAGTGCAGACCACGCCGCCGATTATCAGGGCTGCTGCCATGCCCGCATTTCCCTTGAGGCCCACTGCGACGAGAATCAATGCGGCGATAATCAATGTCATCAATGTCATTCCGCTGACCGGGTTTGTGCCGACAATGGCGGTGGCATTGGCAGCGACGGTGGTGAAGAGGAAGGCGATTATGCCAACGATGAGGAGGCCGATGATGGCCTGCCAGATATTGTTGACCACGCCTCCGAAGGCAAAGAATGCGAATACCACGAGCAATGCAATCACGACTCCGAATACTACTGTCTTCATCGGAATGTCCTCGTCAGTGCGTTCTGAAGCGGTTTTTTCTGCTCCAGGCTTCTTCGTGAACTCATTGGCTGCAAGCCTGACGGCGGATTTGATGACTCCGAATGACTTTATTATGCCGATGATGCCGGCCGTGGCGATGCCGCCGATTCCGATATGTCTCGCATATTCCTTGAAAATCTGGTCGGCCGACATTTCCCCGATGGTCTGGGTGATGCCCGTGCCCATGAGGTCAATTACCTGACCGCCCCAGATGACATTCATGAGAGGGATGATGACCAGCCATACCAGGAGGCTTCCGCAGCAGATGATGAATGCGTATTTCAGACCGACAATGTAGCCGAGCCCGAGCACGGCCGCACCCGTATTGAGCTTGAGCATGAGCTTGGCCTTGTCGGCAATGGTCTGTCCCAATGAAACCACGGTGGTGGTCAATGTCTCACCCCAGGCTCCGAAGGTAGCAATGACGAAGTCGTACAATCCGCCAACCAATCCGCTGAGTACCAATGTTTTGGCGCTCTTCCCTCCACCTTCTCCGCTGACCAGCACCTGGGTGGTGGCCGTGGCCTCAGGGAACGGATACTTCCCGTGCATCTCCTTTACGAAATACTTCCTGAACGGAATCAGGAAGAGGATTCCCAGCACGCCTCCGAGCAGGGAGGAAAGGAACATCTGCATGAAATTGACCTCGACTCCGAGGATGTAGATGGCCGGTAATGTGAAGATTGCGCCCGCTACGACGGCTCCGGAACAGCCTCCGATGGACTGTATGATGACGTTCTGGCCGAGTCCGCCTTTCTTGCCGAGGGCTCCTGTGAGGCCTACTGCAATGATGGCAATCGGTATGGCTGCCTCGAATACCTGGCCGACTTTAAGACCGAGATAGGCTGCGGCGGCTGAGAAAATGATGACCATCACGATTCCGACGCTTACGGAATAGAAGGTCACTTCAGGATAGGTTTTCTTAGGGCTGAGCAGGGGTTCGTATTTCTCACCCGGCTTCAGCTCTCTCTGCGCATTCTCCGGCAGAGAAGTCTTGTTTTCTTCCATATATACGATAATGTTTGTTTTCGCCCGTTATACAAATATAATTATTTATGGCTGATTATCCGCAATTAGTTCAGAACATTTCCTGCAGTTTGCCAATCTTCGGCTTTTCCGGGCTGGCACTCTCTCTCGTCATTCCCCGGAATACTTGGCCGGGCATGACAGAATCCACCCTCCCTGCCACCATCCTGTTCCCTGAACCTTCCACGCTGGAGGTCAATTTCACGGATGGTTCAATCTCCAGAGCGGAACCTTCCACGCTGGACGCCGAAATCGTGGAAGGTTCCATTTTCCAAGACCTAACCATCCACGCCAAGTGCCTTTATCACGGACGGTTCGATGGCATCAATATGAACCTTCCACGCTGGAGGTCAATATCACGGACGGTTCAATCTCCAGAGCGGAACCTTCCACGCTGGATACCGAAATCGTGGAAGGTTCCATCACAAAAAGCCGAACCATCCACGCCAAGCGCCTTTATCACGGATGGTTCGATGGTATCAATATGAACCTTCCACGATGGAGGTCAATTTCACGGACGGTT
>JALFFZ010000065.1 GCA_022777585.1 Bacteroidales bacterium | reverse complement strand
TGGAGGAATCCTTCAAAGCCGTACACCCCGAAGACGAGGTTCATCTCTGCCCGCTGAGCTCATTCCATTGCCGACACCCTGTCACCATTTGACAGATAATCCAAGGCAAGAAGAAGCATAGCGATTCCATTGTTATCCTTCTCAGACTCTTCAATACTCTTATTCTTCATATTCTCGACATCTTCTTGTAGTGTTGCCATCTGGCCGCAAAGCATACATTCCTCCGGCGTCATATCCTTCCATACAAAATGAACCTTCTCATCATTGCCGTAAGTGTCCTTGATGTGTTTCATCTTGATCTTTAGACGAACGGCTGAATGTTTATCCCAAATCTGATTGCCAGACAGATCCGGCAGGTCGGAATACTCCGATAGTTTCCTTGACATAATCGCTATAGATCAAAATATATAGTCGTAACCGCCGGATTCACGATTCTGCACTTGTACATAAACTGGCTCTCGAGAGGATCGTTCGACATGCTCATGCACTTTTGTGCGGTGAGTCCGCGGCTGAAATTGCACCACTGACCACCAACCACAGTTTGCTGATAATACATAACAGGGATTATCCTACCATCCTGAACTTTAACACGGATTGGAAGTTTTACGTATCCGTTGCCTGACTGGTAATAGGCGGTCGTTGAATATGTTTGCACCTGCGACTCTTGATACTGCTGAGTCTGGGTTGATTGCCTGTTGTTGGTTGTACCCAGGTAACGGATCTGCGCATTGCACACCATGCTTGTCAAGACAAGCGCAAGAATGATAATAATACGTTTCATAACAGTTGTGATTATTTGTTAATATAAATGCTCCGACTAAGCGGCCTTCACAACTATATGTCAATAATCCGCTGTCGGTAAACCCGAATCTTCGTATTTATTTGATATTTTTCACTAACGCCTCGATATTAAAAGATAGCAAGACTTGCGGTCTCCGAAATAGTCGCCAAGGACTGCGACTTCCGAAGGATTGAGGAACATCATTGCAGATGCAATGACCATAGGATCACTCCATTCAACAGACCAACGTTAACACTGTTGAAGATAATTCCTTTGTACTGTTTCATATAATAGTAGATTTTGTTTGTTTCTACTACTATATGTCAAGAATTGAGAGGAGGTAAACCGAGGTTCAAACTATTTATTCGCTAATAATCTCCAGTTTGGCGATCCTTGTGCTCAGAACCTTCTCCCCTTCTGCAAAAGCAACAGCAATCCTGCCTTCCTGAGGCATCACCCTCACGACCTTGCCATCACCGAACTTTGCATGTCTCACCATCATTCCTTCAGCATAGTCCACAGCGGGCTGCTGAGGTTCCTCCGGAATCACAGGCATTGCATCAACATAAGCTTTCACAAGCGAAGCATGCGAAAGAGGCTTGCCGGCATCATTCACATCACCATTGGTCTCATAATCCAGCAGCACAACGGTTCTTGTCTGCGATAGTCTCTTGAGCTTTCTGGTCAAGTCCGAAAGCCTGTTCTCAAGGACCCAATTGTACGCAGGCAGATAAATCTGATGACGAGCAGTCAGATATCCTATCAGCTTACCCTCATACAGGTGACCTACACATCTTCCATGGGTACGAGTCGTCCTCTTGAGATTCTTCATCGTACGATTGCTCATACAATCATAATCAACACTCTCACCACTCTCAAAAGTCTTCAATCCCTGCCAGATTCCTTCAACACTAGCTGCTGTCTTCCCGGGCATTCCCGGAACAGGGATACCACCGTGAGGATAAAACGGCGAGAACTTTACATAATCACCATCCTGACTATTCGACGTCACATCAATAATAATACATCCCGGATACTCCTTCATCAGAGTCTCCACCTTCTTTCTCTTATTAGCAACTACAATCATACCCATATTACTTTAAACCCAATGACTTTTTAATCGCATTATACAGCACTGCTCTCATAATTCCCAAAGCAGTAGAAAAACCTGAGAGCCATAAAGCCACATCTGCGGCAATTACCCAGCCAAGCCCATTTACAGGTTTACACAACACAAACAACGCAAAGGCCAACTCAATACTCGCTCTTGTAAATGAAATAACAATCTTTGTCTTGTTCAATAATCTTTCCATACTCTTTTCCATTTTTGATTACGCTTATTTATGTCAGAATATGGAAATAGTAAACTCATTCAGACTATTTCTTTGATGCCTTATAGCAAACGCAAATTGAGGTGATGATCAGAACCGGCATCAGAAGCACATATATCAGCAGGTTGATTGCATTGTAGCCTACATTGCCTTTGGAAGTATCCATCAGCCAATGCATGGTCTTCTGGAAAAGGTCGTGAATGACTGGATCTGGATCAGGAGTCATGATTGATGTCTGAACTGCATTGATCTCTTCCTGGGTGATGTTCAACATATCAACCATACCCCAGGCATGAATGGCTGATACTATCAGTAATACTCCCGTCAATACAGAAACAACTATGCCGAGCCACATAAACGCCTTTGCCACATGCCTTGCCTTCGGCAGTCTGAACAAGGCATACATGGCACCCAATATCATAAGGACTGTCAGCACCGGTTCCACATAGCAGAACAGCAGCACATTCACATACTCGTATGTACGGCCGAACATATCGGCCATGCCATACATAGTTCCGCAGCACGCGGCGAAGATTCCATCAATAATACTACAACTCATTCTACACAAAGCTACGAAACAAATTCCTTCTTTCCAATTGGAAACTGGCAATCTACAGATTCAGACTTTTCTTCCTTGTCAGTTTCGTCAGCATTGTTCATCCGGCCAGTTTGAACCTCCGATATACATCTGGATACAATGTCCGTCGATATAAGCAGGTCAGCTTTTGCCGCGGCCAAAGCCGCCTTATTAACAACAAATGCTATATCAGAGGCAGTGAATCCATCCGTGGACATCGCAAGCGATTCGAAGTCAATGTCCGACTCCATAGGACGGTTCTGCAAGCATACTCTGAACAATTCTACCCTTTGAATCCGGTCAGGCTTTGGAATCTCAACGTGATAATCCAGACGACCGGTTCTGAGCACTGCCGGATCAATAAGGTCCTTGTTATTTGTCGTGCCAATGATGAAGATTCCCTTCTCACCGCAGTTATTCATCTGTGCTAGGAATTCATTCACCTCAGTATTCTGATACTCAAGTCCGGGGGTCGAAGTCCTGCGGGGAACCATAGCATCAATCTCATCGAAGCAGATGATGCAGGGAGCCTCGCGCTGAGCTTCCTCAAACAACTCAGCGACCTTTTTCTGGGTCTCGTGAATAATCATTCCCCCTATATCGGAAGGTACTATCAACTTGAAAGAGAAGCCTGTCTCTTCTGCAAATTTCTGCGCAAAGAATGTCTTTCCACAACCTGCAGGGCCATATAGGAGCATCCCGCTCGGAGGTGTGATCCTGTACTTCGCCGCCTTTGCCTTGTTCTTTAGAGGCCAGATTACTTCATCCGAAAGTCTATGTTTGAGTTCATCAAATCCGGCTACATCTGCAAATCCCCCTTTAACCTTTGCAATCGGTTGCAAAATTGGCATATCTTGTGATTCGTCTTCCGGTCCTTTGACCATCTCCATGAATTTGATTCTTTTGTCTTCGCTAAACCTATCCTGATTAGGCATTCGCTGAATATTTCTCCTCTTTACATAGTGTTCCCACATAATGAGAACAGCTCCGGAAAGCAAATCGAATGACTCGACCAGTGCATCATCGAATTCATATTGAGTTTGGGCTGTAAATGTGCAGAAGAGACGGAGTCTATTGTTTTTATTGCTCCACATGCCGTCGATCTCACCAAATGTCATGCCGACAGCATCATCAATCACTCCTTGATGCCAGACGTTTTCTACTACCCCTGCCATAAGAACAACCTCAAATTGATACACAAGCGTATATTCCGCATCTACAACCCCTATGAGATTCCATCCCCTGCTGAATGCTCCGGCTGCGGGCAAAGCCGCTATGCCCATTGTATTTCCGTATGGAGTTATGCTCAATGGCTTACCCTCGGTAAATGCTTGCAAAATCTGCCTGTTCATAATTCAATCACTTTACTGATTCTGCATATATATGTCTATATCATCCATAAGGTAACCTGAATCTTTTCAAAACATCTCCCTTCTTCAGACAATTGAAGCTTATTTCTCAAATACTGTTATAATGATTGGATGGTATCTTATTTTCGTCCATTTTCCGTTTCACGAAATATTGACGAAAACCATATAATACCAATCAATACTATCCGATAAATTGACTATATTTGCACGAACGTTAGCTGTCAGATTGATGGGAATCAATGCATCCTTTTCAGGGTATTTCAGTTAACTTTTTGTAAGGCGACAGATGAGGCATCTCCACGATGGAGGTGATGGCAGAAACAGGCCGAAAAAAGGCGAAAATGTATCCATTTTGCCAATTTCCGAGGTTATGTGCCATATTCTTAATAACTGATTATCAGGCAGTTACGTAGAATCTTCAAGTTTTTAGCACGCAAAATATAAGTCATTGATAATCAATGTATTAAAATGCCTGCGTGGGAAAATGATACGGAAACAGTGTTCCACCGGAGACCTGCCCAGGACACTATCGATGAAATACAAGCGAAAAAAGCGCTGATTCTAAGATAAAATTTTTGCAAGAATCAAAAAAGTTGTATCTTTGCAACACTAGAACTCGCCGAGCCTCTTAACAATGCTTAAATAGGCGGGTCTTTTTTTATTCTATATGGCACCTTATAGCAAACCAGCCAAGTCTCCTGCAGACTTGGTTCAACAACTAAAACAGAGAGGCCTCGCCATCGCAGACGAAGCTCGCGCAGAGCGTTACATCGACAACATCGGCTACTATCGTCTGAGTGCATATATGTATCCTTTTCTTGCCGAACCGAAGACCGCCCACCAATATAAACCGGGAATCACCTTTGACCGCGTACTTAGGCTTTATCGCTTCGACAAAAAACTGAGGGTGTTGCTATTCAACGAGATTGAGAAGATAGAGGTAGCATTTCGTGCCGCTGTTGTGAATACTATCACGGACAGGACCGGGGACATATTCTGGATGACCAACCCTTCCTACGTTAATGCGAGCACATTAGCCCTTATCCAACGTGAATATGCCCACTCCACCGAGGACTTTATCTTACATTTTAAAAACGCGTACTCAAATCCTTACCCGCCGGCATGGATACTGTCCGAAATTCTTCCCTTCGGAAACATCACGTGGATATTCAGAAATCTATCCCCGGCCCACAAGAAGGCGGTGTCCAAGAAGTTCTTCCTTCACGCACCAGTGCTTGAATCCTGGATGAATGTTGTCACTCTGACCAGGAACTCCTGCTGCCACCACGCACGCGTCTGGAATAAAGTCAACTCCATTATTCCAAACAATATGGCCGGAATGACCCGCCCCTGGATAGATCCGGCCACAGACAAGCGAAGGACATACTACAACATCTGCATCATCAAATACTTCCTTGACATCATCTCTCAAAACAACGACTTCAAGGAAAAACTTCAGGCTCTCTTCACATCATTCCCGGAGATAGACCTGAAAGCAATGGGGTTCAACTCGCATTGGGAGACAGAGCCTCTGTGGATGTCATCAGTAAAGTAACCACCGACGGAGTTTCCTGAAAGATTTCACAGAACTTTTCAACGGGAAATCATAAACGTAAAAGGGGCTTCCGGAGGCAGTTATTTCTGCTCAGTGCAAGAAGCCATGAATGATTACGGCATGAGTTACGATCAGGTGCGGCATTACCTCAAGCAGGGGAAGATTCCATCACAAGTCATCAGCGGCGACCTGAAATTTGAACGGGACCGCTTCGAAGAAGCGGCGCACATCAACGACAGGACACCCAAAACCGCAGAATTATGAAAGCCACAAGAATAAATATCCGCAAGCGTCAGATTTCGAATGGACGTTCGAGCCTTTACCTTGACTACTCTGAGTTTTGCATTTTTTTGTACTAAAAATTCTCGACCTGCGGTTTCATTTCAGGCCTCTCACGGTAGTTTGGCTCCTGATCTATCCCAACAGGAAAAACGCAGCTTTTAGAGGGTTTGTTTTATTGGAAAATGCAGTTTTTTACGGTGGCATTTGAATGCACTGAGCTACGCGGATGCCCTTTGGGAGGGAAGCTTAAGAGCTGTCCTGTGCTCAATCGCGGCAATTTCTCTTACTTCCTTCGCGAATGAAGCCCTTACTGCCGAAGTAGCCCACGCTGCGCGAGGCATTTTCCATTGCCTCACGTATGGCAGAGGGGATGCCCGACAGGGTTAAGCCACGCTCGGCTACGGCATTGATGAAGGTCGCGGTGAAACAGTCCCCGGCGCCTTCCGTGTCAACAACGTGCTGGATGGGTAGCGCCTCCACCACCTCCCATGGCCGTCCCTTGTATTTGTACCGTACTCCTTTCGGCCCCATCGTCTGGATAAACACCTTGTCCGGGAACGACTCCGTGAAAGAGACATCCGGCACGTTCTCGTCGGAGAACTTGATGACATCGCTGACCCGGATGGATTCAAGGTCGGCATTGGTGGCGACTTTGGATGGCTCGAAGTACACTAGCTGGCAGCCCTTCCGCTTCATCTCCCTCGCCAGGTAACGATGACCCGCAGCGGGATCGTCAAAGAAAAATACCGACGGGACACCAATCAACTGTTCCATAAAAACCGGGGCCTCATCCCTGGCTCTCAGGAAGTGCCGCTTGGGGAAGCGGCTTCCGCCGGGAGAACCGGCACGGACACTCATCTTGCGTCCACCCTCCGCAGTCTTCTTGTGCGTGCACCTGAGCATGGTCGTACCCCCATCCGGGGTGTTGCTCACAAACCGGCAGTCGCAGCCGAACCTCTTTAAATCCTCCGTAATTATCAGCCCCTCCGGCGAGTCATCAAGACAGGCCACAGGCAGGGCCTTCCAGCCCATTGTAGCCAGCATGCACATTACATTCCCGCAGGTGCCGCCGACCTCCTGCAGGACTTCCTTCTCCACAAACGGCCGCATTGCGGGCCATTCCGGATACTCTCTCACCACGATGGTATCCAGATTGAAAATGCCTGTTCCTATGATTGTTTTCTGCATATTATTCCCTTTCACTTTCTCATAATCAACATATGCTTTTCCCAATTCTGATTCTGGAATATTATCAATGTCAAAAATATTAATCAATTATTGATCTGACTCAAGATGATTACTATCATTATTCTTCATAGACCTCATCACTACTGTCCCGTTTAAACTAATTAATACTGAATAAGTTAGGATATTCGTCAGTTGAAACGGAATTTTGATTTTTGTTAAACAATTGATTTATAGGCACTTTCTCAAATAACACAAAGCCTAACGTTTGAGAAATTGTA